>NZ_CACSJM010000041.1 GCF_902706185.1 Roseomonas sp. 18066 | reverse complement strand
CCGTGGAACGGGTGGCGGGCGCCGGCAGACCGCGCGGGCGCGGCCGGTGACGGCAGGGGAACCGCGCAGCGCGGGGCCGGTTGCGCGGGCCTCAGCCGGTCGTGATCACGCTGGCCTGCCGGCCCCCGGTCTGGCCCGGGCGGCGGGAAGCGCCTAAGTCCCTGCCGGCGCCGCGGCGCGGGGAAAGGGCAGGGCGATGAACTGGTTCACGGGATTGATGGTCTATTTCCTGGTCTGGTGGACGGTGCTCTTCGCCATCCTGCCGATCGGCGTGCGGCCCGATGCCGAGGGCGAGGTCACGCCGGGTGGCTGGCGCGGCGCGCCGCGGGCGCCGCAGCTGGGGCGCAAGGCGGTATGGACCACGCTGGTGGCGACCATCGTCTTCCTCGGCATCTATGCCGTGGTGCAGAGCGACTGGCTGAGCTTCCGCGATGGCTGGCTGGCGATGCCCAGGAATTAGGCTGTTTGCCTGCGAATCAATGCAGGAATGCGCATAAAAGCGCGCTAGCGGCAAAACCGCCCGTTTTTTCATCGTTTTTGGGGTGTTTTTGCGTTGCAGCGCGAAGGGTCGCCGGGCACCATCATCGACAGGAAGAGAGCTGGTTCTCTTCCTGCCGTGTGACTGGCGTTTCCTCCCTAAACTCGGGCCGCACCCTTCGGGCGCGGCCCTTTTTTTCTTTGCTTTCCGGCAGCCTAATGGTTTCGCTCCCGGCCCGACAAGGTAAATGCCGCGGGCCCGCGCGGAATTCTTGCCAAAAATTGCGTGCAAACGTTTTCGGACGTATTTTTGCTGCGCTGCGGCAGAGCTTGGCGGGCCCGCGCGGTGGCGCCGCGCTCGCCCCCTGGCACAATCGGCCGCGCCCCACTACCTTCCGCCCCGCCGTTTCAGACCGGAGCTGATCCCTTGCGCCTCTCCCGCGCCTTCCTGCCGACGCTCAAAGAAGTCCCCGCCGAGGCCGCCATCGCCTCGCACAAGCTGATGCTGCGGGCGGGGATGATCCGTCAGACCGCGGCCGGCATCTATGCCTGGCTGCCGCTCGGCCTGCGCGTGCTGCAGAAGGTCGCCCAGATCGTGCGCGAGGAGCAGGACGCCGCCGGCGGCCAGGAAATCCTGATGCCGACGATCCAGAGCGCCGACCTGTGGAAGCAGTCCGGCCGCTACGAGGATTACGGCAAGGAGATGCTGCGCATCACCGACCGGCATGAGCGGGAGATGCTGTTCGGCCCGACCAACGAGGAAGTCGTCACCGACATCTTCAAGACCTACGCCAAGTCGTATCGCGACCTGCCGCGCAACCTCTACCACATCCAGTGGAAGTTCCGGGACGAGATCCGCCCCCGCTTCGGCGTGATGCGCGGCCGCGAGTTCCTGATGAAGGACGCCTATTCCTTCGACCTGGACGAGGCTAGCGCCCGCCTTTCCTACAAGAAGATGTTCGTGGCCTATCTGCGCACCTTCGCGCGGATGGGGCTGAAGGCCATCCCGATGCGCGCCGATACCGGCCCGATCGGCGGCGACCTGTCCCACGAGTTCATCATCCTGGCCGAGACCGGCGAGAGCCAGGTCTACCTGCACAAGGACCTGCTGGACTTCGACGTGCTGGCGCAGAAGCCCGACTACGAGGGCGACCTGGACCCCACCGTCGATTTCTGGACCAGCCGCTACGCCGCCACCGACGAGATGCATGACGAGGCGGCCTGGAACGCGCTGGGCGCCGAATCCCAGGTCTCGGCCCGTGGCATCGAGGTCGGCCACATCTTCTTCTTCGGCACCAAGTACAGCGCCGCGATGGGGCTGCAGGTGGCGGGCTCCGACGGGCAGCCGGTGGTGCCGCAGATGGGCAGCTACGGCATCGGCGTCTCCCGCCTGCTGGGCGCCATCATCGAGGCCAACCACGACGAGGCCGGCATCAAGTGGCCCGACGCCGTGGCGCCGTTCCGCTGCGCCATCCTGAACCTGAAGCCGGGCGACCTTGGCTGCGACACGCTCTGCGAGAAGCTCTATGCCTCCCTGCCGAACGACGCCGTCTATGACGACCGCGGCGAGCGCGCCGGCGTGAAGTTCAACGATGCGGATCTCGCCGGCTATCCCTGGCAGGCCATCATCGGCCCGCGGGGTGCCGCCAACGGCATCATCGAGCTGAAGCGCCGCGCCACCGGCGAGCGCCAGGAGGTCTCGCTCGAGGTCGCCCTGGCCAAGATCCTCGGGCACTGAGCCGCTGATGTTCGGTGCCTTCGAGCGGAAGGTCGCGTTCCGCTACCTGCGGGCGCGCAAGGGCGAGCGCTTCGTCTCGGTGATCGCGACCTTCTCGCTGGTGGGCATCGCCCTCGGCGTCGCCACGCTGATCATCGTGATGAGCGTGATGAACGGCTTCCGCCAGGAGCTGCTGGGCCGCATCCTCGGCCTCAACGGCCACCTGGCGGTCAGCGCCCCCGGGCCTGGCGGCGTGCGCGACTACGACAGCATCGCCGCCAATATCCGGGCCCTCGCCGGCGTGGCCAGCGCCACGCCCCTGGTCGAGGGCCAGGTGCTGCTGACCAGCGAGGCCGGCGGCGCCACCGGCGGCATCGCCCGCGGCATCAAGCCCGAGGACCTGCGCGCCCGGCCGCTGCTGGCGGGCAATATCCGTGCCGGCAGCCTGGACCGCTTCGAGGGCGACGACGCCATCATGATCGGCAGCCGCCTGGCGCAGAAGCTGGGCATCGGGGTGGGCGGCAAGATCACCGTGGTCTCGCCGCAGGGGCGCAGCACGGTGATCGGCACGGTGCCGCGGCTGCGCGCCTATACGGTGGTGGCGCTGTTCGAAGCCGGCATGAACGAATACGACAGTTCTTATGTGTTCCTGCCGCTGCCCGCCGCGCAGGTTTACTTTCAGATGAAAGAGTCGGTCTCGCAGATCGAGGTCTTCGTCCATGATCCCGACAACGTGCGGGCGGTGACGCGGGAGATCCTGAACGCGCCGCTGCCCTTCCCGGTGCGGGTGCTGGACTGGCAGAACGCCAACTCCTCCTTCTTCGCCGCCGTCCAGGTCGAGCGGAACGTCATGTTCCTGATCCTGACCCTGATCATCGTGGTGGCGGCCTTCAACATCGTCTCCTCGCTGATCATGCTGGTGAAGGACAAGGGCCGCGACATCGCCGTCCTGCGCACCATGGGCGCGACGCGCGGCGCGGTGATGCGCATCTTCCTGATCTGCGGCACCTCGATCGGCGTGCTCGGCACCAGCATCGGCTTCGGCCTGGGCCTGGTCTTCTGCCTGAACATCGAGAGCATCCGCCAGGCGCTGCAATCGCTGACCGGCACCCAGCTGTTCAGCCCGGAGGTCTATTTCCTGACCCGGCTGCCCGCCGTGGTGAACCCGCATGAGGTGGTGCAGGTGGTGCTGATGGGCCTGGGCCTGTCGCTGCTGGCCACCCTCTATCCCTCCTGGCGGGCGGCGAAGACCGACCCGGTCGAGGCGCTGCGCAATGAATGAAATCCGCCTGCGCCTGGAGAATGTCCAGCGCCGCTTCCGCACCGAGGCCGGCGAGCTGCCGGTGCTGACCGGCGCCGAGCTGACCATCGCGGCCGGCGAGATCGTGGCCCTGGTCGCCCCCTCCGGCACCGGCAAGTCGACCCTGCTGCATCTGGCCGGCCTGCTGGAGCGGCCGGATTCCGGCGAGGTCCATGTCGGCGGCAAGCCCACCGTGGGGCTGAAGGACGATGCCCGCAGCGCGCTGCGTGGCCAGGCCATCGGCTTCGTCTACCAGTTCCACCACCTGCTGCCCGAATTCACCGCGCTGGAGAATATCGTGCTGCCGCAGATGGCGATCGGCGTGGCGGAAAAGCCCGCCGCCGACCGCGCCCGCGAATTGCTCGCCCGCTTCGGCCTGTCCAGCCGCGAGGGCCATCGCCCCGGGCGCCTGTCGGGCGGCGAGCAGCAGCGCGTGGCCATCGCCCGGGCGCTGGCCAACAAGCCCGGACTGCTGCTGGCCGACGAGCCCACCGGCAATCTCGATGTCGCCACCTCCGACAAGGTTTTCTCCGAATTGCTGGAGGCGGTGCGCGGCGCCGGGGTGGGGGCGCTGATCGCCACCCACAATCCGGAGCTCGCGCGGCGGATGGACCGGGTGGTGACCCTGAAGGACGGGCGCGTCGTCGATGCCTGAAGCCGTGCCCGCCGCCCCCCGGCCGCCGCCGGTGGTGCGGCTGGCGACCAGCAGCGGGCTCGGCAACCGGATGTTCCAATGCCTCTTCGCCTATCGGCTGGCGGAGGAGTTCGGCGTGCCGGTCACCGGCGACAGCCTGCCGGAATGGGGGCTGCTGCACGAGGACAGCGCGGTGCCGCTGCCCTCGGTCTATCTGCAGGGCCATATGCCCAGCCCCGCGAACCTGCGCCGGCTGTGGCAGCTCGGGCACCTGCAGGGGATCGAGACCAATGCGCTGGCCTGCCGGCTGGAGCTGATGCCCTCCCGCGCCGCCGCCCAGGCGCTGTTCCGCGACCAGGGGGCCACGCCGCAGCGCTTCGCCCCCGACTGCCTGGTGATCAATGTCCGCGGCGCCGAGATCCTGGGCGGCCGCCACAAGGACTACCGCCCGCTGCCGATCGCCTTCTACGAGCGGGTGGTCCGCGAGACCCAGCGGCGCCCGGTCTTCGTCGGCCAGATCGGCGACGACCCCTATAGCCAGGCGCTGCGGGCCCGCTTCCCTGACGCGGAATTCCACCCCTCGCGCGGGGTGATGGAGGATTTCGCCACGCTGCGCGCCGCCCGCCACCTGGTGATGGCGGTCAGCACCTTCTCCTGGCTGGCCTGCTGGCTGTCGGAGGCCAAGACCATCCACATGCCGCTGACCGGCTTCTTCCACCCGAAGCGGCGCAAGGATGTCGACCTCTTCCCGCTGGACGCGCCGCGCTACCGCTTCCATGCTTTTCCGCCCGATGCCTGGATGGGCACGGAAAGCCAGATGCACGAGACCATCGCGGGGCCCGAGGCCGGGCGGCGCATCAGCCATCGCTACCTCCTGACCCTGGTGCATGGCATCAAATCGCCGGAGCCGGTGCCCGCGCCCCCGCCGGCCGTGGTATCCTCGGCCGCCACCGCCTGACCGGCCCCGCTGCGCGGCCGGGCTGCCCGAGGAGACTTCGCCATGGACAGCTTCGTCCACCTGCACGTCCATTCCGCCTATTCCCTGGCCGAGGGCGCCATCAAGGCGGAGAAGCTGGCGGAGCTGGCGAAAGCGGATGGCATGCCGGCGGTGGCGCTGACCGACACCGCCAACATGTTCGGCGCGCTGGAATTCGCCAAGGCCTGCTCCGGCAAGGGCGTGCAGCCGATCATGGGCTGCCAGCTTTTCCTGTCGCGCGGCGCGGCGGATGACCGGCCCGAGGTGCTGCGCCTGGCCCCCGACCCGGTGATCGCGCTCGCGATGAACGCCGAGGGGCTGGAGAACGTCCAGCGCCTGTCGTCGCAAGGCTTTCTGCGCGACGACCCCTCCGGCAAGCCGGCGATCACGCTGGAGCTGCTGCAGCAGCATTCCTCCGGCGTTTTTCTGCTCACCGGCGGCACGCATGGCCCGCTGGGCCGCCTCTTGGTGGAAGGCCGCCGCGACGCGGCCATGAAGCTGCTGGACGCATTGAAAGAAGGCTATGGCGACCGGCTGGCGGTGGAGCTGACACGGCACGGGCTCGACATCGAGCGCGGGCTGGACCCGGCGCTGGTGGCGCTGGCCGACAGCGCCGCCCTGCCGATCGTCGCCGCCAACGACATCTATTTCGCCAAGCCCGCGATGTACGAGGCGCATGACGCGCTGCTCTGCATCGCCGAGGGCCGGACGCTGGCCGAGACCGACCGCCGCCGCCTGACGCCCGAGCATTACTTCAAGTCGGCCGCGGCGATGCGCAAGCTGTTCGCCGACCTGCCGGAGGCCTGCGACAACACGCTGGCCATCGCCCGCCGCTGCGCTGTGATGGCCGAATCCCGCAAGCCCGAGCTGCCGATCTGCCCCAAGGTGCAGCCCGGCATGACCGAGGCCGAGACCGTCCGCGACATGGCCGGCCGTGGCCTCGAGGACCGGCTGCAGGCCCAGGGCACGCCCGAGGAGGCGCGCCCGGTCTATCGCGAGCGGCTGGAATTCGAGCTCAATGTCATCGAGAAGATGGGCTTCTCGGGCTATTTCCTGATCGTTGCCGACTTCATCCAATGGGCGAAGGCGCAAGGCATCCCCGTGGGACCCGGCCGTGGCTCGGGCGCCGGCTCGGTCGCCGCCTGGGCGCTGCTGATCACCGACCTCGATCCGCTGCGCTTCGGCCTGCTCTTCGAGCGCTTCCTCAACCCCGAGCGCGTCTCGATGCCGGATTTTGACATCGACTTCTGCCAGGACCGCCGCGACGAGGTGATCCGCTATGTCCGCCGCGAATATGGCGAGGACCGGGTGGCGCAGATCATCACCTTCGGCCGGCTGCAGGCCAAGGCGGTGGTGCGCGACGTCGGCCGCGTCATGGCCATGCCCTATGGCCAGGTCAACAAGATCGCCGAGCTGATCCCGTTCAACCCGGCCAAGCCGGTGACGCTGCAGCAGGCGATCGACGGCGAGCCGCGGCTGCAGGAGATGCGGCAGAACGACGAGACCGTCGACCGGCTGATGGAGACGGCGCTGGTGCTCGAGGGGCTGTATCGCAACGCCTCGACCCATGCCGCCGGCGTGGTCATCGGCCGCAAGCCGCTGATCGACATTGTCGCTCTGTATCGCGATCCGCGGTCGGACATGCTGGTGACGCAGTACTCGATGAAATACGTCGAGAACGCGACCCTCGTGAAATTCGACTTCCTCGGCCTGAAGACGCTGACCGTGCTGCAGCGGGCGGTGGAGATCCTGGCCGGGCAGGGCATTCCCATCGACCTGCCCAGCCTGCCGCTCGACGACCGCAAGACCTACGAGATGCTGGCCCGCGGCGATTCGGCCGGCGTGTTCCAGTTCGAAGGCCAGGGCATGCGGGACTGCCTGCGCATGATGCGCCCCGACCGCTTCGAGGACCTGATCGCCGCCGTCTCGCTCTACCGCCCGGGGCCGATGGCGAATATCCCGGCCTATTGCGCCCGCAAGCATGGCGAGAAGTGGGAGCCGGTGCATCCGGCGATGAAGCACCTGGTCGACGAGACCTATGGCATCCTGGTCTACCAGGAGCAGGTCATGCAGATCAGCCAGGACGTCGCCGGCTATTCCCTCGGCGGCGCCGATCTTCTCCGCCGCGCCATGGGCAAGAAGATCCGCTCCGAGATGGAGGCGCAGCGAAAGACCTTCGTCGACGGCGCGGTGAAGAACGGCGTGCCGCAGGGCAAGGCCGGCGAGATCTTCGACATGATGGAGAAGTTCGCCGAATACGGCTTCAACAAGTCGCATGCCGCCGCCTATGCCTTGGTCGCCTATCACACCGCCTATCTGAAGGCGAACCACGCGGTGGCCTTCCTGGCCGCCTCGATGACGCTGGACCTCGACAAGACCGACAAGCTGGCCGGCCACATGCAGGAGGCCTCGCGCCTCGGCATCAAGGTGCTGTCGCCCGACGTCAACCGCTCGGCCGCCGAGTTCAAGGTGGAGGAGCTGGGCGAGGGCAAGCAGGCGATCCGCTTCGCGCTGGCCGCCGTCAAGCGCGTCGGCATGCAGGCGATGAAGGACCTGGTCGCCGCCCGCGACGCGACCGGGCCCTTCGTCTCGGTCGCCGAATTCGCCGGCCGCGTCGACCCGAAGCAGCTGAACAAGATGCAGCTGGAGAACCTGGCCCGCGCCGGCGCCTTCGACAGCCTGGAGCCGAACCGGGCGAAGATGACCCTCTCGGCCGAGCTGGTGCTGCGCCGCGCCCAATCGGCCGCCGAGGCGCGCACCTCCAGCCAGTTCGGCCTGTTCGGCGGCGGCGACGCCAAGCCCGAGCCGCTGCGCATGCCCGCCGTCGCCGACTGGCCGGAGCTGGAGCGCCTGACCCAGGAGGCCGAGGCGGTGGGCTTCCACCTCTCCGCCCATCCGCTCGACACCTATCGCGAGGTGCTGAAGAAGCTGCGGGTCACGCCGATCGCCCAGATGCAGGCGCGCGCCGAGGCCGGCGTCGGCCTGCTGAAGCTGGCCGGGACGGTGGTGAACAGCAAGGAGCGCACCACCCGCACCGGCAGCCGCATGGCCTGGCTGCGCATCTCGGATGCCAGCGGCAGCACCGAGGTGACGCTGTTCTCCGAGATCCTGCTGCGCGTCCGGCCGATGCTGACCGAGGGCAATGCCGTGCTGATCAGCTGCGAGGCGCGGATGGAGGGCGAGACGCTGCGCCTGACCGCCCAGGGGCTGGAAAGCCTGGACAAGGCGGCCAGCGGCATCGGCCAGATGCTGCGGCTGGGCATCGACGACCCGGCGGCGATCGACCCGGTGCGCGAGATGCTGACCCGCGAAGGCCCCGGCCACGGCCGCGTCATCCTGGTGCCGCGGCTGGGCGACAGCCAGGAGCTGGAGGTGGTGCTGCCCGGGTCGTGGAACGTCTCGCCACGGCTGGCCCAGGCGATGAAGGTGGTGCCGGGTGTGGCGTCGGTGGAGGCGGGGTAGCGCCCGCCCGCGCCTCAATCCGTCGGCAGCAGCCGGCTGGCCGAGGGGTCCAGCACGCGCATCCGGCCATCCGGCTCCAGCATGTCCATGCTGGCCAGCCAGGCCTCGAATTCCGGGGCGGGGCGCAGGGATTGCAGCTGGCGCAGCGCCAGGATGTCGTGGAAGGACAGGCTCTGGTAGTTCAGCATGATGTCGTCGGCGCCCGGCACCGCGATCAGGAAGCTGACGCCGGCATTGCCCAGCAGCGTCATCAGCGTGTCCATGTCGTCCTGGTCGGCCTCGGCATGGTTGGTGTAGCAGACGTCGACGCCCATCGGCACGCCCAGCAGCTTGCCGCAGCAATGGTCTTCGAGCCCCGCGCGGATGATCTGCTTGCCGTCATAGAGATATTCCGGGCCGATGAAGCCGACCACGGTGTTGACCAGCAGCGGCGGGAAGGCGCGGGCGACGCCATAGGCGCGGACCTCGACGGTCTGCTGGTCGATGCCGTGATGCGCCTCGGCCGAGAGCGCGGCCCCCTGGCCGGTCTCGAAATACATGACGTTCTGGCCGACGGTGCCGCGCTTCAGGGAAAGCGCCGCATCCTCGGCTTCCTTTAAAACTGACAAAGAAACGCCGAAGCCGGCATTGGCGGCCTCGGTGCCGGCGATCGACTGGAACACCAGGTCCACCGGGGCGCCGCGGTTGATCATCTCCAGCGTGTTGGTGACATGGGTCAGCACGCAGCTCTGCGTCGGGATGGCGTGGCGCTGGCGCAGCCGGTCCAGCATCTCCACCAGCGCGATGCAGTTGGGGACATTGTCGGTCGCCGGGTTGATGCCGATCACCGCGTCGCCGCTGCCCAGCAGCAGCCCGTCCAGGGTGGCGGCGGCGATGCCGGCGCGGTCGTCGGTCGGGTGGTTGGGCTGCAGCCGGCTGGCCAGCCGCCCTTCGAGGCCGATGGTGTTGCGGAAGGCGGTGACCACCCGGCATTTCCGCGCCACCACCATCAGGTCCTGGTTGCGCATCAGCTTGGAGACGGCGGCGACCATCTCCGGCGTCAGGCCCGGGGCCAGGGCGGCCAGCGTCGCGCTGTCGGCCGCCGGCGACAGCAGCCAGTCGCGGAAGGCGCCGACGGTCATCGACCGGACGGGGGCGAAGGCGGCCGCGTCGTGGCGGTCGATGATCAGCCGGGTGACCTCGTCCTGCTCGTAGGGGACCAGGGCCTCGTTCAGGAAGACGGTCAGCGGCAGGTCGGCCAGCGCCATGCGGGCGGCGACGCGGCGGGCGTCGGTCTCGGCGGCCAGCCCCGCCAGCTCATCGCCCGAGCGGCGGGGGGAGGCGGCGGCCAGCAGCGCGCGCAGGTCGGCGAAGACATGCCGCTCGCCGCCGGCCAGGCTGTGGCGCCGGGTCATGCCGGGTCAGCCCGGCTCGGCGCCGGGCGGGGTGGTGTCGCCCTCGCCGAGCGGCAGCTGCAGCAGCACCGAATCGAGCCATTCGCCATGCTTGCGCCCGACCGCGCGCAGCACGCCGACCTGGCGGAAGCCGGCGGCCTCGTGCAGCTTCACCGAGGCGATATTGGCGCTGTCGCCCACCACCGCGATCATCTGCCGCAGCCCGAGCGCGGTGCAGGCCTCGATCAGCGCCGCCAGCAGCAGCCGGCCGAGGCCTTTCCCGGCGGCATCGGCGGCGACATAGATCGAGTTTTCCACCGTGTCGCGATAGGCGATGCGCGGGCGATAGGCGCCGGCATAGGCATAGCCGAGCACCACGCCGTCGACCTCTGCCACC
The DNA here is from genome assembly GCF_902706185.1 of Roseomonas sp. 18066. Taxonomy (GTDB): domain Bacteria; phylum Pseudomonadota; class Alphaproteobacteria; order Acetobacterales; family Acetobacteraceae; genus Pseudoroseomonas. The sequence continues at coordinate 30,034 of NZ_CACSJM010000041.1, read as the reverse complement.
AGATAGGGCATTCCGGCCGCGACCAGGGCAGCATGGCGGCGCTGCATGTCTGCCAATGGCGGCGGCGCGATCTCGAAGGAGGCGCGGCCGGTGGCCACGTGGTGGCCGTAGATGGCGGTGATGGCGGGCAGGTCGGCGGGGTCGGCAGGGCGGATGAAGGTCATGGCGGGCCCGATCCAAGCAAGTTCCGCGCCTCGTCTTTCCGTATCTCTGCCAGCCAGTCCAGGGCGCCAAGCCCGGCGGCGCGGCCGGTGGCGAAGCAGGCCTGCAGCAGGTAGCCGCCGGTCGGCGCCTCCCAGTCCAGCATCTCGCCGGCGGCGAAGATCCCGGGCCGGTCGCGCAGCATGAAGCGCGGGTCGACGGCACCGAAAGAAATCCCGCCGGCGGAGGAGATGGCGCGGTCCAGCCCCTGGGTGGCCACCAGCCGCAGCGGCATCGCCTTCACCAGCCCGGGCAGCTCGTCCTGCGAGGCGCCGGCATGCAGCGCCTCCTGCACCAGGGCGATGCCGACCGGGGCCAGGCCCACCGCCTTGCGCAGGAAGGCCGAGAGCGACTGGCCCCGGCGGGGGGCGGCCAGCCGGCGGGCGACCTCGGCCGCGTCCAGGTCGGGCCGCAGGTCGAGGGTGACGGTGCAGGAGCCCTCGGCGGCGATGGCCTCGCGCAGCGGTGCGGCCAGGGCATAGACGGCGCCGCCCTCGATGCCGTCGCGGGTCAGCATGGCCTCGCCGCGGCGGGTCTGGCCGGCGAAGCTCAGGGAAATCCGCTTCAGGGGCGTGCCGGCAAAGCGCTCCACCAGATGCGCCGACCAGTCGATGCGGAAGCCCATATTCGCCGGGCGCAGCGGCGCCACGGGCACGTCGGACAGGAAGGAAACCCAGCCGCCATCGGCGCCGAGCCGCGGCCAGGAGGCGCCGCCGAGGGCCAGCACCACGGCGGCCGGATGCGCGGCGATCTCGCCCTCCGGGGTGGCGAAGCGCAGCCCGCCATCGGTCGAAAAGCCCAGCCAGTCATGCCGCGTGCGGAGCTCGACGCCCTGGGCAGCCAGCCGGGCCAGCCAGGCGCGCAACAGCGGAGACGCCTTCATCGCCTTCGGAAACACCCGGCCGGAGCTGCCGGTGAACAGCGGCTGGCCCAGATCCTCGGCCCATTGCATCAGCGCGGCGGGCGGGAAGGCGTCGACGACGGCGGCCAAAGCGGGTTCGGCCGCGCCGTAATGGCGGCAGAAGCCCGGCATCGGCTCGGAATGGGTCAGGTTCAGCCCGCCGCGCCCGGCCATCAGGAATTTGCGGGCCGGCGAGGGCATCCGCTCGAAGACCACGGCGCGGCCGCCTTGGGCCGAAATGGTCTCGGCGGCCATCAGGCCGGCGGGGCCGGCGCCGAGCACGGCGATCCAGGGGGAGGGGGGGAAAAGTGTCACCGCCGCCTTATGCCACGCGCCGCGCAATTCGCCCATTGGCAGGCGGGCCAGCGCGGCCTAACCCGCTGGGCTCAGGCTTTCACCGATCCGGACGCGCCGATGACCTCGACCAACCCTGCTTATGTGCTGACGCTGAACTGCGCCAACCGTCCGGGCATCGTCGCTGCCGTGGCGACCGCGCTCTTCGAGGCCGGCGGCAATATCCTGGAAGCCCAGCAATTCGACGACACGGCGACGCATCGCTTCTTCATGCGCGTGGTCTTCGACGTGGCCCCCGACATCGCCATCGCGGCGCTGCAGCAGGCGGTGACGCCGGTCGCCACCCGCTTCGGCATGGCCTGGACGCTGCGGCCGCGCGGGGCGAAGCGGCGGGTCATGCTGCTGGTCAGCAAGTTCGACCATTGCCTGGCCGACCTGCTGTATCGCTGGCGCATCGGCGAGCTGCCGATGGAGCTGTCCGGCATCGTCTCCAACCATCCGCTGGAGACCTATGCGCATCTCGACTTCACCGGCGTGCCCTTCCACCACCTGGCCGTGACGCGGGCGACCAAGATGGAGCAGGAGGCCGAGATCTGGCGCCTGTTCCAGGAGAGCGGCTCCGACCTGATGGTGCTGGCCCGCTACATGCAGGTGCTGTCGGACGGGCTGGCGGCCAAGCTGCCGGGCCGCTGCATCAACATCCACCATTCCTTCCTGCCCGGCTTCAAGGGCGCGCGGCCCTATCACCAGGCGCATGCCCGCGGCGTGAAGCTGATCGGGGCGACGGCGCATTTCGTCACCGCCGATCTCGACGAAGGCCCGATCATCGAGCAGGACGTCGAGCGCATCAGCCATGCCGACACCGCCGAGGACCTGATCCGCAAGGGCCGCGACATCGAGCGCCGCGTCCTCGCCCGCGCGATTTCCTTCTACCTGGAAGACCGCATCATCCTGAACGGCAACAAGACCGTGGTCTTCACGGGCTGAGGCTGAAGCGGGCGCGATAGGCGGAGGGGGTCACCCCCACCGCCGCCTTGAACTGCTGCCGCATCGCGAGCGCGCTGCCGAAGCCGCAGGCCTCGGTGACCAGCTGCACGGGGCGGCCGGCTTCCAGCAGCGCGCGGGCCTGGGCGACACGCTCGGCCAGCAGCCAGGCGCCGGGGCTTTGTCCGAGCGTCGCGCGGAAATGCCGGTGCAGGCCGCGCGGGCTGAGCGCCGCGGTGCTCGCCATGCGGGCGATGTCCCACTCCTCCATCAAGGACCCGCGCACCCGGTCGAGCAAGGGCGCCAGCAGGCTGCCGCCACCGCGGGCGGGGGGCACCGGGCGCTCGACGAATTGCGCCTGGCCGCCCTGGCGCTGCGGCGGGATCACCAGGCGGCGCGCCACGGCATTGGCCTTCTGCGCGCCGAAGTCGCGGCGGATCAGGTGCAGGCAAAGGTCCAGCCCGGCAGCGCTGCCGGCCGCGGTCAGGACGGAACCTTCGTCGACATAGAGAACATCGGGCACCAGGGTCAGGCCCGGGTACCTCGCCGCCAGCGCCGGGAAGTAGCGCCAATGGGTGGTGGCGCGCCGCCCTTCCAGCAGGCCGGCGGCCGCCAGGACGAAGGCGCCGGAACACAGCGACAGAATGCGGGCGCCCTTGCCATGCGCTTCCCGCAGCGCCGCGCAAAGCGCCTCGGGCACGGGTTCCTCGACCCCGCGCCAGCCGGGGATGATGATGGTGCCGGCATCCCGCAGCAGCTCCGCCCCGCCATCAGCCATGACGCGGATGCCGCCCTGGGCGCGCAGCGGGCCGGGCTCCAGGCTGGCCACGGCGCAGCGATACCAGTCGGCGCCGAATTCCGGGCGGGGCAGGGCGAAGACCTCCACCGCGCAGCCGAACTCGAAGGTGCAGAGCCCGTCATAGGCCAGCACCACGACGCGATCGTTGAACGGCATCTCTGGCATGATCCGGACCATAGGCGGCATTCCTGCCACTCACCAGCGGGACCTTCGACACGGCAGGATCTGCGGCGTCAACAGGAGCCACCGCGCCATGAACAGCGTCACCGCCATCCCCGCCGCGCCGTCTGCCGAAGCCGAGGCGCATTTCGAAAAGCGCCTGTCGCTGGAGACCGATTGCGCCGATGTCTCGGCCGCCATGGCCTCTGGCGCGGCCGGCTTCGTGCTGCTCGATGTCCGCGGCCCCAAGGCTTTTGCTCGCGGCCATGTGCCGGGCGCGGTGAACCTGCCGCATGCGGCGATCACGACCGAAAGCCTGCAAGGCCACCCTGCCGACACGCTGTTCGTCGTCTATTGCGCCGGGCCGCATTGCAACGGGGCGGATCGCGGCGCGCTGCGGCTGGCGCGGCTGGGGCGGCCGGTGAAGCTGATGATCGGCGGCGTCACCGGCTGGATCGACGAAGGCTTCGGCCTGGAAACCGCGGCTGTCGCGCAAGCGTGACGCGGCGGCGGGGCAGGGGGCGGTTCCGCGCTGGCCCGCTGCCCGGCAGGCTGGCGGGCCTCGCCGCCGGAGAACCGCCGCGCCATGCCCTACCCTTCCGTCGCCCTGCTGGTCCTGGCCGGCACGCTGCTGGGCAGCCCGGCGACGCTGCCGGCCGCCGCTGGCGATTGCCGCTTCGAGACGCTGTCGGCCGAGGACCAGCGCCGCTACCAGTCGCGCTACCGCCGCCGGCAGCGGGTCGATGGCCAGGCCGAGGCGCAGCGCTGGCTGCGCGAGCAGGCCTGCGCCACCCCGGCCGAGCGCGCTGCCCGCCGCGCCCCGCGCGGCCGCGATGGCCGCCCCTGCACCCGAACCCGGGTCGAGATGCGCGTCACCCCGGGCTTCGGCGGCGAGGCCATGTCGATGGCCCCGGTCACCGTCTGCGCCGATTAGTCGACCTTGACGCGGGGGGCATGGCCCTTGCGCAGCAGGTCGGCCAGCCAGAACATCAGCGAGCGCCAGAAGCCGTAGAGCCCGAGCTGGTGCCGGCGATAGAGCGACACATAGGTCCATTGCGCGAAGCGGCCCTGGATGAAGGTGCCGTCGCCCAGCAGCCCCAGGCGCCCCAGGCTGCCGAAGGCGTTGTAATGGCCCAGCGCCACCAGCGCGCCGCCATGCTTGTAGCGGAATTCCGGCAGCTTCTTGCCGTCCAGCATGGCCTCCAGCCCGCGCGCGAGCTGCTCCGCCTGCTGCTGCGCCACCTGGGCCGTGGCGGCCATCGGCACCTTCTCGCCCTCAGGCAACAGAAAGGAACAGTCGCCGAGGGCAAAGACATGGTCGTCGCGGGTGGTCTGCAGGGTCGGGCGCACCACCAGCTGGCGGCTGCGCACGCTCTCCAGCCCGTCGAGCTCGGCGAGGAAGGCCGGCGCCTGGATGCCGGCGGCCCAGACCTTCAGCGGCGCCGGGATGCTGCGGCCATCCTTCAGATGCATGGCCGCGGCATCCACCGCCACCACCTGGGCGCCGGTCAGCACCGTCACCCCCTGCTTGCGCAGCTCCTTCTGCGCGGCATCGGCCACCCGCTCCGGCAGGGCGCCCAGGATGCGCGGCGCCGTCTCGATCAGGGTCAGCCGCAGCCGGCGGCGGATGTCGCCGACGCCATAGCCGGCGGCGAAGTCCAGCGCCGTGTTGATCTCGGCCGAGAGCTCGACGCCGGTCGCCCCGGCGCCGACGATGGCGATGTCCAGCGTCGCCGCGTCGGGGCCCGAAAGGCAGCGCAGCACCTGGTTGCGCAGCGCCGCGTTGAACTCCTCCGCCTGGTCGCGGCTGTCGATGAAGGAGCAGTGCTCGCGCACGCCGGGGATGCCGAAGTCATTGGCCCGGCTGCCCACCGCGATGACCAGCGTGTCGTAGGACAGCGCGCGGGCGGGCAGCACCTCGGCGCCGTTCCGGTCGGCCAGGGCGCCGAGCTGGATCACCTTCCGCGTCCGGTCCAGCCCGCGCATCTCGCCGGGCCAGTAGCGGAAATGGTGGCGGCTGGCCTGGACCACGAAGCTGACCTGCTCCTGGCCGGAATCGAGGGTGCCGGCGGCCACCTCGTGCAGGCGGGGCTTCCAGATATGGCTGGCGTCGCGGTCGACCAGCAGGATCTCGGCGCGGCCCTGGCGGCCCAGGCGCCGGCCCAGCCGCGTCGCCAGGTGAACGCCGCCGGCGCCACCGCCGACGATGACGATCCGATGCGGGGTGGCGGCCATGGCGGGAACTCCTGACGCTGCCGCAGGCCGGGCCCGGGCAGGAAAAAGACGCAAAAAAACCCGGGGGAAGATTATTCCCCCGGGCTTGTTGGTGTCAGCCTTAGCAGCGCCGGCCGCCGGCCTCAATGCGCGGAAGCTGATGTTCCGCCTGGCGAAGCTTGCGCTGCCGGCTCGATGCCGGCCGCCTCAATGCGGCGCCGCCACCTTCTCCTCGGGCTTGGCGTGGTGGCCACGGTTGAAGCGGCGATGCGTCGCCTCGCGCATCCGCTGGAACACGACATAGAGCATCGGGATCATGAAGATGCCGATGGTCGACGCCGCGATCATGCCGGCGAAGACCGGGGTGGAGACCGCGCGCCGCGCCAGCATCGAGGCGCCGCTGGCCCAGACCAGCGGCACCAGGCCGAGGATGAAGGCGATCGAGGTCATCATCACCGCGCGGAAGCGCAGCTTCGCCCCCTGCGCCGCCGCCTCGACGATGCTGAGCCCGGCCTCGCGTTGTTCCTTCGCGAATTCGACGATCAGGATGCCGTTCTTCGCCGCCAGCGCGATCAGCACGATCAGGCCGATCTGGGCGTAGAGGTCCATCGGCATGCCGGCCACGAACAGTGCGCCGACCGCGCCGAGCACACCCACGGTGACCGAGAGCAGCACGGGAATGGGGATCACCCAGCTCTCGTACAGGCCGACCAGGAACAGGAAGGCGAAGAGCACGGCCAGCGCCAGGATGGCGCCGGTCTGGCCGGCCGCCCGCTGCTCCTGGAAGGAGGTGCCGGTCCATTCGAAGGTGTAGCCGTTGGGCAGGCTGTCATTCGACAGCCGCGACATCGCCGCCATGGCGTCGCCCGAGGAGACGCCGGGCTTGGGCGAGCCGCTGACCGTGATCGAGCGGTAGTTGTTGTAGCGGGTGATGAACTGCGGCCCGACGACGGTGCGCTCGGAGGCGATCGAGCGCAGCGGCACCATGACGCCGCGGCTGTTGCGGATCTCGATCTTCCACAGGCCGGTGATGTCGCGGCGGTCGGCCGCCTCGCCCTGGATCTGCACCTGCCAGGTGCGGCCATAGAGGTTGAAGTTGTTGACGAAGCTGCTGCCGAGCGTGGCCTGTAGCGTCGAGAAGACATCGGTCATCGACAGGCCCAGCGCCTGCGCCTTGTCGCGGTCGATGTCGAGATAGACCGAGGGCGAGCGGGCGCTGAAGGTCGAGAAGACCTGGGCCAGCGCCGGATCCTGGTTGGCCGCGCCGAGCAGCGCGCCGAGCACGCCGGCCATGTCGGTCGGGTTGGCGCCGGTCAGGCTCTCCAGCTGGTATTCGAAGCCGCCGCCGGTCGACAGGCCGATGATCGGCGGCAGGTTGATCGGGATGATCTGCGCCTCGCGGATCTGCTGGCTCTGGCCGAAGATGCTGCCGATCAGCGCCTGCACATTGTCGCCCGGGCCGGTGCGCTGGGCGAATTCCTTCAGCTGCACGAACATGGTGCCGGCCGAGGAGCTGTTGCCGCTGTCGAGCAGCGAGAAGCCGATGATCGAGACGGCGTCGCGCACCTGCGGCATCTGCTTCAGCCGCTGCTCCATCTGCGCCACCACCTCGCTGGTGCGGGCGACGGAGGCGCCGTCGGGCAGCTGGAAGGCGATGATGAAGGCGCCCTGGTCCTCGGAGGGCAGGAAGCCGGCCGGGATGCGGGTGGCGATGGTGAAGGCGCCGAAGCCGAAGGCGCCGACCAGCAGGATGGCGATGATGCCGAGCCGCAGCAGCCGCCGCACCAGGCTGGCATAGCCGTCGCGCACATTGTCGATGCGCCGCGACACCCAGGCCATGATGCCCTTCTTCGGCCCGCTATGGCGCAGGAAGACGGCGCAGAGCGCGGGCGAGAGGGTCAGCGCGTTGATCGCCGAGATCACCATCGCGGCGCTGATGGTCACCGCGAACTGGCGGAACAGCACGCCGGACAGGCCGGGGATGAAGCCGATCGGCACGAAGACCGACAGCAGCACCAGGGTGATCGCGATGATCGGCCCGGTGATCTGCGCCATCGCCTTCTTGGTGGCCTCCGCCGGGGTCAGGTCCGGCTCCTCCTCCATCACCCGCTCGACATTCTCCACCACCACGATGGCGTCGTCGACGACGATGCCGATCGCCAGCACCATGGCCAGCAGGGAGACGGTGTTGGCCGAGTAGCCCATCACCAGCAGCACCGCGAAGGTGCCGATCAGGCTGACCGGCACGGCGATGATCGGGATGAAGGTGGCGCGCAGGTTGCCGAGGAACAGGAACACCACCACGGCCACCAGCACGAAGGCCTCGACCAGGGTCTTGATGACCTCCTTGATGGTGTCGTTGACGAAGATGGTGGTGTCGAAGACCGGGCGGACCGTCATGCCCTCCGGCATGCGCGCGCGCACCCGGTTCAGCGTCGCCTCGATCGCCCCGGCGGTCTGCACCGCATTGGCGCCGGGGGCCAGGTAGATGCCGATGCCGACGCCGTCCTGGCCGTTCAGCCGGGTGCGGCTGTCCTGGTTCTGCGCGCCGATCTCGACGCGGGCGACGTCGCGCACGCGCAGCACCGAGCCGTCCGGATTGGCGCGCAGCACGATGTTGCCGAACTGCTCGGGGCTGGCCAGCCGGCCCTGGGTCTGCACGTTCAGCTGGGTCTGCTGGTTGTTCGGCACCGGCTCGGCGCCCAGGCGCCCGGCCGGGGCCTGCACGTTCTGCGCGCGGATGGCGGCGGCGACGTCGGAGGGCGTCAGGTTCAGGCTGACCAGGCGCTGCGTGTCGAACCAGATGCGCATCGCGTAGTTCTGCCGGCTGAACAGCGAGGCGGAACCGACGCCCGGCGTCCGCGACAGCTCGTCCAGCACGTTCAGCGTGGCGTAGTTGGTCAGGTACAGCGGGTCGTAGCCGCGCTCCGGCCGGTCGGCATAGAGGAACAGCACCTGCAGGATCGAGGAGGAGCGCTTCTCCACCCGGATGCCCTGGGCCTGCACCTCGGAGGGCATCAGCGCCATCGCCGCCTGGACGCGGTTGTTGACGTTGACGGTGTTGATGTCGGGGTTGGTGCCGAGCTCGAAGCTGACGATCAGCGAGTAGCTGCCGTCGGAGCCGCTGTTGCTCTTCAGGTAGATCGACTTGTCGACGCCGACGATCTGCGCCTCGAGCGGCTGGGCGACGGCGGCCTCGACCACCTCGGCGGAGGCGCCGGGATAGGTGGCGCTGACCTGCACCTGCGGCGGCACGATGTCGGGGAACTGCGACACCGGGATGCGCGTCATCGACAGGGCGCCGGCGATCGTCATGACGATCGCGATGACCACCGCCAGGCGCGGGCGGTTGACGAAGATGGCGGAGAACAAGGCCTCAGCCCCCCTGGGCGGGGCGGGCGGCGCCGTTGCCCGGGGCATTGCCCGGGGCGTTGCCCGGGGCATTGGCAGGCCCATTGGCGGGGGAGGGGTTCACCGGCTGGCCCGGGCGGACCCGCTGCAGCCCGTCGACCACCACGTTCTCGCCCTCGCGCAGCCCGTCCTCGATGACCGCGCGCTCCGGCGTCGACTGCCGGCCCATCCGCACGGTGCGGCGCTCCGCCTTGTTCTCGGCGGCGATGACATAGACGAAGTCGCCGCGGGCGTCGCTCAGCACCGCGGCGCGGGAGATGGTCAGCATCTGCACCGGCTCCACCGCCTCAACCACCACGTTGACGATCTGGTTGGCGGTCAGCTCGCGATAGCCGCCGGGCGCCTGCGGGTTGGGGATGGTGCCGCGCAGCAGCACGCTGTCGGTGTCGCGGCCGACATCGATGTCGACGAAGTTCAGCGTGCCGGTCTCGCCATAGCTGCGCCCGCCGGGCAGCCGCAGCCGCAGCTTCACCGCGTTCAGCCCGCCGCGCTCGGCATAGCGCGCCCGGACATCGACCAGGGTGCGCATCGGCACGGTGAAGCTGACATACATCGGGTCCTGGCTGACGATGGTCGCCAGCGCCCCGGAGGAGGGGGTGACCACATTGCCCTGGGTCAGCGCCGCGCGGCCGATGCGGCCGGTCACGGGCGCGCGGATCTCAGTGTAGTCCAGGTTGATCTGCGCCTGGCGGACCGAGGCCTGGGAGGAGAGCAGCTGCGCCTGGGCGCTGCGCTGCGCGGCCAGCGCCGTGTCGACGTTGGAGCGCTGGCCGGCCACCGTGTTCAGCAGCGCCTGGGCGCGGCTCAGGGTGATGTTCGCGTTCTGCAGCTGGGCATCGGCCTCGGCGGCCGAGGCGCGGGCGATCTGCAGCTGCGCCTCGAAGGGCCCGCGCTCCAGCCGGAACAGCAGGTCGCCCTGGCGGACCTCGGTGCCTTCCTCGAATTCGCGCTTCTCCAGGAAGGCGGTCAGGCGCGGCATCAGGTCGACGCGCTGCGGCGCGTCGATGCGGCCGATGAATTCGTTGGTCTCGGTCACCGGGGTGCGCGTCACGGGGGCCACGCCGACGGCGGGGGCCTGGCCGCCGGGCGCCTGGGCGAAGGACGCCGTGGCAAGCAGGGGCGCGGACAGCAGGAACAGGCCAAGTGCGGCCATCCCGCGGCGGTGCAGGAGCTGCATGGAACCTCCAGAGATGCGATCCGCGGCGCAGGCTGCGGCTTGTAAAGATACCTTCGCGTATGTATATAAAGCCGAGGATTACCTTGCCGCAAGGTGGAAATGGCGCGTCGCACCAAGCAGGAAGCCGATGAAACGCGCGAGGCGCTGCTCGACGCGGCCGAGCAGGTGTTCCTCGAGCGTGGTGTGGCACGGGCGTCGCTGGATGAAGTGGCGCGCGTCGCCGGTTGCACCAGGGGGGCGGTGCATTGGCATTTCCGTGACAAGCTCGGCCTGTTCCTGGCGCTGGACGAGCGGCTGCTGCTGCTGCAGGACGAGCTGAAGCGCCGGCTGCTGTGCAATGGCACGACCAATTCCCCGCTGCGCCACATGGCCGACGCCATCACCGGCGCCATGGTCGACCTGGAAGAAAACCCGCGCCGCCGCCGGTTGCTGACCATCATGCTGCAGCGCTGCGAGTATGTTGCCGAGATGGCGCCCGCCCTGCAACGGCGGCGCGAGGCCGACCAGCAGGTGCGCGCCAAGCTGCGCGAGCAGTTCCAGCGCGCCGCCGAGATGGGCGAGATGTCCGAGGCCTGGAGCCCGGAGCGCGCGGCGCTGTTTCTACACGCTCTGATAGGCGGCTTCCTCTACGAGTGGCTGCGCGGAGAAGCCGAATTCACCCTGTCGGGCGAGGTGAACAATGCGGTGCGGGGATTCCTGTCCTGCGCCGTCGCCAAGCCCGGCGCTGCCACTTTCTACTGAGGATCCATCCCGCATGCGTCTTTCGCCCCCGGCGCCGGCTGTGGCGCTTCGCTTCCTGACGGCCAGCCTGCCAGCTTGGGCGGGGCCGCGGCTGCTGCCGGTGGCGCTGCTGCTGCCGCTGCTGGCCGGCTGCGCCGGCGCCTCGCCCGCCGCCACCACCGATGCGGCGGCGCTGCCCTCGGGCGGCACGGTCGATGCCATCCGCGGCACGCCGGGCCTGGGCGAGCCGCTGCGGCCCGAGCCCGGCAATATCTGGGCGGATGGGCTGACGCCCTCGGCCACGGCGCCATCGCCGATGGGCTTGCCGGGCAGGTGACCCGCCTTGTCTCTCCGCTGCCCTACTCTCTCTCCTCGCTGAAAGACCGCGGTCGATGAACCCCTTGCCTCCCCGCCCGGCGTCGCTCCGTCAGGGGCTGCTGCGTCAGGCGCTGCTCGCCGCGACCGTGCTGGCGCCCGCCGCCCTGGCCCCCGCTTCCGGCTGGGCCCAGTCGCTGCAGGAAGCCCTCAGCCAGGCCTATGCCAACAACCCGACCCTGCAGACGGCGCGCGCGCAGCTGCGGGTGGTGGACGAGAACGTGCCGCAGGCGCTGTCCGGCTGGCGGCCGTCGGTCGTGGTCGCCGGCAATACCGGCTATGTCAGCGGCAACAGCCGCTCGCGGGGCATCTATGCCGATGCCGACCGGCAGACCGCCGGCGTCAACGCCACCGTCACCCAGCAGCTGTACAATGGCGGCCGCACGGTCGCCTCGACCCAGCGGGCCGAGAACCAGGTGCTGGCGCAGCGCGCGCGCCTGCTCTCGGCCGAGCAGCAGGTGCTGTCGGACACGGTGTCTTCCTATGTCGCGGTGATCCGCGACCAGGAGACGCTGCGGCTCAACGTCAACAATATCCAGGTGCTGCAGCGCCAGCTGGACGCCACCAACGAGCGTTTCCGCGTCGGCGAGATCACCCGCACCGACGTCGCCCAGGCGGAAAGCCGGCTGGCCGGCGCCCGGGCGTCCCGCGCCAGCGCCGAAGGCAACCTGCAGACCAGCCGCGCCACCTTCCGCCGCACGACGGGCCTGTCGCCGGAGCGGCTGACGGCGCCGCAGCCGCTGACCATGCCGGTGAAGGATGCACGCGAAGCGGCCGACCTGGCCATGCGCAACAACCCGGCGGTGGTCGCGGCGCTGTTCGATGAATCGGCGGCGCGCGACGCCATCGACGTGCAGATGTCGGCGCTGCTGCCGACGGTCAGCGTCCAGGCCCAGGCCTTCCGCAGCGACAATTCCACCTCGCCGCATGTGCGCGGCACCGGCCAGCAGATCACGGCGAACCTCTCGGTCCCGCTGTACCAGGGCGGCGCCGAGCATTCGGCCGTCCGCCAGGCGCGGCAGGATGCGCAGCGCTATCGTCAGGTGGTCGACGACAACCGCCGCCAGGTGATGCAGCAGGCGACCCAGGCCTGGGAGACGCTGCAATCCGCCCGCGCCCAGGTCGACAGCGTCCGCGCGCAGATCCGCGCCGCCGAGATCGCGCTGGACGGCGTGCAGCGCGAGGCGGTGGTCGGCAGCCGCACCACGCTTGACGTGCTGAACGCCGAGCAGGAGCTGCTGAACGCCCGCGTCAGCCTGGTGCAGGCCTTGGCCAACGTCGTGACCGCCAGCTACAACCTGGCCGGCTCGGTCGGCCGGCTGACGGCCCGCGACCTGGCGCTGCCGGTGGCCCAGTACGATATGGAAGCCTATTACCGGACGGTGCGGACGCGCTGGTTCGGCACCGGCGACCTGAATACCCAGGTGCCGGCCGGCGACAGCCTGGTGGGCGACAGCCTGGTGGGCGAAAGCCTGCCGCCCGCTGGCCGGCCCTGATCCAACCAGCCTGATCCGGAACGGGGCGCCGCGCGGCGCCCCGTTCCTCACGCTGCCTTGGGCAGCGGCAGCGGCTTCAGCGTCAGCTTGAACAGCCGCATCGACCAGGGCGTGCGCAGCGCCCCCGCCCCGGCATCGAACATCGAGTAGAAGCAGGGCCGCTGCAGCAGCAGCAGCGCCTCGCCGTCGCGGAAGGGCACGTCGACGCCCAGCGGCTGGGCGGGGTCCTCGGCGCGGGCCAGCAGCCGCGGCCGGGCGCCGGGCTCGGCGGCATAGGCGCTGATGGCGCCACTGCCGGCGCTGGCCGCAGGCGGCACCGCGAAGCGCAGCCGCAGCCGCAGCTTGCCGATCTCGGCGGCCTCCCCGGCCAGCGGCGCCGCCGGCCGGATCCGCAGCAGCGCCAGCGGCCCGGCCTGGACCGAGGCGCCGATGGCCCGCGCCTCCGGGCTGGACAATGTCGCCTCCCAGCCATCGCCGGCGGGCAGCGGCACGGCAGCGCCCGGATCGGCGAGGAAGGCCTGGGCGGCGTCGCGCGTCGGCGGCGCCAGCCCGTCGCGCAGCTGCCCGAGCAGCGCCAGGCTGCGCGGCGCCGGCGTGGTCGGCGCCTGCCGGGCATAGTGCAGGAAGCGGTCGGCCGCCTCGAGCTCGCCGGCATAGAGCGCGCGGCGTGCCGCCAGCAGGGCGAAGGCCTGGCAATGGCTGAAGGCCAGGTAGGCGCCGGCCGCGGCGGCGACCGCGGTCATCGGCGCGCCCTGCAGCAGCCGGTCCATGACCCGGGCGAAGCGCCCTGCCTGCTTCAGATAGACACCCAGTTCATGCGACCCGTCGGCGCAGAAGAAAACCTGCGGCCAGCCGGCGTCGAAGAAGGCGCGGGCATTGACCACGTCCCAGACGTCGCGGTCGCCGAACAGGCAGAGCAGCCGCGCCGGGTCGCCGGTGAGCTCCGCCCGTGGCCGCGGCGCCGGGTGGCCGTCGTCGAACCACTGGGGATAGCGGATGATGCCGCGGCCGAAGGGGGCGCTGTCGGTGGTGAAGGAGGGGGAGAGGGCCAGCACCCGCGCCTCGGGCAGGGTGGCGGCCAGCAGCAGCGCGCCATAGCCGCCCATGCTGACGCCGAGGATGGTGACCTGGCGGTAGCCGCCGGCGGCGACCAGCCCGCGCAGCGCGGCGACCAGCGCGTCCCAGCCCTCCTCGGCATTGTACCAGCTCTGCTTCTGGTCGCGCAGGAAGACCCGGTCCAGGCCGGGCCGCGCCATCAGCGAATTGCGGTAGTCGAAGACCGTGATCGGCGCCCCGGCGGCATGCAGCCCGGTGGCGGCGATGACCAGCTGGCCCTCGGCCTCGCCCTCGGCCGGGACGAAGTCCAGCTCATAGCCGCCGAAGCTCTGCAGCCCGGGCTGCAAGCCGCCGCGCGCACCCATCAAACCTTGCGATCCCGTCATCTCCCCGCCTGTACAGCGCGAACCAGGGCGTTTCGCAAGCGCCCCCGGCTGCAACTCGGCGTGGGGCAGGGGTCAGGCGGCCAGGTCGCGCACCATGCCGGCCAGGGCGAGCGAGGCGGTCAGCCCCGGGCTCTCGATGCCGAACAGGTTGATCAGCCCGGCGCGGCCATGCACCGCCGGCCCCTGGATGACGAAATCCTGCCCCGGCTGGCCGGGCCCCACGGTCTTCGGCCGGATGCCGGAATAGCCCGGCTGCAGCGCGCCTTCCGGCAGGCCGGGCCAGTAGCGGCGGATGGCGGCGTAGAAGCCGTCGCCGCGGCGCGGATCGACCTCGTAGGCGACGCTGTCGATCCATTCGACATCGGGGCCGAAGCGGCATTGCCCGCCGAGGTCGATGGTCAGGTGGGTGCCGAGCCCGCCGGGCACCGGCACCGGATAGATCAGCCGCGAGAAAGGCGAGCGCCCGGCCAGGGTGAAATAGTTGCCCTTGGCGAAGAAGGTCGGCGGCACGTGCGCGGCCGGCATGCCCTGCAGCTGGCCGGCCAGGCGCTGCGCATGCAGCCCGGCGGCATTGACCAGCAGCCGGCAGCGCAGCGACATCGGCTCGGCGCCGCCGATCTCGAGCTCGGCGCCCTCGTCGATCAGCCGGCCGCCGAGGACCGGGCTGTGGAAGACGAAGGTGGCGCCGGCATTCTCGGCATCGCCCTGCAGCGACAGCATATAGGCATGGCTGTCGATGATGCCGGTCGATGGCGACAGCAGCGCGGCGGTGCAGTTCAGCGCCGGCTCCATGTCCAGCGCCTCGGCGGCCTCGACCAGCCGCAGGTCGGGCACGCCATTGGCGGCGGCCCGCGCCTGGATCGAGGCCAGCTTGCCGCGCTCCTCGGCGTCGGTCGCCACGATCAGCTTGCCGCAATTGGCGTGCGGCACGCCGCGCTCGGCGCAATAGGCGTAGAGGCGCTGCTTGCCCTCGACGCAGGCGCGCGCCATCAGGCTGTCCTTCGGGTAGTAGATGCCGGCATGGATCACCTCGCTGTTGCGCGAGGAGGTCTCGGTGCCGATGCCCTCGGCGGCCTCCAGCACCAGCACCTCGCGCCCGGCCAGCGCCAGGTCGCGGGCCACGGCCAGGCCGACGACGCCAGCGCCGACGACGATGCAGTCCACCTCTTCCACCCGGGCGCTCCTTCTGGATCTTGATCTGGGCGCAGTCTTGCCCGCGAAGGGTGGCGCTGACCATGGCGCAGGCGGCGAAAAATGCCGCTTTGCGCCGGATTGCCGCGCGGTTTTCACGCGCGGCCATGCCGCTTCCGCTTGACGCAGCGGGCCGCGGGCGCCACGGAGCCGCATGGCCGCTCCCCCCCTTCTGCTGCTCCAGGACACCCGCCTCGGCTTCGGCACCACGCCGCTGCTGTCCGGCGCCACGCTGTCGGTCGCGCCCGGCGAGCGGGTGGCGCTGATCGGCCGCAACGGCTCTGGCAAGTCGACCCTGCTGAAGATCGCGGCCGGGCTGGTGCAGCCCGACAGCGGCAGCCGCTTCGTCCAGCCCGGCGCCACCTGGCGCTACCTGGAGCAGGAGCCCGACCTGTCATCCTACGCCACTGTCATGGCCTATGTGATGGCCGGGCTGGGCGAGGGCGACGACGAATACCGCGCGCATTACCTGCTGGAGCAGCTCGGCCTGACCGGCGAGGAGCTGCCGAAGAACCTGTCCGGCGGCGAGGCGCGGCGGGCGGCGCTGGCCCGCGCTCTGGCCCCCAGCCCCGACATCCTGCTGCTGGACGAGCCGACCAACCACCTGGACCTGCCCGCCATCGAATGGCTGGAGCAGGAGATCGCCTCGATGCGCTCGGCGCTGGTCCTGATCAGCCATGACCGGCGCTTCCTCGAGACGATGACGCGGGAGATGGTCTGGCTCGACCGCGGCGTCACCCGGCGTCTCGCCCGCGGCTTTGCCCATTTCGAGACCTGGCGCGACGAGGTGCTCGATCAGGAGGAGAAGGAGGCGCACAAGCTCGACCGGCAGATCGCGCGGGAAGAGGACTGGATGCGCTACGGCGTCACCGCCCGGCGCAAGCGCAATGTCCGCCGCGTCGCCGAGCTGGCGGGCCTGCGCCAGCAGCGCCGCGACCGCCGCGCCGCCCAGGGCGGGGTGCGCATGGCGGCGGCCGAGGGCGAGGGCTCCGGCAGCCAGGTGGTCTCGGCCGAGGCCATCTCGAAATTCTACGGCGACCGCGCCGTGGTGCAGGATTTCTCGACGCGCATCCTGCGCGGCGACCGGGTCGGCATCGTCGGGCCGAACGGGGCGGGCAAGACCACGCTGCTGTCGATGCTGACCGGCGTGCTGGCGCCCGATGCCGGCGAGATCCGGCTCGGCACCAACCTGCAGATGGTGACGCTGGACCAGCGGCGCGAGGCGCTGGACCCCTCGGCGACCGTCTCGGCGACGCTGACCGGGCAGCGCGGCGACCAGGTCTGGGTCAATGGCCAGCCGCGCCACGTCATCGGCTACATGAAGGATTTTCTTTTCCTTCCCGAGCAGGCGCGGACGCCGGTCTCGGCGCTGTCGGGCGGCGAGCGCGGGCGGCTGCTGCTGGCGCGTGCCTTCGCCACCGCCTCCAACCTGCTGGTGCTCGACGAGCCGACCAACGACCTCGACCTCGAGACGCTGGACCTGCTGCAGGAGCAGATCGCCGAGTATGGCGGCACGGTCATCGTGGTCAGCCATGACCGCGACTTCCTCGACCGGGTGACCACCAATGTCATCGCCTGGGAAGGCGAGGGGCGCTGGCAGGATTATGCCGGCGGCTATTCCGACATGGTGTCGCAGCGCGGCCATGGCGTGCGGGCGCGCGCCGACGCCGCGCCGGCGCCGGCCGCGAAGCCTTCCGAGGCGAAGACCGTCGTCGCCGCATCGACGGCGACGACCCGGAAAAAAATGTCGTTCAAGGATCAGCATGAGCTGGAGACGCTGCCTGCCAGGATGCGCAAGCTGGAAGCCGAAGCCGGAAAACTGAAGGAAATCCTGGCGGATGCCGGGCTCTACAGCCGCGACAAGGCGCGCTTCGACAAGGCCAACGAGCTGCTGGCCAAGGCCGAGACGGGCCTCGCCGAGGCGGAGGAGCGCTGGCTGGAGCTGGAGATGCAGCGGGAAGAAATGGGGGGCTGAGGCGGCCCCCCGTCCTCGATCAGGCGGCGCGGACCGTCAGGCAGTGGCGCGGCTCCAGGCTGCGGAAGCGCACCTCGCAATAGAGCCCGTCGGTGTCGAAGTTCAGCCGCACCTGGGTGCCGGGGCCGAGGTCATAGGCCAGGCCCCGCTCCAGGAAGCGCATGCCGAAGCCCTGGCGCAGCGGCCGGCCGGCGAGCCGCGGCCCGCCATATTCGCGCCAGGCCAGCCGCAGCGCGCCATCCGGCAGGCAGTCCCAGCGCAGCGAGACATGGCCCTCGCCGCCCAGCGCGCCGTGATGGGTGGCGTTGCTGGCCAGCTCCGACAGGGCGATGACCAGGGCCTGGGCCTGGCCGGGGCGCAGCAGCGGCCCCTCCGGCCCCTCGACCCGCAGCCGGCCGCCGCCCTGCCAGGGGCCGAGCGCCGCCTGCACCACCGCCGACAGCGTCGCCTGCGACCAGCCGACCGCCGCCAGCAACTCATGCGAGCGCGACAGCGCGCCGAGGCGGGCGGAAAAGTCCGCGGCGAAGCGCTGCGGGTCCAGCGCGGCGCCGCGCAGCGTCTGGGCGGCCAGGGACTGCACGGTCGCCAGCGTGTTCTTCACCCGGTGGTTCAGCTCGCCCACCAGCTCGTCGCGCCAGGCCTCCATGGTGGCGCGCTCGGTCACGTCCATGATGATCAGGCAGAGATGCGGCGCGCCCTCGGCCAGGTCCGGCGCCTGGTCGGGCGGCGTCTCCAGCAGCTCGATCGCCAGGTGGTAGTGGCGGTCGGCGCCGTCGGGGCCGGCGGCGGTCACCGCCTGGCCCGGCAGGCCGCCGCCGCGCACCAGCACGGCGCGCAGCTCGGCGCCGATGGCGGCATGCAGCCAGGGCAGCGCCTGGGCCAGGCTCTGGCCGGGCAGGGCGGCCTCGCTGGCGCCGGCCAGCTGGGCGAAGCGGGCATTGCCGGCGGCGATGGTCAGCCCGGCATCGAGCAGCGCCATGCCGAGCGGCGCCGCCTCCGCCAAAGCGCGGATTTGGGCGCGGGCCTGGGCGGCGTTGCCGGCCTGGGCGCGGGCCTCGCGCCGGGCCTGGCGCAGCGCCAGGACCAGCAGCCCGGCGCCAGCCGCGGCGCTGGCCAGCGCGCCGAGCAGCCCGTTGCGCTGCCGCGCCAGGTCCTGCTGGCGCAGGATGGCGATGCGGCGCATCAGCGCGTCTTCCAGCGCATGGGCGGCGACATGCAGGGCGCGGTGGGCGGCCTCGCTCTCGCCGGCGGCGAGGCCGGCGGCCAGGCGCAGCCGCAGCAGCGCCTGCGGCGCCGCGAGCTCCGGATAATCGGCCGCCAGGCGGTCGAGCACGGCCAGCGCCGGGGCGAGGGCGGCGGCATCGGCGCGCAGCGGATGGCCGGAGAGCTTGGCCTCGGCCTTCAGCCCGTCCTCGAGGGCGCGGACTTCCTGGATGGTGGCCTCGCTGCCCGCCAGGCGATAGGCGAGCAGCGCGAAGGTGGCGGTGAGCAGGGCCAGGGCCAGCCAGGCCAGCGGCCAGCCGGCAAGCCAGGCACGGCGCGGCATCCGTCCGGTCCGGGCGGATCCGGAGGCAGGGCTTGCCGGGGCGAATGGACGCGGCAAGAGCCCGGTGGCGGCAGGCTGCACGGGCGCCTTCCTTCGGTTTTTCTGGTTATGTGCTGGTCGTTTCCCGCATGCCGCCGCCCAATCGCGTCCCTGGTCGCCTGTGGCGGGACGGGCCGGCGGCGCGGGAGCGGTTCCGCGGTCTTCCGGCCCGCATCCTCGGCCAGGGGCGCGGCGGGGTGCGGCATGGGTGAATTGAAGCGTGGATTTGCGCGGGATGGGAGAGTTTTTTTAACTTTTAAGCGATTCGTTACCGAAATATTGGCACAGAAAAACCGCGACGCCAGCGCTGAATGAACCGGTTCCGCAAGCTTGGGCGTGAGTTTTACGGGGGATGCAATCTTGGCTGCTGCTGACGACGACGATGATGGCGACGACGCGCCGCCGGGGCTGCCGGCCGGCACGCCCTTCTACATGACGCCCGCCGGCCATGCCGCGCTGCAGGAGGAGCTGACCCGGCTGTGGAGCCAGGACCGACCGAAGGTGGTGGAGATCGTCTCCTGGGCGGCGAGCCTCGGCGATCGCAGCGAGAATGCCGACTACCAGTATGGCAAGCGGCGGCTGCGCGAGATCGACCGCCGGGTGCGCTTCCTGCGCAAGCGGCTGGAGCGGGTTCAGGTGGTCGACCCCGCCGCGCAGCCGCGGCGGGACCAGGTGTTCTTCGGCGCGACCGTGACCTATGCGCGGGAGGATGACAGCGAGGTCACCATCACCATCGTCGGCGTCGACGAGACCGACCTGGATCGCGGCCATATCAGCTGGGTGTCGCCGATGGCCCGCGCCCTGCTGAAGGCCCGCGTCGGCGACCTGCTGCGGGTGCGCACCCCGGGCGGGCTGGAGGAGATCGAGGTGGTGTCGATCCGCTACCCGGTGGCGGGCTGACCGGCCGGCTTCACAGAAGCGGGGGTGGCGGGAATCGCCGCGAAATTCGCCACCCTGCTCTTGCTTCCTTCATTTCAGCGGCGTCATGCTGGCGGCGTTCAGAAGCGTCCCCGGAAGCCCGCGCAGAATGTCGCAGAATATCCTCCGCCCGCCCGCGGTGACCACGCGGCGTGGCTGGCGTGACCTGTCGCCCGTGCTGCGGGGCATGATCTGGATGGGGCTGTCGGGCCTGCTGTTCAGCCTGCTCAACGCGATCATGAGCGGCATGACGCGGGAGATGCATTCCTTCCAGGCCCAGTTCCTGCGCTATTTCTTCGGCTTCCTGGTGATGGTGCCGCTGCTGTGGCGCGGCGGCCTGGCCAGCTTCGCGCCGCACGGGCTGTCGGGGCAGCTGTGGCGCGGCGTGGTGCATACCGCGGGGCTGCTGATGTGGTTTCTCGCGCTGCCGCATATCCCGCTGGCCGATGTCACCGCGCTGGGCTTCACCGGGCCGATCTTCATCATGGTCGGCGCCGTGGTCTTCCTGAAGGAGAAGGTGGTGCTGGGGCGCTGGATCGCGGCCGGGCTCGGCCTGGTCGGCGTCGCCATCGTGCTGGGGCCGAAGCTGTCTGGCGGTGGCGGCATCTGGACCCTGGTGATGCTGGGCTCCTCGCCGCTCTTCGCCGCCTCCTTTCTGATCACCAAGGCGCTGACCCGGCGCGACCGGCCGGAGGTGATCGTCATGTGGCAGGCGATCACCATCTCGCTGTTCACGCTGCCCTTCGCTTTGGCCTTCTGGTCCTGGCCGACGCCGACCCAGCTGGCCTGGTTCGCCGTCGCCGGGCTGCTCGGCTCGGGCGGGCATTGGGCGCTGACCGAGGCCTTCCGGCTGGCCGATGTCTCGGCGACGCAGCCGGTGAAGTTCCTCGACCTCGCCTGGGCGGCGATGCTGGGCTTCCTGATGTTCGGCGACATCCCCGGCTGGACCACCTTCGCCGGGGCCGCCGTCATCTTCGCCTCGGCCACCTGGATGGCGCGGCAGGAAGTCCGCCGCGCCTGAGGGGCACCAGCTAGTTGCTGGACACCCCAGCGAGAACCAGGATGGACGCCAGCGCCGTCGACATGCCCTTCACGCTCTGGGTCTTCTCGACGTCGATCCACTCTTCCAGCGAATGCTCGCGGCCGCCGGCGCAGCCGGTGCCCAGCGTCACCGCCGGGATGCCCAAGCTGATCGGGATGTTGCTGTCGGTGGAGGAGGCGGTGGCCTCCAGCGTGTAGCCCTGGGCCTGGATGACCGCCGCGGCGACGCGGGCGATGCGGGAGTCCTTCGCCGTCACGCCGGCCGGGCGGTCGCCGATCTGCTTCACCTCGACGCGGATTTCGCCGCGCGCGGTGTCCCGCGCCGCGTTCTCGTCCGCCGCGGCCTGGGGCAGGGTGGCCAGGAAGCGGGCCTCCAGCGTCGCCAGCACCTCGGCGGAGGCGGAGCGCAGGTCGACCTCCATCCACATCTCCTCCGGGATGGCATTGATCGACGTGCCGCCGCCGATCTTGCCGATGGAGAAGGTGGTCTTGGGCGAGGCGGGGACGCGGATGCGGCCGAGGTCGTCCATGGCGCGGGCCAAGGCGAAGGCCGGGTTGACCAGGCCGAAGGCGCCGAAGGAATGGCCGCCCGGGCCGCGGAAGGTGATGCGGTAGCGCTTGGAGCCGACGGCGGCATGCACCAGGCGCGCCGGGTTCAGCCCGTCCAGCGCGACGAAGCCGGCCACCTTCTCGCGCCAGCGGTTGGCACGGAAGAAATGCTTCACGCCGCGCAGGTCGCCGGCCCCTTCCTCGCCCACCGAGGCCAGGAACAGGATGCCGGCGCGGGTGCGGATGGCGGCCTTGTCCAGGGCGCGGGACAGCGCCAGCAGCAGGGCCAGGCCGCGGGTGTCGTCGCCGACGCCGGGGGCGCGCAGGATGTCGCCCTCGCGCTTCACCGTGACGTCGGTGCCGGCCGGGAAGACGGTGTCCAGATGCGAGCAGAGCACGATGACGCCGGCCTCGGGGTCGGTGCCGGGGCGGTAGGCGGTGACATTGCCTTCCTCGTCGGTCTCGACCTGCTCGACGCCGTGCTGGCGCAGCAACTCGGCATAGGCGGCCGCGCGGACGGCCTCGCCGAAGGGGGGCGAGGGGATCTGGCACAGGGTGATCAGCTGGGCCACGAAATTGTCGTGGTCGGCCTCGATGGCGGCGGCGGCGCGCTGGAAGGCGGGGCTGTCCAGCATGGCGCGGGCCTCGGCCGCGGTGTCGCCCCCTTCGGTCGCGGAGAGCAGGGCGCGGAGCGCGGGATCGGTGGCGGGGACGGACATGGCATACCTCAGGGCAGTAGGAGGGGGGGCAGCGAAAGGGCCGGGACGTTCCCCCTGGCGCCGGGCGGGGTCAAGGGGCGGATGACCGCCGAAACGTGATGCGGCTGGCGCAGTCGCGATTGTTCCGCTCGCGCGCCGGCCGATAGGTTTCGCAGCGCTGGAGAGGGCTTGGACGCCGATGAAGACACGCTTGAAGGCCGCGGTGGTGGTGCTGGCCCTGGCCGGGGCGGGGCCGGCCGCCGCGCAGGATTCCTTCGCCTGGAGCACGATCATCCCCTCGGTGACGGGCACCGATGTCCTGGGCTCGCATCTGCGGCAGCGGATGGACCAGCAGCGGATGGAGCAGCAGCGCGGGGGGCAAAGGGCCGCCGTGCCGGTCGCCGCGGCGGTGCGCTACCAGGTCTCGAAGCCGCGGCGGGCGGCCAATCTGTCGGGCTTCGTGGCGCGGGTGGCGCAGGTGGATCCGGCGGGGGCGCAGCAGCTGCGGGATTTGTTCGCCCAGGGCGACCTGATCGAGCGGATGCAGGGGGTGCTGGGGCCGAAGGGCTTCCGGGTCGATGACCTGGCCGATGTCTATGCGGTGTGGTGGATCACGCTGTGGCAGGCTTCGCGCGGGCGGCTGTCGGAGGATACCAGCCGCGCAACCAACGAGGCGGTGCGGCAGCAGGCGCGGCGGGCGATGGCGGCGACGCCGGTGCTGGTCAATGCCGCGGATGCGCAGAAGCAGGAGCTGGCCGAGACCTTGCTGCTGCAGGCGATGCTGATGGAGGCGGCGGGCGAGCAGTCGCAGGGCAATGCCGTGCAGAGGCAGGCCGTGGTCGCCGCCGCGCTGCAGAATGCCCGCGCGATGGGCCTGGACCTGTCCAGCATGGTGCTCAGCGAGGCCGGCTTCGTGCCCGGCTGAGAGTCAGAAAAAAGATGGGGCCCCGGGGGAATTCCTTCCCCCGGCCTTTTTCCCTTATGTGCCCACCCTGAGCGGCGCCGCCAGCTTCCTGAGCGCCGCGATCACCGACAGCGCCGTGATCTTGCCGGTCTTCGGATTTTCCGAGGGCACGTTCTCGATGGTCATGGTGAAGCGGGCCGAATCCGCTTCGACGGTGATGGAATGGGTGTTGAGGGTCAGCGCCGGATCCGCCCAGATTTCCAGCTGCGTCTGGTCCGGTCCGATGCCGGCCAGCGACAGGGCGACGGCGACGTTGAGATTGGCCGGGAAGCCGACGGCCGCCTGGCGCGCGGTGCCTTCGAAGACGCGCAGCGGCGCGGCGATGGTGGCGATGTCGATGCCGTGCTCGGCCAGGTAGGGCGCGCCGAGCAGCCCTTTCACCGGCTTGCGGGTGACCATGCGGACCGAATGGATCTGGCCCTCGGCGGCGGCGGCCACCGCGTCGAGGCCGAGCAGCGCGCCGGTGGGCACGATGATCTGGGCATGGTGCTGGCGGGCGAGGTCGATCAGCTGCGGCTCGGTCAGCAGGGCGCCGGCGGAGAGGACCATCAGCTTCTTGCCCTGCCGCAGCACCGGCGTGGCGATGCGGGCCAGCAGGGCCGCGGGGGCGCATTCGACCACCAGGTCGGCCTGCGGCTCGAGGTCGCCGAGGTCGAGCACGGGCACGGGGTAGCGCAGCCCCTGCAGCCGGCGGGCGGCGGCGGGGCGGTCGCGGGCGGCGACGGCCACCAGCTCGCAGCCCGGGATGCCGGCATCCAGCGCCTGGGCGACGCGCAGCCCGACCGCGCCGAGCCCGGCGATGGCGACGCGCAGCGGCCGGGGGCGCGGCTGGGTGATGGCGTTCATGGGACGGCTTCCTCTCTGCGGCGGAGCAGAGCCCGCGGCGGGCGGCCTGTCCAGGGGTCGGATCGCCTGTCCTGACAGGAGGCCGGGCTGCATCCCGGACGGCCGGCCTGGGGGGACCCAGGCCGGCCGTCGGGACGGCGATCCGGCAGGGATGCCGGCCGCGGAGCGCGCGCCGCCAATTGGGGGGACGGCCTCGCCATGGCGGCAAGGTAATGGTCCCGCCCTGGCTTGCCAAGCCACCGGAAGGATGGGGCGGTGCGGGGGCGATCACGTCTCGTTCACGCAACGGCGACGGGCATGAAAAACCCCGGGGCCTTGCGGTCCCGGGGCGGGTCGTTCCGATGCGTCAGCCGGCGCGGATCAGCAGGCGGGGATCAGCCGGCGGCTTCCGGGGCGTGGTGGCTTTCGCCATCGCCATCCGAGCCGCCATCCTCGGGCTTGGGCAAGGCGGGCAGCGGGGCCTCGATGAACTCGAAGGTCAGGGCATCGTCCTTCATGCCGACCTTCACCGCGCCACCCTTGGCCAGCTTGCCGAAGAGCAGCTCCTCGGCCAGCGGCTTCTTGATGTATTCCTGGATGACGCGGGCCAGGGGACGGGCGCCGTAGAGGCGGTCGTAGCCCCGCTCCGCCAGCCATTCCTTGGCCGCCGAGGACAGCTCGATCGTGACGTTGCGGTCGGCGAGCTGCGCCTCCAGCTGCATCACGAACTTCTCGACGACGTTGCCGACGATTTCCTGGGTCAGGTTGCCGAAGGGGACGACGGCATCCAGGCGGTTGCGGAATTCCGGCGTGAACAGCCGCTTCACCGCATCCTCATCCTCGCCCTGGCGCACCTCGCGGCCGAAGCCGATGCCGTTCTTGGCCATGTCGGAGGCCCCGGCATTGGTGGTCATGATCAGGATGACGTTGCGGAAGTCGACGATCTTGCCGTTGTGGTCGGTCAGCTTCCCGTGGTCCATGACCTGCAGCAGGATGTTGTAGAGGTCCTGGTGGGCCTTCTCGATCTCATCCAGCAGCAGCACGGCATGGGGGTGCTGGTCGACGCTGTCGGTCAGCAGGCCGCCCTGGTCGAAGCCGACATAGCCCGGCGGCGCGCCGATCAGCCGGCTGATCGAGTGCCGCTCCATGTATTCCGACATGTCGAAGCGGATCAGCTCGATGCCCAGCGTTTTTGCGAGTTGCTTGGCAACTTCAGTCTTACCCACACCAGTGGGGCCACTGAAAAGATAATTGCCGATCGGCTTCTCGATGTCGCGCAGGCCGGCGCGGGACAGCTTGATCGCGGCCGACAGCGCCTCGATCGCCTGGTTCTGGCCGAAGACCATGGCCTTCAGGTCGCGTTCCAGGTTGCGCAGCGTCTCCTTGTCGTCGGAGGAGACCGACTTGGGGGGAATGCGCGCGATCTTGGCGACGATATCCTCGACATCCTTCAGGGTGACGGTCTTCTTCCGCTTCCCCTCGGGCTGCAGCATGCGGGAGGCGCCGACCTCGTCGATGACGTCGATCGCCTTGTCCGGCAGCTTGCGGTCGTGGATGTACTTGGCCGAGAGCTCGACGGCGGCGCGGATCGCCTCCGGCGTGTACTTGACCTTGTGGTGCTTCTCGTAATTGGTCTTCAAGCCGGTCAGGATCTTGACCGCATCCTCGATTGTCGGCTCGTTGACGTCGATCTTCTGGAAGCGCCGGACGAGGGCCCGGTCCTTCTCGAAATAGGTGCGGTATTCCTTGTAGGTGGTCGAGCCCACGCAGCGCAGCGTGCCCTGGGCGAGGGCCGGCTTCAGCAGGTTCGAGGCGTCCATCGCGCCGCCCGAGGTGGCGCCGGCACCAATCACCGTGTGGATCTCGTCGATGAACAGGATCGAGCCGGGCTGCTGCTCGAGCTCGTTGACCACGGCCTTCAACCGCTCCTCGAAGTCGCCGCGGTAGCGGGTGCCGGCCAGCAGGCTGCCCATGTCGAGGGCGAAGATGGTCGACTTGGCCAGCACCTCGGGCACGTCGCCCTCGATGATGCGCTTGGCCAGGCCCTCGGCGATGGCGGTCTTGCCGACGCCGGGGTCGCCCACGTAGAGCGGGTTGTTCTTGGTGCGGCGGCAGAGGATCTGGATGGTCCGCTCGATCTCGCTGTCGCGGCCGATCAGCGGGTCGATCTTGCCGGCCTGCGCCTTCTTGTTCAGGTTCACGCAGTAGTTGGACAGCGCGTCCTGGCCACGGCGGGCACCCTGCGGCTTCTCCTCCTTCTCGCCCGGCTCCTCGGAGCCCGGGGCCGCGGCCGAGGGCGGATTGCCCTGGACCGGGCGGCTGGTCGAGCGGCCGGGCGCCTTGGCGATGCCGTGGCTGATGAAGTTCACCGCATCCAGCCGGGTCATGTCCTGCAGCTGCAGGAAGTAGACGGCGTGGCTTTCCCGCTCGCTGAACAGGGCGACGAGCACATTGGCGCCCGTCACCTCGTCACGGCCAGAGGATTGCACATGGATCGCCGCGCGCTGCACGACGCGCTGGAAGCCCGCGGTCGGCTTCGGGTCGCCGGAGCGCTCCGTCACCAGCCCGGCGAGGTCCTTGTCGAGGAACTCGGCCAGGTCGCGCTTCAGCTTGTCCTGATCGACGCCGCAGGCACGCAGCACGGTGGCAGCGTCGGTGTCGTCGACCAGGGCGAGGAGCAGGTGCTCCAGCGTGGCGTATTCATGGCGGCGCTCATTGGCGAGCGCCAGCGCGCGGTGGAGCGTCTGCTCGAGATTGCGGGACAGCATGAATGTGACGCTCCCCTTCGAGGGCGATGCCGGAGAGCCCGGAGGGAGCCGGCACCGCGTAGAGACAGGACCTTGCGGCCCAGGATAGTCTTATATGTGGTCCGCCAAACCGATACGGCGAGGGCCAGTCTAAGTTTCAGCAGGTTACACAGAGATGAGCAGGCGCCGCATCATTCCTTTTCAATGGTGCACTGGAGCGGATGCTGATTCTGCCGCGCCAGGTCCATCACCTGGGTGACCTTGGTCTCCGCCACCTCATAAGTATAGACGCCACAGACGCCAACGCCACGGCGATGGACATGCAGCATGATCCGCGTCGCCTCC
This sequence comes from Roseomonas sp. 18066, assembly GCF_902706185.1. Lineage (GTDB taxonomy): Bacteria > Pseudomonadota > Alphaproteobacteria > Acetobacterales > Acetobacteraceae > Pseudoroseomonas. Next base: position 3,023 of record NZ_CACSJM010000041.1, on the reverse strand, counting down.
TCCCGGTTCTTCTGGAAGAAGCGCTCGAGCACGTGCACGACGAATTCCATCGGCGTGTAGTCGTCGTTCAGCATCAGCACTTTGTACATGGCGGGCTTGCGCGTGCGGGTACGCGTCTTGACCACCACGCCGGTGTTGCTGCCGTCCTGGCCGCCATCGCCGCCGCCGACATCGCCGGGATTCTGCGGCGTCGTCGGCTCGTCGCCGGCGGCCCGGAAGCTGTCCAGCAGGGCAGGGCCCGACGGCGCGATGGCCATCGGGGCGGGAATCGTCAGGGGGTGCCGTCGCTGTTCCGTCATGACGCTGCCGCTGGCCTGCCGGTTGTCTGCTGCACCAAATCCATCTTCCCATCTAGGCAGCGGCCTGCGGCCTTGCCAACCCGCAAGGGCGGCGACAGCCGCGGGTTTGCTGCGATGGGGCAGGATATCGGACTGCCGGGGCGAAGGTGAAGGGCCGAGCGCCTCATGGCCTGTGGAAAAGCCGCCGGAAACCGCTGCCGGCGCCGCATTCCAGCCCCCCTGCCGCGGCAGGCGCCGGGGGCTTGACCCTTGGCCGCCCGGACCCATGGCGCCAGCGGGGGCTCGAAGCCAGGGCCGGGCCCGATCCCGCGGCACAGCACAAAAAAAGGCCGGCCCCGGGGATGCCGGGGCCGGCCAGACTCGTCGCGCGTCGCGCGGTCAGATCCCGGGGCTGGCGCCCCGACGGATCAGACCATACGGATCAGACCAGGTTGGTCGGGCGCGAGAACTTCTCGACGGCCAGCGTCATGCGGGCGGCGATCGGGGCGGAGGACTGCTCGGCCAGCTTGAAGGCGGCCTCGTTCAGCTTGGTCGCCTCGGCGATCGACTTCTCCAGCTGCAGCTTGGCGAAGCCGGTCTGCAGTTCGGCGGCTTCCTTCAGGCTCTTCACCGAGGACAGCGCCTTGGCATTGGCCACGGCCTGCTCGTTCAGGCCCTGCATCACGGCGAAGGCCTGCTTGCTCAGGTCCTGCAGGCCGGTGATGTAGGTCTGGGTGGCCTTGGTCAGCGCCTCCAGATTGCCGCGGCCGAACTCGACGGCCTCCTCGGTCGCCTTGTAGAAGCCTTCGGTGCCGCGCGTGATCTGGTCCATGCTCTTCTCCATAGCCGTGCGGGTCTGTGCCGCACTGGTTGCGATCGTCCTGGTCGCCAATCCGGCCGCGGGGGCGGCCGTCGGAAGCGGGCCCGGCGGAATGTCGTCGGTCGCTGCGGCCGGGGCAGTGTCCGGCCGGGGCGCGGCCAGCACGGCCGCCACCCCCTGGCTGATCACCTCGGCCACGGCGCTCGCCTCGGCGGCGACGGTTTCCGCCACCGCGGTGCTGGCCGCGGCCAATGCAGGGGCGGGAAGCTTCGGCTCGGCCGCGCGAACGGCAGGCTTCAGCTTCTCGGTCCCGGGCTTGATCATCTTTGGCGCATTCGCCATGCAGCTCTTCCTCCTGTCCGGGCCGACCGGCCCGGCCGGGTTCATCCGGGGACGGGCAGGGCGGCACAGCTCGGGCTTCGCTTCACAAGGCCGGACCGGAGCTGCGCGGTGCCAGACCTGACGCTTCACTGTGGTGCAGTGCAGCATAGAGACGGTATGGCAATGAAGGCGGCGGATGTCCAGCCCTTTTTTGCGTTGCAGCATGAACCTTTCGGGCCGTGGTTCCGCTCACGCCCGGGGCTGCCGCCGCGCCGCAGCCGCTTGCGCATCGCGTCGGGCGGGCAGATGCCACCCCGGTTAAACGACGCAGCTTAAGTCGTTGGCGAAGGTCGCGGTTCCTGTTTGGTTCCCGATGACAGCGCCGCGAAAATTCTCCTATCATCCGCCATCTCGCTGGGGGGCGAGGCTGCTGCTTTGGGGGATGGGATGCAACTTGCGCGTGTGGTTCGTCGGCTGGGGATCCTGGCCGCATCGACGGTACTCCTTGCTTTGCCAGGGGTGGCCCAGGCGCAGATCGGCAGCGAGCGCTATGCCTCCGTCGTGCTGGACGGCCAGACCGGCCAGGTGCTGTTCGGCAGCAATGCCGACGCGCCGCGCCACCCGGCCTCGCTGACCAAGATGATGACCCTTTATATGGTGTTCGACGCGCTGCGCAGCGGCCGGCTGAGCCTCGATCAGCGCATCGAGATGACGCCCACCGCCGCCGCCCGCCCGCCCTCCAAGCTGGGCCTGCCGCCCGGCCGCACCATCAGCGTCGAGAACGGCATCTACGCCCTCGTCACCAAATCGGCCAACGACGTCGCCTCGCTGTTCGGCGAGACGCTGGGCGGCGGCGACGAGCAGCGATTCGCCCAGCTGATGACGCTGCGCGCCCGCGCCCTCGGCATGACCGGCACCACCTTCCGCAACGCCTCCGGCCTGCCCGACATCGAGCAGATCACCACGGCGCACGACATGGCCACCCTCGGCCGCCGCCTGCAGCACGACTTCCCCGAGCGCTACCACTATTTCGGCACCCGCACCCACCAGATGGGCAATATCAGCCTGCGCAACCACAACCGCATGCTGGGCGAGTACGAAGGCGTCGACGGCATCAAGACGGGCTATATCAACGCCTCCGGCTTCAACATCGTCACCTCCGCCCGGCGCGAGAACACCCGCCTGGTGGTCGCCGTCTTCGGCGGCAATTCCTGGGTCGAGCGCGACCGCCATGCCGGCGCCCTGCTCGACCGCGGCTTCTCCCAGATGGGCGTGGGCCCGGGCACCCCGGGGCTGATGGCCAATGCCGGCGCCGCCGCCAGCGTCGCCGCCACGGGCAGCCTGGCCGCCGCCGCCATCCGCCGCGTCCGTGGCCCGGCGCTGATCGCCCGCGCCGCCGCGGCCGAGCCGCCGGCCAGCCGCCGCGTGGCGCTCGCCTCCGTCACCCCGGTCAAGCCGCGCCCCGGCACCCGCGCCGCCGTCGCCGCCGCAGCCCCCGGCCGCCGCACCGTGGTCGAGCAGGGCGATGGCGGCAGCCGCGTCCGCGCCGCCGCCGCCGCCCGCCCGGCCGCGACCCGCGTCGCCACCCCGGTGCGCGCCGCCGC
>NZ_CACSJM010000040.1 GCF_902706185.1 Roseomonas sp. 18066 | reverse complement strand
GCCAAGCCCACCCCCGGCCCCAGGCTGAGCAACCCCGACAAGCTGCTGTGGCCGGCGGACAAGATCACCAAGCAGCAGCTGGCCGACTACTACGCTGCCGTCGCGCCGAAGCTTCTGGCCTATGCCGGCGGCCGCCCGGTCTCGCTGATCCGTGCGCCCGACGGCATCGACGGACCGCGCTTCTTCCAGCGCCATGCCGGCCGCGGGACGTCCTCTCTGCTGCGGGAGGTGACGGTGGCGGGCGAGAAGGACCCCTATCTGGCGCTGGACGATGCCGCGGGCCTCGCCGCCCTGGCCCAGGCGGCGGTGCTGGAAATCCATCCCTGGGGTGCGACGGCCGCGGATGTCGAGCATCCCGACCGGCTGGTCTTCGACCTCGACCCCGGCGAAGGGACTTCTTTCGGTGATGTCATCGCCGCCGCGCGGGACTTCAGGAAACACCTGGAGCAGCTGGGCCTCGGCGCCTTCGTCAAGACCACCGGCGGCAAGGGGCTGCATGTGGTGGTGCCGCTGACCCCCGGCGCCGCCTGGCCCGAGGCCAAGGCCTTCTGCAAGGCGCTCTGCGACGTGATGCGCGAGGCGAAGCCCGACCGCTACACCACGACGCTCGCCAAGAAGGCCCGCCCCCGCAAGATTTTTCTGGATTATCTGCGCAATGACCGCAGCGCCACGGCGGTGGCGGCCTGGTCGCCGCGGGCGCGGCCTGGCGCCACGGTCTCCATGCCGGTCGGCTGGAAGGAGCTCGGCCCGAAGCTGGACCCACAGGCCTTCACCATCGCGACGGCGCTGAACCGGCTGAAGCGCGCCGACCCCTGGGACGGCTATGCCGAAGCCGCCCGCCCGCTGCCGGATCTTGGCAAAGCGTAACGCAGCCTTCCCGCGCGGCATCGCCGCGCCACATGCAAAAGATGCTGACCCGACGCCTGCTGCTTGCCACGCCCGCCCTGCTGCCGCTGGCCGCCCGCGCCGAGGCCGATCCGCGCCTGGGCCCGGCGCTGGCCGCCGCTGAAGGCCTGGCGCCGCTGCACAACCTGATCATCGCCCAGCACGGCCAGGTCATCGCCGAGCGGCATTACCGCGGGCCGCCCCTCGACCGCCCGGCCAATGTCAAGTCGGTGTCGAAATCGGTGATCGCCACGCTGGTCGGCATCGCCATCGCCCGTGGCCATCTCGACGGGCCGGAGCAGCCCATCGCGCCGATCCTGCGCGACCGCCTGCCGACCAATCCCGATCCGCGCCTCGCCCGCGTCACCATCGGCAATCTGCTGTCGATGCAGGCGGGGCTGGAGCGCACCTCGGGCGCCTATTACGGCCAATGGGTCGCCAGCCGCGACTGGGTGCGCGCCGCCCTCGCCCGGCCTTTCGTCGCCGAGCCGGGCGGGCCGATGCTCTATTCCACCGGCAACACGCATCTGCTCTCGGCGATCCTGACCCGGGTGACGGGGCGCTCCACCCATGCCCTGGCGCGCGACTGGCTGGGGGAGCCGCTCGACATCGCCCTGCCGCCCTGGCCGCGCGACCCGCAGGGTATTTTCTTCGGCGGCAACGACATGCTGGTCTCGCCGCGCGGGCTGCTGCGCTATGCCGAGATGCATCGGCTGGACGGCCAGAACGTGCTGCGCCCCGACTGGATCGCCGCCTGCTGGACGCCGCGCACGGCGTCCGCCTTCACCGGCGACGCCTATGGCTATGGCTGGTTCCTGCGCCCGGTCGGCCGCGAGAGGCGTTTCTACGCCTGGGGCTTCGGCGGGCAGATGGCGCATATCCTGCCCGATCTGGGGCTTTCCGTCGTCATGACCTCCGACCCCAACCAGCGCTCGGGCGGCGCCGGCGGCCATGCCCGGGCGCTGCACGAGCTCGTCGAGCAGCAGATCGTTCCGGCGCTGGCCTGACGAGGCTCAGGGCTGCAGGTAGTCGATGCTGGCCAGCACGCGGGAGATGGCGCGGGCGACGGCCATCACCTTCGGCTCCTCCACCCCCATGCGGTAGGTGGTGAACAGGCGGCCATTCTCCACCGGCGGGTTCGCCGCCAGCAGCGTCATGCTGCCCTCGGCGACATAGCGCGTCGCCATCCGCACCGGCAGCAGCCCGGCGCCGATGCCGCCCGCCACCAGCTCGGCGATCACCGCGACCGAGGTGCAGGCGGAGAGGCGCCGCGGCGCGATGCCGGCGGTCGCGAACCAGCCGCTGATCTGCCGGTGCATCGCCGCCGGCGGCGGGTTGGAGATCACCGGCACATCCCACAGGTCGCGCGGGCTGACCGGCCCCGCCAGCCCCCAGCCCGCCGGCGCCACCCAGCTGGTCGGCTGCGAGCCCAGCGGCGTCATCGACAGCCGCTCGTCGCCGATCGGGTTCAGCAGCACGGCGATGTCCAGCGTGTCGCGCAGCAGCGCCGTCTCCAGCACCGTGCTGGTCGAGACCACCCATTCCGGCTGCAGCGCCGGATGGTCCTCTCTCAAGGCGGCCAGCAAGGGTGGCAGGCAGGTGACGGCGAAGCCCTCGGCCAGGCCGACGCGGATCGGCCCCGCGATGTCGCGCGCCGGATCGGCGCCGCCGATGCCGCGCAGCTCCGCCATGATGGCGGCGACCCGCGGCAGCAGCGCGCGCCCCTCCGGCGTCGGGCGCAGGCCGCGGCCGCTGCGCTCCAGGATCTCGACGCCGATCGCCTCCCGCAGGTCCTTCAAACGCAAAGAAAGCGTGGGCTGCGCCAGGTTCAGGTGCTGCGCCGCGCGCTGCGCCGAGCCCAGCTGCACCGTCCAGAAGAAGGCCTCGAGCTGGGCGAGCGTCACCCGCATGGCGATATCAGCTTTTCCAATATGATGAGTTTGAAACATCCCATTTGATTGTCGATGTCAATGATCCGATGACGGAGGGACAATGACCACCAAGCGCGGCGCAGCCCGTGCGTTCCGGAGAGGAAATCCCACCATGGCGGCCCCGACAGCCAGCCCGCACGACCGTCCCGACATCATCGCCAAGGCGGCCTGGCGCATCCTGCCCATCCTGATGGTCTGCTATTTCGCGGCCTTCCTGGACCGCGTGAATATCGGCTTCGCCGCGCTGACCATGAACCAGGACCTGGGCTTCAGCGCCTCGGCCTTCGGCTTCGGCGCCGGCATCTTCTTCCTGGGCTATGTGCTGTGCGAGCTGCCCAGCAACCTGATGCTGGTGCGCTTCGGCGCGCGGATCTGGATCGCCCGCATCCTGATCACCTGGGGCCTGCTCTCGGCGGCCACCGCCTTCGTCTGGAACCCGACCAGCTTCTACGTCGTCCGCGTCCTGCTCGGCGCCGCCGAGGCCGGCTTCTTCCCCGGCATGATCTTCTACATGACGCTGTGGTTCCCGCGTGAATACCGGGCGCGGATGTTTGCCACCTTCAACATCGCGGTGCCGCTCTCCTCGGTGATCGGCGCCCCGGTCTCCGGCCTGATCATCGAGCACATGAACGGGCTGCAGGGCCTGGCCGGCTGGCAGTGGATGTTCATCATCGAGGCCATGCCCGCCGTCATCATGGGCGTCGTCGTCGCCATCGCCCTGCCGGAACGCCCGGAGACGGCGACCTTCCTGACCGCCGACGAGCGCGGCTGGCTGTCGTCGCGCATGGCAACGGAGCGCGCCGCCCAGGAACAGAAAGAAAAATTCAGCATCGGACGGGCGCTGACCGATGGCCGGGTGCTGCTGATGTGCGCCATCGCGGTCGGCCTGGTCATGGGCACCACCGGCATCGCCATCTGGATGCCCCAGTTCATCCGCGCCTTCGGCCTGTCCACCGTGCAGACCGGCTTCGTCGCCGCCATCCCCTCGGCCTTCATGGCGCTGGCCATGATCCTGGTCGGCCGCCATGCCGACAAGACCGGCGAGCGCGTCTGGCACGCCGCCGGGCCCTTCTTCGCCAGCGCCGTCGGCTTCCTGATCGCCGCATTCTCCAGCGACCCGCTGATCGGCCTGCTCGGCCTGACCATCGGGGCGGCCGGCATCGGCGGCGCCTCGCCCAATATCTGGATCTTCCCGACCACCCTGCTGACGGGGGCCGCCGCCGCGGCCGGCATCGCGCTGATCAACTCGGTCGGCAGCACCGGCGGCTTCTTCGGCCCCAGCATCATCGGCTGGGTGCGCGACGCCACGGGCGGCTTCGCCGGCGCCCTGTTCTTCCTCGCCGGCGCCATGGCGGCCACCGCCATCGCCATCCTGATCCTCGGCCGCAGCATGCGCGAGATGATGCAGCAGCGCCCTGCCGCCCCTGGAGCATAAAGCATGACCATCGCCGCCATCCGCCTCTTCCACCTGGTCGCCCCGTTGCCCGAGGTCATCGGCAATGCTCTGGTCTTCTTCGACCGGCGCGAGACCCTGCTGGTGCAGGTCCTCGACACCGAGGGCCGTTCGGGCTGGGGCGAATGCTGGCAGGGGCCGGCGGCGGCCAGGGCCATCATCGAGACCCGCCTGGCCCCGCTGCTGCTGGGCCAGGACGCGCAGCACATCGGGCGCCACTGGCACGCCATGCTGGACGCCGCCGGCACCGACCGCGGCGGCCCGGCGCTGATCGCGGTCTCCGGCCTCGACATCGCGCTGCACGACCTGGCGGCGCGGCAGCAGGGCGTGCCGCTCAGCACCCTGCTGGGCGGGCGGATCCGCGACCGCATCCCGGCCTATGCCTCCGGCCCCTTCTTCAAGCCCGGCGGCCACCCCTATCGCGACTTCGAGCGCGACGCGGAGAAATACCTCCGCGCCGGCTTCCGCGCCATCAAGCTGCGCAGCGGCTTCGACCCGGCCGACGACGCCGCCATGGCCCTGTCGATCCGCCGCCTGATGGGCACCGACGGCACGCTGATGCTGGACTTCAACCAGTCCTACGCCCCCCGCGCCGCGCTGGCCGCCGCCCGCCGGATGGAGGAGGCCAACCTGCTCTGGATCGAGGAGCCCACCATCCCCGACGACTTGGCCGGCTACCGCATGCTGGCGCCGCATCTGACGCCGTCCCTGGCCGGCGGCGAGACCTTCGGCAGCGCCGCGGCCTTCCTGCCCTTCCTGGAGGCCGGCTGCATGGACGTGCTGCAGCCCGACATCGCCATCTGCGGCGGCCTGACGGGCACGAAGCGCGTCGCCATGCTGGGCGAGATCTTCGAGCGCCCCGTCGTCCCCCATGTCTGGGGCGGCATCGTCAACTTCCAGGCGGCGCTGCACCTCACCGCGACGCTGCCGGCCATCCGCAGCGGGGCGAAGCTCGGCAGCTATCCCTTCCTCGAATTCGACGCCGGGCCCAACCCGCTGCTCGACCTCTGCGGACGGCCACAACTGGACGCGGATGGGACCGTCTCGGTGCCGGACGCGCCGGGGTTGGGGATCGACATCGATCCGGCAAAATTCGCCAACCTCGTCGCGAGCCACAGCAACATCGAACAGTAAGAATGGAGGGAGAAAGTATTCTCCCTCCAAACCTCCCTCATCTATTTTTGTTCTTGTAGCCTACCAATCGCCGCACCACCTGCGCCCCATGCTCGATCCACAGCGCTTCCTCGACGCCCAAGACCCCGTGCTCGACGCCGTCCGCCACGAGCTCCGCGCGGGGCGCAAGCGCAGCCATTGGATGTGGTTCGTCTTCCCCCAGCTCCGCAGCCTCGGCCGCAGCCCCACCGCCCTGCACTACGGCCTCGAGAACCTCGACGACGCCCGCGCCTTCCTCGCCCACCCGACCCTCGGCCCGCGCCTGGTCGAATGCGCCGGGCTCGTCGCCACCCACCCCGCCAAAACACCGCAAGAAATCTTCGGCAGCCCGGACGACCTGAAGTTCCGCTCCTGCATCACCCTCTTCGCCGTCGCCGCCGGCCCGGACGACACGATCTTCACGGCGACCCTGCAGCAGAGATTCGCCGGCGCCGGCGATCCGCTGACCCTGGCGGCCCTGGCCTGACCAGGCCACCGGCCACGGATTGCCCCCCGTTATGCTTTCCGCCATCATGACGCTCCCCTGTCCGCCCCCCGCGGCCGGGCCAAGGCCGCGACCGATGACCGAGCTCCCCCGCCCCGCCGCAAGGGCATGACCGAGGCTTCACGCCTGCAATCCGCGCTCGCCGAGAGCGAGGCCCGGCTGCGCCGCGTCCAGCGCATCGGCCAGGTTGGCGGCTTCGAGATCGACCTCTCCAGCGGCGCCAACCTGCGCTCGGCCGAATACATGGCGGTGCAGGGGCTGGACGCCGTCGCCAGCACCGAATCCCACGCCCATTGGCTGTCCCGCCTGCACCCCGAGGACCGCGCCCGCGCCGAGCGGCGCTTCCTGCAGGCCGTCTCGGACGACAGCGGCGCCTGCGACTACGCCCAGGAATACCGCATCGTCACCCCCGACGGCGCCGTGCGCTGGATCTCCGCCCGCGCCGAGATCGAGCGCGACGCCGACGGCCGCGCCCTGCGCATGGTCGGCGCCCATCACGACATCACCGCGCTGCGCGAGAGCCAGGCCGAGCTCGAGCGGCTGAACCAGGCGCTCGAGCAGCGGGTGCGCGACGAGGTCGCCAAGCGTGAGGCCGCCCAGGCCCGCGCCGCCCATGCCGAGCGGATGCGCGCCCTCGGCCAGCTGGCCAGCGGCATCGCCCATGACATGAACAACCTGCTGCAGACGGTGCAGAGCGGCGCCGCCATCATCGCCCGCGCCCCCGACCAGCCGGAGCAGGTCGCCGCCGTCGCCGAGGCCCTGTCCCAGGCCGCCGAGCGCGGCACCGCGGTGACCAGCCGGCTACTGTCCTTCGCCCGCCAGGCCGAGCTCCGCGCCGAGCCGGTGCCGCCGGCGACCCTGCTGGAGCAGACCGCCGAGATCCTGCGCCACAGCCTCGGCCGCCGCTACGCCTGCCAGGTGGTGCCCTGCCCGGGGCTGCCGTCGCTGCTGGCCGATCGCCGCCAGCTGGAGACGGCGCTGCTGAACCTGGCGATCAACGCCCGCGACGCCATGCCCGATGGCGGCGTGATTTTTCTTTCTGCTGCCGCCGAGACGGTGGCCGACGGCGCGCCCCACCCCGCCGGCCTCGCCGCCGGCGACTATCTCCGGCTGGGCGTCCGCGACGACGGCATGGGCATGGATGCCGAGACCCTGGCGCGGGTGACGGAACCCTTCTTCACCACCAAGCCGGCCGAGCAGGGCACCGGCCTCGGCCTGTCCATGGCCAAGGGCTTCGCCGAGCAATCCGGCGGCGGCCTGGCGCTGGACAGCGCGCCGGGCGAGGGCACCCTCGTCAGCCTCTGGCTGCCCGCCGCGCGCTGACGCCACACGCAAACGTGCCGCCTATCCCTGGCCGCCCCGGGCGTTGCCGGGACGGAGGTGCTTGCCCATGCTGCTATCCCTTGCCGGCCAGGTGGCTGTGGTCACCGGCGCCAGCTCCGGCCTCGGCCGCGGCATCGCCGAGGTTTTCTCGGCCGCCGGCGCCGCCGTCGTCGTCAACTATCATGGCGGGGTCGAGGCCGCCGCCGAGGTGGTGCGCGGCATCGAGGCCAAGGGCGGCGAGGCCATCGCCGTCCAGGCCGATGTCGCCGACCCCGAGGCCGTGGCGCGGCTCTTCGACGCGGCGGCGTCGCGCTTCGGCGGCGTCGACATCCTGGTCTCCAATTCCGGCATCCAGCAGGATGCGGGATTCGCCGAGATGACGCTGCAGGACTGGCACAAGGTGATCTCGACCAACCTGACCGGGCAGTTCCTCTGCTGCCAGGCGGCGCTGCGCCGCTTCCGCGAGCAGGGCCGCCGCCCGCATTCCCGGGCGCTGGGAAAGATCCTCTGCATGTCCTCGGTGCATGACCGCATCCCCTGGGCGGGCCATGCCAATTACGCCGCCTCCAAAGGGGGTGTGGCGATGATGATGCAGTCCCTGGCCCAGGAGGTGGCCGCCGAAGGCATCCGCGTCAACGCCATTGCCCCCGGCGCCATCCGCACCCGCATCAATGCCGAGGCCCGGGCCGAGGGCGAGGCGAAGATGCTCGACCTGATCCCCTATGGCCGTGTCGGCGACCCGGAGGACATCGCCCGCGCAGCACTGTTCCTGGTCTCGGACCTGGCCGACTACATCGTCGGCGCCACGCTCTATGTCGATGGCGGCATGACGCTCTATCCAGGCTTCCGCGAGAACGGCTGAGAAAAAATCGCGAGCCCCACACTTTAACCATTCGGAAAGCAAGCTCCCGGCAATGTGAGGTCACGCCGAACGACACGGCGACGCAACACCGAGCAGGAAGCCCGAACCGATGATCACCGCGACCTTCGCCCCGACTGCCGCCACCTTCGCCCCGACCGCCGCCCTGCCCGTGCAGCATGGCCGCGCTGGCGAGGCCGCCGCCTTCCAGAAGGTGGTCGGCGCCCTGGTCGCGGCGCAGGCCGACAAGGGCCTGCGGGCCGAGGCGCTGACGTTGAACCGCCGCCTGTGGCAGGCGGTGATGGTCTCCATCGCCGATCCCGACAGCAGCCTGCCGATGCCGCTGCGCCAGGGCCTGGCCACCCTCGGCGTCGCCGTCCTGCGCGAGCAGGACCGCCACAGCCCTGACCTGTCCTTCCTGATCGCCATCGACCAGCAGATCATGGCCGGCCTGACCGCCTGGCACTGACCGCTCTGCCTTCCCTTTCTGCCCGGTTGCGCTACCGTGCCGGGCAAGCAACGAAAGGGGAGGATGCCATGCTGCGTCGCAATCTTCTGAGTGCCAGCCTGGGCTTGGCCGCATCGCTCGGCCTGCCCGCGGCGGCGAAAGCCCAAGCAACGGCGCCGACGGCGGTCCCGGAATTCCAGGTCGATCCCTCTTGGCCGAAGCCGCTGCCGAACAACTGGATCATCGGCGCCGTCGCCGGCGTCGCGGTCGACAAGCGCGACCATATCTGGATCGTCCACCGCCCTTCGACCATCGCCGCACGCCAGCTGATGGCCGAGCGCACCCCGCCCGAGACCACCTGCTGCGTCCGCGCGCCCTCGGTGCTGGTCTTCGACCGCCAGGGCACTCTGCTGCGGCATTGGGGCGGGCCGGGCCAGGGCTTCGAATGGCCGGAGCTCGAGCATGGCGTCTATGTCGACGCCGATGACTTCGTCTGGCTGGCCGGCAGCGGGCCGAAGGACCACCAGCTGCTGAAATTCACCCTCGACGGCCGCTTCGTGCTGCAGATCGGCCGATCCGGCCAGTCCAAGGGCAATGCCGACACCGCGAACCTGAACCGCCCCGCCGATGTCGAGGTCGACACCGTGGCGCGCGAGGTCTTCGTCGCCGACGGCTATGGCAACCGCCGCGTCATCGTCTTCGACAGCGAGACGGGGGCCTACAAGCGCCACTGGGGCGCCTATGGCCAGCCGCCGGTGGATGGCGGGCCGGAAGCCTATGGCGGCACCGCGGCCTATACGCCGGGCCAGCCGCCCTCGCGGCAATTCGCCAGCCCCGTGCATTGCGTCCGCCTGACCCGCGACCGGCTGGTCTATGTCTGCGACCGCACCAACGACCGCTACCAGGTTTTTCAACGAGACGGCACCTTCGTCGAGGAACGCTTCATCGCGCCGCAGACAAGGCTGAACGGGTCGGTCGCCGACCTGATCCCCTCGCTCGACCCGTCGCAGGAATTTCTTTTCAGTGTCGACAACTCCAACGGCGTCGCGCGGGTGATCCGGCGCCGCGATGGCGAGGTTCTTTCGACGTTTGGCCGGCCCGGGCGGCAGGCGGGGCAGTTCCACGTGCCCCACAACATCGCCCAGGACAGCGAGGGCAGCCTCTATATCTCCGAGGTCGATAACGGCCAGCGGGTGCAGCGCTTCGTCCGGCGTTAGCCCCGGGCCTGCGCCAGCATCGCCCGCAGCAGCCGCGGCTTCAGCGCCGGCGTGATCGGCGCCGTGGCGAAGAGCAGGTGGAACCAGATGGCGCCGATCGCGCCTTCCAGGATCATCTCGACGTCGAGGTCAGGGGGCACCTCCCCCGCCGCCTCGGCACGAAGAAAAATCTCGCGGCCCAGCGCCAGGCGCGGATGGGTGATGCGCGCCAGCATGACCTGCTTCAGCGCCGCATCCTCCTGCGCGGCGACCGCCAGGCTGCGCAGCAGGCTCTGGTGCCAGGGGCGGTAGAGCCGCTGCAGGTTCAATTCAAGAAAACCGTCCAGCGCCTCGGCCAGCGGCCCGTCCAGCGCCGGCGCCGGCATGGCGTCGCGGTAGTAGAGGTCGATCAGCAGCTCCCCCCGCGACGGCCAGCGGCGGTACAGCGTCTGCTTGCCCGTGCCGGCGCGGCTGGCCACGCCCTCCATGGTGAAGCCGCTGCAGCCGGCCTCCTCCAGCAGGGCCTGGGCGGCGTCCAGGATGGCCCCGTCGAGCGCCGGGTCGCGCGGCCGGCCCATCCTGGGACCCGATTGACATACGGAACGCTGCGTCTTCATAGTCCATCCCAATAAGCGAGGCTGCCTTCCACGGGCAAGCTGACAAAGATCACCGCCTGGGGAGTGCCGCCAACGCCACGCTCTGTCCAAGAGGGGGTGCCGATGGAAAGCGAAGAACTGGGATTCATGCCGGCCGCGACGCTGCGCCGGAACTATGCCGCCCGGCGCCTGTCGCCGGTCGAGGTGACCCGCGCCCTGCTGGCCCGCGTCGAGGCGCTGGACCCGCCGCTGAACGCCATGACCATGCTGACGCCGGAGATCGCGCTGGCCCAGGCGCGCGCCGCCGAGGCCGCCTATGCCCCCGGCGGCAGCCCGCGCCCGCTCGAGGGCATTCCCGTCACCATCAAGGACATGCACCACACCAAGGGGCTGGTGACGGCGCTGGGGTCGCATGCCACCAAGGACTGGGTGCCCGACGTCGACGCCCCCTGCATCGCGCGGCTGCATGAGGCCGGCACGGTGATGCTGGGCAAGACCGCGGTGCCCGAATTCGGCTGGAAGGGCGTCAGCCAGAGCACGCTGTCGGGCATCACCCACAACCCCTGGAAGCGCGGCTACAATGCGGGCGCTTCCTCGGCGGGTGCCGCGGCGGCCTCGGCGGCGGGCTTCGGGCCGCTGCATCTGGGCTCCGACGGCGGCGGCTCGGTGCGCATGCCGGCGCATTTCTGCGGCGTCTACGGGCTGAAGCCGACCTATGGCCGCATCCCCTATTGGCCCGTGCCGAACAACGACTATGCCACCCATATGGGGCCGCTGACCCGCACCGTCGAAGACTCGGCGATGATGCTGAAGGCCATGGCCGGGCCGCACCCCTGGGACCATACTTCCTGCGAGACGCCGCCGGCCGACTACCCGTCGCTGCTGAAAGCCGACCTGCGCGGCAAGCGCATCGCCTATAGCCCCGATCTCGGCCATGCCCGGGTCGATGCCGATGTCGCGGCGCTCGTCGAGAAGGCCGTCGGCGCCTTCGAGGAGATGGGCGCCAAGGTCGAGCTTGTGACCCCCGCCTGGGGCCCGCTGGGGCCGGAGCTGGCGCGCTTCTTCTGGCCGGCCGGCTATCTGGCGCGGGCCAATATGTTCCTCGACGAATGGCGCGACCGGATGGATCCCGGCCTGGTCGCCATGATGGATGCCGGCCGCGGCTTCACCGCCGAGCAGTATCATGTGATGCGCGCCCGCAAGCTGGAATACGTGGAAGCCATCCACCGCTCCTTCGCCGATTACGACCTGCTGCTGACGCCGGCGGTCAGCACCCCCGCCTTCCCGGCGCATCTGCTGCAGCCGGAGGACTGGCCGCAGCATCCCTGGGACTGGCTGATGTGGGCCGAGTTCTCCTATCCGTTCAATTTCTCCGGCAATCCGGCGGCCTCGATCCCCTGCGGCTTCAGCGATGGCGGCTTGCCGGTCGGGCTGCAGATCGTCGGGCCCCGCTTCGACGATCTCGGCGTGCTGCAGGCGTCCTATGCGTTTGAGCAGGCGCGTCCCTGGGCGCAGCATCGCCCGCTCCTGGCGGAGGCCATGGCATGATCTCGCGACGACTTTTTGTCGGTGGCGCCGCCGCCGCCGGCCTCGCCCGTCCCTCGCTGGTCGCCGCGCAGAACCAGCGCGTCCTCAAATTCGTCCCCCAGGCGGATCTGGCGCTGCTGGACCCGGTGCAGACCACGGGCCTCGTCACCCGCAACCACGGCATGATGGTCTTCGACACCCTCTATGGCGTCGACGAGCAGCTGCGCTCGCATCCGCAGATGGTCCAGGGCCATGTGGTGGAGGATGACGGCAAGCGCTGGCGCCTGACGCTGCGCCCGGGCCTGACCTTCCATGACGGCACGCCCGTGCTGGCGCGCGACTGCGTGGCCTCGATCCGCCGCTGGGGCAGCCGCGATTCCTACGCGCAGTCGCTGATGGCCGTGGTCGACGAGCTCAGCGCGCCCGACGACCGCACCATCGAGTTCCGGCTGAAGAAGCCGTTCCCGCTGCTGCCGGATGTGCTGGGCAAGCCGGGCGCCAGCATCTGCGCCATCATGCCGGAGCGGCTGGCGAAGACCGAGGGCACCACGCAGATCACCGAGATGGTCGGCAGCGGCCCTTATCGCTTCGTCGCCAATGAGCGCATCCCGGGCTCGCGCGCCGTCTATGCCCGCTTCGATGGCTACAAGCCGCGCGAGGATGGCACGCCGAGCTATATCGCAGGACCCAAGCGGGCGCAGTTCGACCGCGTCGAATGGCTGACCATCCCCGATGCCGCGACCGCCGCCGCCGCCCTGCAGCGCGGCGAGATCGACTGGTGGGACCAGCCGATCTCCGACTACCTGCCGCTGCTGCAGAAGAACAGCGCGCTGAAGGTCGAGGTGCTGGACACCTTCGGCTTCCTGCCGATGATCCGCTTCAACCACGCCATCCCGCCTTTCAACCGGCCGGAGATGCGCCGCGCGCTGATGGGCGCCATCCGGCAATCCGACTACCTGATCGCCATCGCCGGCGAGGATCGCAGCCGCTGGAAGGATGATGTCGGTTTCTTCTCGCCGGGCTCGCCGATGGCGAACGATGCCGGGCTGGAAAATCTGCGCGGGCCCCGCGACCTGGAGGCCGTCAAGCGCGCCCTCGTCGCCGCCGGCTACAAGGGCGAGAGAATCGTCTTCCCGGTGCCGACGGATTTCGCGGCGCTGAACGCCATCAGCGAGGTCGCCGGCGACATGTTCCGCCGCGTCGGCATCAACCTGGACTACCAGGCGCTGGACTGGGGCACGGTGCTGACCCGCGTCGCCTCCCAGGCGCCGGTCGAGCAGGGCGGCTGGCATGTCTGGGCCAACTACACGCTGGGCGTCGGCGCGGTGAACCCGGCGGCCAACACCTATCTGCGCGGCCATGGCAAGTCGGCCACCTTCGGCTGGCCCGACAATCCGCGGATGGAAGCCCTGCGCAACCAGTGGTTCGACACCCCTGACCTGGAGACGCAGAAAAAAATCTGCCGCGACATGCAGGCCCTGGCCTTCCAGGAGGTGCCCTATCTGCCGCTCGGCGCCTTCTACCAGCCCACCGCCTATCGCGCCGATATCAGCGGCATGCTGAAAGGCTTCCCGATCTTCTGGAATATTAAGCGCGGGTAATCCAGGCCGGGCCGAGGTTGCACCGCAGCAAGCGCGGGGCTAGCCTCGGCCCATTCCCCCTGGACCCGGTGCAAACCCGGGTGGCTCTTCCGGCCGCCGATCCGCCGGACAACGCAGGCGGCATGCCGGCCCGACGCGCCCCATGCCCCCTCTGCGGATGCGCCCTCGCATGACCCTGAACTCGCTTGCCCGCTACCGGACCGAATGGTTCGGCGGCCTCCCGGCGCTGCGCCGCGACATCCTGGCCGGCATGGTCGGCACCTTCGCGCTGATCCCCGAGGTCATTGCCTTCTCCTTCGTCGCCGGCGTCGACCCGGAGGTCGGGCTTTTCGCCTCCTTCGTCATCAGCATTGTCCTGGCGTTCTTCGGCGGCAGGCCGGCGATGATTTCCGGGGCGGCGGGGTCGGTGGCCCTGGTGGCGGCGGCGCTGGTCGCCTCGCACGGGCTGCACTACCTGCTGGCGGCGACCATCCTTTGCGGCGTCCTCCAGGTGGTCTTCGGCCTGCTGCGGCTCGACGTGCTGATGCGCTTCGTCTCGCGCTCGGTGCGCACCGGCTTCGTCAATGCGCTGGCCATCCTGATCTTCGCGGCGCAGCTGCCGCAGATGCTCGACGTCACCTGGCATACCTACGCGCTGATCGCCGCGGGGCTGGCCATCATCTACCTGGCGCCGCGCGTCACCACGGTGATCCCCTCGCCGCTGATCTGCATCCTGGCGCTGACCCTGGTCACCGCCGTCTTCCCGATGCCGGTGAAGACGGTGGCCGAGCTCGGCCGCCTGCCCGAGGCCCTGCCGCATTTCTTCCTGCCCGACATCCCGCTCAGCTTCGAGACGCTGGCGATCATCGCCCCCTATGCCCTGGCCATGGCCGTGGTCGGGCTGCTGGAATCGATGATGACGGCGACCGTCGTCGACGAGCAGACCGAGACCACCAGCAGCAAGGCGCAGGAATGCACCGGCCTCGGGCTCGCCAACCTCGCCGCCGGCTGCTTCGGCGGCATCGCCGGCTGCGGCATGATCGGCCAGACCGTGGGCAACCTGCGCTATGGCGGGCGCGGCCGCGTCTCCACCCTGGTCGCCGGGCTGTTCCTGCTGATCCTGATGGTGGCGCTGCGGCCCTGGGTCGCCGCCGTCCCCGTCGCCGCCCTGGTCGCCATCATGATCATGGTCTCGGCCAGCACCTTCGCCTGGGATTCGCTGCGCAACCTGGCGCTGCATCCGCGCGCCTCCAGCCTGGTGATGCTGGCCACCGTGGCGGTCACCGTAGCGACGCACAACCTGGCCGCCGGCGTCACCATCGGCGTGCTGCTCAGCGGCGTTTTCTTTGCGTCGAAAGTCATGCGGATGATGCGCGTGACCGTCGATTACGACGCAGCCACCGACACGAGGCATTACCGCGTCGCGGGCCAGGTCTTCTTCGCCAGCGCCGATGCGTTTGCGGAAAAATTCGACCTGCGCGACACGGCGCGGCGGGTGCGCATCGACCTGACGGCGGCGCATCTGTGGGATGTCACCGCCGTCGGCGCGCTGGAGGGCGTGGTCACCCGGCTGCGCCGCCATGGCATCGCCGTCGAGCTCGTCGGGCTGAACCAGGCCAGCGCCATCCTGGTCGACCGCCACGCCCCCCTGGTCCAGGGGGGCTGAGCGCCCCCCTTACGGCACCGGGTGGACGTCGCCCTGCCGCTGCGGCGGCAGCTTGATCGCCAGCGAGCGGAACCGCCCGGTCGAGGCGCGCGACCCGGCATGCGGCGTGCCCTTGGGGATGACGATCAGGTCGCCGGGCTTCACCTGCACCTCGCGGTCGCCCAGCCAGAACGACCCGCTGCCGTCGAGGATCAGCTGGATCTCGTTGGTCTCGGCGTGGAAATGCTTCAGCACATTGCCGCTCTGCACGGCGATGGTGCCCTCGGGCGTCACCACCAGGGTGCGGGACCGCAGGTCGGCATTCGGCGCCAGCGGCCCGATCTCCTCCTCGGTCAGCGCCGCCAGGTTGATGATCTGCGCCGTCAGCCCGGCCGGCGGCGCGTTCTGCGCATCGGCGCGGCCGATCAGCGGCTGGCAGAAAATCCCGGCCAGGAAGGCGGCGCCGAGGCCGCCAAGGATCAGGGGGGTGCGCATGGAAAATCTCCTCCGATTGTCAGGCTCCAGCCCCGCGATCACCCGCCCGCCGCACCGATTTGTCAATGATCCGGCCATGGACAGCCGGCCGCGCCTCGGCCATTGCCGGTTTACCTGACGCGAAAGGCCCCGATGGACGAGACCGCCCGGGCCGGCCTCGCCGCGGCGCATCAGCGGCTGCTGGCGGATGACCGGCTGCAATTCGCCTTCCCGGACCCGCTGCCCGCGCCGCCGCCGCCGACCGGCAGCCGCAGCAGCTGGAACCTGGACTGGCTCGTCCATCTCGGCCCCGTGGCGCAATGGATCCTCTGGGGGCTGCTGGTGCTGCTGGCCCTGGCCCTGGCCTGGGTGGTCCTCGTCCAGCTCAGGCGCGCCGCCGCCCGCCGCGAGGGGCTCGAGCCCGCGGCGACCACCCCCGCCGAGGCCGAGCGCCAGGCCGCCCGCGCCGGCGCCCTGCTGGCCGAGGCCGATGCCCTGGCTGCGGCCGGCCGCTTCGCCGAGGCCGTCCGCGTCCTGCTGCACCAGAGCCTGGCCGAGATCGGCGCCCAGCGCCCGCGCCTGCTGCGCCCGGCCTATACCAGCCGCGACATCGCGGCCCTGCCCGGCCTGCCCGGCGCGGTGCGCGACGCCTTCGGCGCCATCGCCGCGGTGGTCGAGCGCGCCGTCTTCGGCGGCCGCGCCGTCGGCGACCCGCAGTGGCAGGAATGCCGCGGCTTCTACGCCCGCCTGACCCAGCCCCAGGCCTGGACATGAGCAGGGCCACCCGCCTGGCCGGCGCCGCCTTCTCGCCGGTCGCCGCCCTGTGGCTGATCCTGGTCGGCGTGCTGTCCTTCGGCGCCTTCCTGCTGCTGTCGATCTACGAGCCCGACCTGCGCGCCGGGCAGAATGCCGGCGGCCATGCGCTGTCACGCTCGGCGCTGGGCTATGCCGGGCTGGTGCGGCTGCTGCAGGGGCAGGGCGTCGCCGCCAGCATCTCCCGCGCGCCCCCCGGCGCGGCCGAGCCGGGCCTGCCCGCCGGGCTGCTGGTGCTGACCCCCCGCCCCGGCGCCGCCTGGGGCGAGGTGGAGCCGATCGTCGAGCACCGCGCCGGGCCGGTGCTGCTGGTGCTGCCGAAATGGTCGGCGCGCCCCGACCCCGACCATCCCGGCTGGCTGCGCGACCCGCGGCTGCTCGGCCTGCCCGGCATCGCCCGGCTGCTGGAGGGCGGCAAGGTCTCCCGCTCGGAGGAGACGGCGACGCCGCTGCTGACCGCGGCCAGCCCGCTGCCGGGCAAGCGCCGGCTGAAGCCCGCGCCGATGGAGGGGGTGCAGAGCATCCTGGGCGACGACTACACGCCGGTGCTGACCGATCCGAATGGCCGCATGCTGCTGGCCCGCCATGGCGGCTATGACCAGCTGTATGTGCTGGCCGATCCGGACCTGCTGAACAACCGCGGCCTGCGCACGCTGGAGGGCGCCGAGACCGCGCTCAGCGTGATCGACGGCCTGCGCGCCGGCGGCGCCGTGCGCTTCGACGTCACGCTGAACGGGCTGGCGCGGCAGCGCAACCCGCTGAAGCTGGCGCTGGAGCCGCCTTTCCTGGCGGCCACCCTGTGCCTGCTGGCCGCCGCCCTGCTGACCGCCTGGCATGCCGCGCGCCGCTTCGGCCCGGCCCGTGCCGAGGTGGCGGCGCTGGCCCTCGGCCAGCGGGGGCTGGCCGACAACACCGCGGCCCTGCTGGCGCTGGCGGGGCGCGAGCACCGCATGGGCGGCCGCTACGCCGCGCTGACCGCCCGCCTGACCCGCCTCAGCCCCGAGGCCATCGAGCGCCGCAGCAAGGCGCTAAAACTGACAAAAAGATTCGGCACGCTGCGGCAGGCCGCCGAGGCCGCCACCAACCGGACGGCGCTGGTCCGCGCCGCCCGCAACCTGCATCGCTGGAGACAGGAATTGACCCGTGAACGTCGCTGAGGTCCGCGAGATCGCGCAGCAGATCCAGGCCGAGATCGGCAAGGCGGTGATCGGCCAGGCGGCCACGGTGGAGCTGCTGACCACGGCCCTGCTGGCCGGCGGCCATGTGCTGCTGGAGGGCCCGCCGGGCACCGCCAAGACCTTCCTGGCGCAATGCTTCGCCCGCACGCTGCGGCTGGATTTCGGCCGCATCCAGTTCACGCCCGACCTGATGCCGGGCGACATCCTGGGCACCAATGTCTTCAACTTCCAGACCAGCGCCTTCACCCTGACCCGCGGCCCGATCTTCTGCGAGCTGCTGGTGGCCGACGAGATCAACCGCACGCCGCCCAAGACCCAGGCCGCCCTGCTGGAGGCGATGCAGGAGCGCCACGTGACGCTGGACGGCGTCCGCCATGACCTGGGGTCGCGCTTCATGGTGGTGGCGACGCAGAACCCGCTGGAGCAGCAGGGCACCTATCCGCTGCCCGAGGCGCAGCTCGACCGCTTCCTGTTCAAGCAGTCGATGCCCTATCCGTCGGAGGAGGAGGAACGCGCCATCGTCACGGGCCATGGCCAGCGCGGCGGCTCGCCCGATCCGGCGGCCTTCGGCGTGCAGGCCGTCCTCGACGGCGCCGGGCTCTCTGCCGCCATGGCGGTCGTCGCCGGCATCCGCCTGCACGAGGATGTCGTTTCCTACATCGTCCGCCTGGTGCGGGCGACGCGGGAGGCGCCGGACCTGGAAGGCGGCGCCTCGCCCCGCGCGGCGGTGATGCTGGCCATGGCGGCGCGCGCGCGGGCGGTGATGGAGGGGCGCGACTATGTCATCCCCGACGACGTCAAGGCCCTGGCCCTGCCAGCCCTGCGGCACCGCGTGCTGCTCTCGCCCGCCGCGCAGATCGAGGGCCGCCGCGCCGAGGCCGTGGTCGCCGAGCTGATCGCCCAGGTGGAAGCCCCCAAGTGAAGCCGGCCGGCGGCGCGCTCTATCCGACCCGGCGCGCCATCGCGCTGATGGCGGCCGGCGCGCCGCTGGCCCTGCTGCTGGCGCTGTTCCTGCCGCAGCTCTGGGTGCTGGGCATCGCCTGGATTCTTTTCGTTCTTCTTCTGATTGCCGCGGACCTGGCGCTGGGCGCGCGCCGGCGCGGGCTGGCGCTGGCGCTCGACATGCCCGGCGCCGTCGGCCTGGACGACCGCGCCGAGGCCGTCTTCCGCCCGGCCTTCCCCGGCCGCGCCCCCGCCAGCCTGGAGCTGGCGCTGGAACTCGACCCGCTGGTCACCGCGACCCCGGCCCGCCAGGTCTTCTCCGATGTCGCCCGCGTCACCCTGACCCCGCATCGCCGCGGCGAGGCCGGGCTGGCCATGGCCTGGCTGCGCTGGCGCGGGCCGCTCGGCCTGACCTGGCGGCAACAGAGCTTCGGCCCTGGGCCAGTGATAAAAATATTCCCGGGCACGCGGGCGGTGACCGACTTCGCCATGCGGCTCTTCTCCCGCCACGCGCCGCCCGGCCAGCGCGCGCAGCAGCAGATCGGCGACAGCGCCGAATTCCATGCGCTGAAGGAATTCGGCTCGGGCGGCAGCCTGCGCGCCATCGCCTGGCGGCAATCCGCCCGCCATGTCCGGCTGCTGGCCCGCGAAAGCCATGCCGAGACCAACCACCATGTCGTCCTGGCCCTCGACACCGGCCGGCTGATGTGCGCGCCGATGGAGGGGCTGCCGAAGCTCGACCACGCGCTGCACGCCGCCCTGCTGCTGGCCTATGTCGCGCTGCGCGGCGGCGACCGCGTCGGCCTCTTCGCCTTCGACGCCCAGCCGGTGCTCTCCTCCGGCGCCCTGGTCGGGCCCAGCGCTTTCGCGACGCTGCAGCGCCTGGCGGCGAGCCTCGACTATTCGACCGAGGAGACCAACTTCACCCTCGGCCTGGCGCGCCTCGCCGGCGAATTGAAGCGGCGCTCGCTGGTCGTCGTCTTCACCGACTTCGCCGACACCACCGGCGCCGAGCTGATGCTGGAGAATGTCGGCCGGCTGATGGCGCGCCACCTGGTCCTCTTCGTCGCGCTGCGCGATGCCGAGCTCGAGGCGCTGGCCGGCGCCGCCCCCCGCCGCAGCGACGATGTCTCCCGCGCCGTCGTCGCCGGCGCCATGCTGCAGGAGCGCGAGCTGGTCATGGAAAAGCTGCGCCATCTGGGCGTGCAGATCATCGAGGCCTCGGCCCGCGAGCTCGGCCCGGCGCTGATCGACCGCTACAACGCGCTGAAGCAGCGCGACGCGCTGTGAGGCCGCGCCCATGAGCGACATCGTCAACGACGCGCCGCTGCGTGATATTCCCCTGCGCTCCAACCGCTTCCGCCGCGAGCGCGAGGCCGAGTGGCAGCGGCTGGAATCCCTCCTCAAGCTGGCCGAGGCCGGCCGCTGGCGGCGGCTCTCCGACGACGACCTGCTGGCCATCCCGGTGCTCTACCGCAGCGCCATCTCGGCGCTGTCCATCGCCCGCGCCACCTCGCTCGACCAGGGGCTGGTGCGCTACCTCGAGGCGCTCTGCACCCGCGCCTATTTCTTCGTCTATGGCGGCCGCGCCAGCCTGGGCGAGCGGCTCGGCAGCTTCTTCGCCCGCGGCTGGGCGCGCGCCGTCCAGGGGCTGTGGCGCGAGCTGCTCGCCGCCTTCCTCGTCACCCTGCTCGGCGCGGTCGTGGCCTATGCCATGGTCCAGGCCGATCCCGACTGGTACCGCAGCTTCGTCCCCGCCGGCCTGTCCGGCGGCCGCGACCCGGAGGCCACCGCGCAATACCTGCGCAGCACCCTCTATGACGAAGGGCGCAACGGCGGCGACGCCCTCTCGATCTTCGCCACCTATCTCTTCACCCACAATGCCCGCATCGCCATCATGACCTTCGCCCTGGGCTTCGCCTTCGGCGTGCCGACGCTGCTGCTGCTGGCCTATAACGGCGCCATGCTGGGCGCCATGCTGGCCGTCTTCATCCGCAAGGACCTGGGCTTCGAGCTCGGCGGCTGGCTGATGATCCATGGCGTGACCGAGCTGCTGGCCATCATCCTGGCCGGCGCCGCCGGCCTGCGCATCGGCCTGGCCGTCGCCTTCCCCGGCGCCGACAGCCGGCTGGCCTCGGCCAGCCTCGCCGGGCGCCAGGCGGCCACCGCCATGGGCGGCGTCGTCGTCATGCTGGTCCTGGCCGGGCTGCTGGAAGGCTTCGGCCGCCAGCTGATCCAGGGCGACCTCTGGCGCTACGCCATCGCCGGGTCGACCGCGGTCTTCTGGGCGCTCTATTTCGGCTGGCCGCGGGGCCGCGCGGCATGAGCGCGGCCCTCAACACGCCCCCCCGCCGCGACGCCGGCGAGCCCGGCCGCATCCGCCGCTTCGTCACCCCCGAAGGCGTCGACCTGCGGCTGACCTTGGGCGAGGCCTCGGAACGCGCCGGCGCCTTCCTGATCGACCTGTCCATCATGGTGGCGATCCTCGCCGCCATCACCATCCTCTGCTGGGCCATGCTGGCCGGCAACCGCTTCGCCGACCTGTCGCTGCCCGCCATCATCTGGCTGCTCAGCTTCTTCCTGCTGCGCTGCTTCTACTTCACCGTCTTCGAGCTGCGCCCCAGCAACGCCACCCCGGGCAAGCGGCTGATGGGGCTGCGCGTCGCGGCGCGCGATGGCGGCCGCCTCGGCGCCGACGCCATCTTCGCCCGCAACCTGGTGCGCGAGGTCGAGATCTTCCTGCCCATCACCATGTTCTTCGCCGGCAACGACCCGGTCTCCGGCTGGATCGCCGGGGCGGGGCTGGTCTGGACCGGGATCTTCCTGTTCTTCCCGCTGTTCAACCGGGACCGGCTGCGCATCGGCGACCTGCTGGCCGGCACCTGGGTGGTCAAGCTGCCGCGCCGCGCCCTGCTTGCCGACCTGGCGACGGCGCCAGCCGGGTCCGGGCCGGCCTTCACCACGGAGCAGCTGCGCGCCTATGGCGTCAAGGAGCTGCAGGTGCTGGAAACCGTTCTGCGGCAGAACCGCGAGGCCACCGTCAGGGAAGTCGCCGAACGCATCCGGCGCAAGATCGACTGGCAGGGCGAAAGCCTCGCGGACGGCGAGTTCCTTCGCGCCTATTACCTCGCGCTGCGGCGGGAGCTTGAAGGCAAGCTGCTTTTCGGGAAAAGACGCAAGGACAAGCACGATCAGTAAAACAAGCAAGCAAGGCCAGGGGAAGGAATTCCCCTGGACCCCATCTTTTTTCTTTCAGTCGAAAATGGACGCCAGGCTTTCGGGGCCGGCGCCCTCCTGCAAGCGGCGCAGCTCGGCATAGATCGCGGCGCTGCCGGTCGCGCCGATCGTCGCGCTGACCGACGACAACACCGCCTGCAGCACGCCATCGACCCAGTAGAAGCTGGTGCCGATCAAGGCGAAAGCCAGCACCGCGGGAATCGCGCTCAGCACGACGCTGATGATGCCGTAGAACACCAGCAGCCCGAAGATCCGCCAGCGATGCCCCCGCGTCAGCGCCCGGCTGCGGCGCAGCGCGGCGACGGCGCCGGGACGCTCCACCACCGCGGCCGGCACCGTCACCGCCCAGATGCAGACCAGCATCAGCCCCGGGATCACCAGCAGCAGGAAGCCCAGCCCGATGCCCAGCAGCATCAGGATCGCCGCCCCCAGCGCCGGCAGCATCGCCGCCAGGCCACGGCCGACGCTCTCCAGCGCGCTGGCGCGGCGGCCGTTGAAATCGGCGACGGCGGCATAGGTCAGCACCGCCTGCAGCGCATAATGCAGCAGCAGCCCGAAAAGGCCGAGCCCGAGTCCGGCGGCCATGCCCAGCGCCATCACCCCGGTGCTGAAATCCTGCATCGCCTCGCCCGGCAGCAGGTAGCGGCCGACGCCGACCTGCGCCAGCAGGCTGGGCAGCGCCACCACCAGCAGCGGCAGGCCGAGAAAGGTGGCCGGCTGCCGCCCGATGACGCCAAAGGTCATCCGGGCGACCGGGCCGAGGGCAAGCTTCTCCGTGGTCTGCATCGTCGGGGACATGGGCGCTCCTGCGGCTCGACGTTGCGCCAGCAGGACCATGCGCCGCAGCCCCAGGCAAGGCCGCGCCCCCGCTGCTATCCTGGCTTTGATCGGCCGAATCCGGCATTCTTCGCCGGCGCGCCATGACGATCCCGTGCTCCGCGGCGGGAGCATGGTCGATCTTGCTTGAAACCGGGCCTCCGGAGGCGCATAGTCAGTTCGTCAGTTTTTGTTCGGTTTCGGCCTGCTCTCCTAGCTCATGCCCGTGCTTCGAGCTTGTTGACCGCTACCTCTCGAAGCTTGATCCGTCTGGCGATCTCGCCTGGCGGAATTCTGTCATGAACAGGACATCAAAACATGCCCGTCGGCACCGTCAAGTGGTTCAACGCGACCAAGGGTTTTGGCTTCATCCAGCCGCAGGACGGCTCCAAGGACGTCTTCCTGCACATTTCCGATGTGCAGCGCGCCGGCATGCGTGAGCCGCGCGAGGGCGACAAGCTGGAGTATGAGCTGCAGCACGGCCAGCAGGGCAAGGTCTCTGCCGGCAACCTGAAGCAGGTCTGATCGATCCGCGGCCGGGCGCCCTTCCAGGGTGCCCGGCCGCGACCCTCCGGGACGCGATGCTGCGTCACCGGACCTGGCCAGCGTCTCCGGCCCCCCTTGCTTCCCAGCCTCCTGGCCCTGCGCCGGGCTGCCGGGCCCGAAGGAGACAGCATGCTGCCAATTCACCGCTTCGCCATCGGCCAGAAGATTTCCCTGATGCCCGGCCGCTATGACAGCCCGGCGCCGCAGGGCGACTATACCATCACCCGCCTGCTGCCCAATGACAGCACCGACCGCGAATACCGGGTGAAGAACAGCCGCGACGGCCATGAGCGCGTCGTGCGCGAGAGCCAGCTGCGCAACATGTCGGCCCTCTAGCCGAGCAGAGGGCGGCCGTGCCCGTGGCACGGCGCTTTGACCTGGCGGGGCGACGGGCATAAGGAAGCCCGGCGCCGCGGCGTCGATCCGGTGGCGCCGCCCTATCCGCGAGGCCCCGATGCGCAACGACCCCCTCTCCCTCTCCCAGCTTTCGGACGCCGTCGAGCAGAAAAGCCCGGCCTTCTCCGCCATGGCCGACCGCATCTGGGGCCATGCCGAGCTGCGCTTCGCCGAGCACCGCTCGATCGAGGAGCAGATCGCGCTGCTCGAGGCCGAGGGCTTCCGCATCACCCGCAACCTGGGCGGCATCCCCACCGCCTTCCTCGCCGAGGCCGGCAGCGGCGGCCCGGTGATCGGCTTCCTCGGCGAGTTCGACGCCCTGGCCGGCCTCAGCCAGGCGGCCGGCGTGGCCGTGCCGCAGCCGGTCACCGCCGGGGCCACCGGCCATGGCTGCGGCCACAACCTGCTGGGTGCCGGCGCCATGCTGGCCGCGGTCGCCGCGCGCGACGAGCTCGCCGCCAACGGCCTGCCGGGCACCGTGCGCTACTATGGCTGCCCCGGCGAGGAAGGCGGCTCCGGCAAGACCTTCATGGCGCGCGAGGGGGTGTTCGACGACATCGACGCCGCCGTCTCCTGGCATCCGGGCGTGGTCAGCAGCGTCAACTCGCAGCGCTCCATGGCCAATTTCCAGGTCTATTTCCGCTTCAAGGGCCGCGCCTCGCATGCCGCCGGCTCGCCCTGGCTGGGCCGCTCGGCGCTGGACGCCGTCGAGATCATGAATGTCGGCGTCAACTATCTGCGCGAGCACATGCCGCTCGACTGCCGCGTCCACTACGCCATCACCAATTCCGGCGGCAATTCGCCCAATGTCGTGCAGGCCGATGCCGAGGTGCTGTACCTGATCCGCGGCCCCAAGGTGCGCGACGCCCAGGCGCTGTTCGACCGTGTCCGCGCCTGCGCCGAGGGCGCCGCCATCATGACCGGCACCCGCATGTCGCTCGAGATCGACAAGGCCTGCTCCGACACCATCCCGAACACCGCGCTCGAGATGCGCATGTTCGAGAACCTCTCCCGCCTTGGCGCCCCCGCTTTCGACGACGCTGACCTGGCTTTCGCCGAAGAGATCCGCGCGACGCTGAGCGAGGAGGATATCGCCGACAGCCTGCGCGCCGTCGCCGCGCCCGAGGACGTCGGCGCCGCGCCGCTGCATGCCGGCGTGCTGCATTTCGACGGCACCTCGCTGGCCGGCAACGGCTCCACCGACATCGGCGATGTCAGCCAGATCGTCCCCACCGTGCAGTGCTGGGGCGCCACCTGGGCGGTGGGCACGCCGTTCCACACCTGGCAGGCGGTGGCCCAGGGCAAGAGCCCGCATGCGCATAAGGGCATGGTCCAGGCCGCCAAGGCCATGGCCGCGACCGCGCTCGACGCCTTCCGCGACCCTGAGCTGCTGGCCCGCGCCAAGGCCGAGCTGACCAGCCGCACCGGCGGCCGCGCCTATGCCTGCCCGATCCCCGCCGAGGTGCTGCCGCCGCCGCTGCGCGCCCCGCGCTGAGCAACCAGGGCAGCGCCGCTGTGGTGGCGCTGCCCCGGATCGGCTATCACCCCCGGCCTGTTACTTCCCCCTCCAAGGGTTCCACCATGACCGACACCCCGCCCGACCGCCTTTCTTCCAACCCGAAGAGCCCCTTCTACGACCAGGCCCTGCTGGAGCGCGGCATCGGCGTGCGGTTCAAGGGCGTCGAGAAGAACAATGTCGACGAATACTGCGTCAGCGAGGGCTGGGTCCGCCTGACCGTCGGCACCACCCTCGACCGCAAGGGCAATCCGATGACCATGAAGCTGCAGGGCACGGTCGAGCCCTATTTCCGCGACATCGCCGCTGCCCCCGAGGCCTGATCGCGGCCACCGGGCCCGGCAGGCCGGCCGACCCGGGCTTGTCCCGGGCCGGCCGGCGCCGGGCGAAGGGGCGTCGTTGCTTGACGAGGCGCCCGCGTATCTGCCGCCGCCGGTCCCAGGCGGCAGCGGCGATCTTTGCCGACGAGCGCAGCCCTGCCGTCGCCGCCGCAAGTCTCTTCGCCAATGGTCCGCCTCGCACCCCCAATGACGCGGCGCTGAAGCCCGATCGAATTCTTGGCGGAACTTTCGGTCTTTTTACACTTGTGCTCTAGGGTTCGGCCCCGGGGTCGGTGTATCTTGCCCAGGCGCCGGGGGCGGGTCCTGAGGCGATAGGATTCCCGGGGTGCATGGATTCCGGGCAATGCGCGCCGTTCAGGCCGCTGGGGAAGACCACGACCGTGCACCTGACGCGTGACCAGTTCCGCATCGCCGAGACCCTTGGCTGCAGCTTCCAGCCGGCCGCCGCCGAGCAGATCGCCCGGCTTTCCATGCAGCGCCGCGTCTTCTGGCTCGACAACCAGGCCTATCTCGCCCTGCGCGGCGATGGCTTCTACGAGACCGCCGCGACGCTGAGCCGCCTGCTGCAGGAGGCCGAGGCCGCGCGGCCCGCCCGGCCGGCGTTCGTGGCAGCGCCGCCGGCGCCGCCGGTCGAAGAGCCTGCGCCCAGCGAAGAACCCACGCCGGCCGCCGCCGCCGCGCCGCCCGAGACCCAGCCCGAAGCCGAGCCCGAGGCGCCCGCCGCCCCGGCCGCGAAAGCCCCGCAGCGCCGCCGCAAGGCCGTCGCCGCGCCGCCCGAGCCGGAGCCGGAGCCCGAGCCTGAGGCGGCCCCCGCCGTGCCCGTCGCCGGGGACATCCTCGAGGCCACCTCTGGCGAAGACCTCCCCGCCGAGGCCGCGGCCGAGCCTGCCGGGGCCGACGCGCCGGACCTGCCTGCGGCCGAGGTCCTGGCGCTGCCGCCGGTGGCCGCGGCCGTCATCCTGCCGCTCTCGGCCCGCGCCGCGACCGCCGGCCTGGTCGCCGCCTATGTCGCCAGCACCCCGGTCGCCGCGACCGAGCTGCCGGAGCTGATCCGCGGCATCCACCGCAGCGTGCTGACCCTCTCCCGCCGCTGACCCGCTTGCCTTCCGCGCCCGGAGCCTGAACAAGGGACCGGAACCCCGCGGGAGGCATCGGGCAGGACCATGACGGAAGGGCTGATCCTGGCGCTGGACCAGGGCACCACCTCGACGCGCAGCATCCTGTTCAGCACGCCGGGCCTGGCGCCGCTGGCCATGGCCCAGCAGGAAATCGCGCAGCATTATCCCGGCCCCGGCTGGGTCGAGCACGACCCGGAAGACCTGTTCCGGTCCAGCCTGGCGACCATGCGCCAGGCCATCGACAAGGCTGGCGTCGAGGTCGAGGACATCGCCGGCATCGGCATCGCCAACCAGCGCGAGACCGTGCTGGTCTGGGACCGCGCCACGGGCCGGCCGCTGCACCGCGCCATCGTCTGGCAGGACCGCCGCACCGCCGCCGCCTGCGCCGTGCTGCGCCAGGCCGGCCATGCCGCCGCCGTCGAGGCCACCACCGGCCTGCTGATCGACCCCTATTTCTCGGGGACCAAGATCGCCTGGATCCTGGACAATGTGTCGGGCGCCCGCCGCGCCGCGGAGCAGGGGCGCCTGGCCTTCGGCACCGTCGACACCTGGCTGATCTGGCGCCTGACCGGCGGCCGCGCCCATGTCACCGACGCCACCAATGCCGCGCGCACGCTGCTCTACGACATCCAGGCCGGGGCCTGGGATCCGGCGATGCTGGCGCTGTTCCGCATCCCGGAGCAGATGCTGCCCGAGGTGCTCGACTGCGCGGCCGATTTCGGCACGGCGGAGCCCGCCCTGCTGGGGGCTGCCATCCCGATCCGCGGCGTCGCCGGCGACCAGCAGGCGGCGACCATCGGCCAGGCCTGCTTCCAGCCCGGCATGGTCAAGGCGACCTATGGCACCGGCGCCTTCGCGCTGCTGAACACCGGCGACACCCCGGTGCGCTCGCAGAACCGGCTGCTGACCACCATCGCCTACCAGCTCGACGGCCGCCGCACCCATGCCCTGGAGGGCGCCATCTTCGTCGCGGGCGCCGCGGTGCAATGGCTGCGCGACGGGCTGGGGCTGATCGCCAGCGCCGCCGAGAGCAGCCGCCTGGCCGCTTCCGCCGACCCGGCCAGGCGCATCTACCTGGTGCCGGCCTTTGTCGGCCTGGGCGTGCCGCATTGGGATGCCGAGGCGCGCGGCGCCATCTTCGGCCTGACCCGCGATTCCGGCCCTGCCGATTTCGCCCGCGCCGCGCTGGAGGCCACGGCCTTCCAGACCCGCGACCTGCTGCAGGCCATGCATCGCGACCTGTCCCCCGGCCAGGCGATCGAGGTGCTGCGCGCCGATGGCGGCATGGCGGCCTCGGACTGGACCATGCAATGCCTGGCCGATGTGCTCGACCGCCCGGTCGACCGCCCGGCGGTGCAGGAGACCACGGCGCTGGGCGCGGCCTATCTGGCCGGGCTGCGCTCCGGCCTCTGCCCGCCGCCCGAGGACTTCGCCCGGCAATGGCGGCTGCAGCGCCGCTTCACCCCGGCGCTGGACCCCGCGACGCGGGAGGCTGCCTATGCTGGCTGGTGCGACGCCGTCCGCCGCACCCTCTCGCGCCCCGCCTGAAGCGGATTTCAGGCCCGGCTTTGTCAGGCCCGCGGCTTTGTCAGGCCCGTGGCGTTGTCAGGCTCGGGGGGGACATTTCCCAGGGTTCCAGCCGCGCCTGCAGCCGCGGCATCAGCCGCGCCCCGGTCGCCACGGCGCGGCGACGGATGAAGCGCAGCATCGCCACCTGGTGGTCCGGCGTCTCCCAGCCGCAGCGGCCCTCCGGCGCGCGCATCGCCTGGCGCCGCAGCAGGGCGATCAGCAGCGGCAGGCTCTGCCGCGCCCGCCGCCCGGGCGCCAGCCCATAGACCGCATGCACCCAGACCCGGTCGGGCGCGGTCCAGGCCGCCATGGCCCAGCCCTGCACCTGCCCCTCCACCAGCCAGGCCAGGCTGAGCTCCGGCGCGCAGGCCGGGGCCAGCATGAAGGGGTCGAGGCCGGAGGGGATCGCCCCCTGGTCCAGCGCCGCCCGGTCCAGAGCCTGGCGCAGCGCCGCCCGCGCCGCCGGCTTCAGCGCCGCCCAGTCGCAGAGCTCGCCCTGCGCCGGCGGCAGCCGCGCCTGCAGCGCCGCCAGCTGGTGCGACGCCAGGGTCGGCGACAGGCTGACCACCAGCCCGGCCGGCCGCGCCACGGCGCCGGCCGAGGCCATCAGCGCGCCGAAATGATCCGGCTGCTCCTCGGGCGGGTTCCAGCGCGTCTCCAGCGGCCGCGCCGGCACCGTGGTGCGCACCGCCCGCAGCAGCGAGGCGCCGATGCCGCGCCGCCGCAGGCTGGCCCGCACCCCCAGCCAGATCAGCTCCACCCCGCCGCCGGCCTGCGGCACGGCCACCGCCGCGCCTGCCGTGCCGCCCAGGAAGGCGACGCGCAGCACCATCGGCGGCGCGCCGGACAGCGCCAGCCGGTGCCGCAGGGTCGCGGCCAGCCCGGGCGGCACCAGGCCGGACCAGGCCTGCTCGAGACGGCAGAAGGAGGTGGGCCACATATCCTTGCCCATGCCACGGCCGGACGGCCAGGGTGAAGCCTTGTCTGCCGCGGCCCCTGGCGTTTTGAGATGCATCCGCCGTAAATTTGCAACCGCGGGCAAAAACTATGAGCCGGACGGCCGGGCGGCCGGTTTGCGCCCCGGTTAAGATCGATGCAGGCCGCCCGCGAGTCGCGGGGGCCCCGGGGGAAGGTGCGGGATGCGACCGGATGACGTCATGGCCAGCTTCCGCCAGCTTTTCGCCGAGCAGCCGGAGACGGCGGCGGGCCTGGCCGGGCTGCGCGACCTGGATGCGGCGGCCGAGCTGCTCGACCGGCTGGGCGCGCGGCACGGCATCGCCACCAGCGCCGCCGAGATCCGCAGCCATGTCCGCCGCCTGCGCGAGGAGTTTTCCACCAATGGCGAGCTGTCGGTCGAGGCGCTGGATGGCGTCAGCGGCGGCGCTCAGACAGAAATCTCCGAGCTGGCTTTCATGCTGAGCTGCCTGGGCCAGCCCGCCGGCCCCGGGCCTTGAGCGGCAGCCTGGTCCGGCCGCCCAGCCCGGAGCAGCTGGACCGGGTCCTGCGCGTCACCCCCTCGCTGGCCTGGCCCGCTCTGGCGGTGCTGTTTCTCCTGCTGCTGGCCGGGCTGGTCTGGAGCATCGTCTCCACCGCCGCGGTGAAGACGGTGGCGCAGGGCGTGCTGCTCTCGGCCGGCGGCGTCGGCGATGTCGTGGCGCCGGCGACGGGGCGGCTGCGGCAATTGCTGGCGCTGCCCGGCGAGCGGGTCGCCGCCGGCCAGCCGGTGGCGCTGCTCGACCAGCCGGAGCTGGAGGCCGACCTGTCGCGCCGCCGCACCGAGGCGGCGACGCTGGACGACCAGGAGGCGCGGGTGCGCGCCTTCCTCGACGGCGAGGCGGCGGCGCGCGGGCGGCTGGCCACGGCGCGCGAGCAGAGCCTGCGCGAGCGCCGCGCCGCCCTCGTCGCGCTGGAGGCCACCATGGCCGAGATGGCCAGCATCCAGCAGGGGCTTTTCTCCCGCGGCCTCGGCACGAGGGAGCGCTTTTTGGCCGCCCGGCAGCAGGCGCAGGAGGTGCAGAGCCAGCGCAGCGAGGCCGAGGCCGCCCTCGTCCAGATCGCCGCCGACAGCGAGGGCGAGCGGATCCGCGCCGCGCGCGAGCTGCTCGACCTCGGCGTGCGGCGCGCGGCGGTGGCGCGCGAGATCGCCTGGACCGAGGCCGAGCTCGCCCGCCGCGGCCAGGTGCTGGCGCCGGCCGAGGGGCTGCTGGTCGAGCAGGTCGTCAGCGCCGGCGAACGGGTCGAGGCCGGCGCGCCGCTGCTGCGCTTCCTGGCCGGCAGCGCCCGCGAGGCGGAAAGCCTGGTCGGCCTGCTCTATGTGCCGCCGGCCGATGGCAAGCGGGTGCGGGTGGGGATGCGGGTGCAGGTGATCCCCTCGACCATCCGCGTGCAGCGCGACGGCTTCATCGAGGGCGTCATCCTGTCGGTCTCGCCGATCGCCGCGACCCGCGAAGGCATCCAGCGCACCCTGCGCAACTCCGCCCTGGTCGAGCAGCTGACCCGGCAGGGCGCGCCGGTGCAGGCCACCGTCCGGCTGCTGCCGGATGCCGCCACGCCCTCGGGCTATCGCTGGTCGACCGGCCAGGGGCCGGCGCTGGCCATCGGCAACGGCACCCCGGCCGAGGGCCGCATCGTCGTCGACGACATCCCGCTGATCGCCCTGCTGCTGCCCGAGGCGGAGCGGCTGCTGGCGCGGCTCGGCCTGCGCTGAGCACCATGGCCTCCGCGACCTTGCCCGCCGCCACCCTGCCCGCCTCGGCCGCGCGCCGCCGCAGCCCGACCATCCTGCAGCTGGAGGCGGTGGAATGCGGCGCCGCGTGCCTGGCCATGGTGCTGGCGACGCATGGCCGCTGGGTGCCGCTGGCCGAGCTGCGCCTGGCCTGCGGCGTCTCCCGCGACGGCAGCCGCGCCGGCAACGTGGTGCGCGCCGCGCGCAGCTTCGGGATGGAGGCCAAGGGCTTCCGCTACGAGCTGGAAGCGCTGAGAAGCGTGCCGAAGCCGGCCATCGTCTTCGTCAACCTGAACCACTTCCTGGTGCTGGAGGGCTTTTCCAAGGGCCGCGTCCATCTGAACGATCCCGCCGGCGGGCGGCGGGCGGTGTCGGAGGCGGAGTTCGACGCCGCCTATTCGGGCGTGGTGCTGACCTTCACCCCCGGCCCCGACTTCCGCCGTCAGGGCGCGCCGCCGGGCATCGCCGGCCGGCTCTGGGGCCAGCTGGAGGGCGCGCGCGACGCGCTGGCGGCGATCGGGGTGGCCGCCCTCGGCCTGGTGCTGGCGGCGATCCTGCTGCCGGCCTTCACCCGCATCTTCATCGACCAGTATTTGCTGGAAGGCCAGGTCGACTGGCTGGAATGGCTGGTCGCCGGCTTCGTCGCGCTCGCTTTGCTGCAGGGGGGGCTCGCCTGGCTGAAAGGGGTGCTGCTGCGGCGGCTGGCGACGCGGGTGACGCTGTCGGCCTCGGCCCGCTTCGTCTGGCGCATGCTGCGGCTGCCGATCCCCTTCTTCACCCAGCGCTATGCCGGCAGCATCGGCAGCCGGGCGGAGCTGGCGACCGCGCTCGGCCAGCATGCGGCGCGCGACCTCGGCGTGCTGCTGGCCGAGGGGCTCGGGGTGCTGGTCTTCCTGGCCGCCATGCTGCTCTACAGCCCGGCGCTGACCGCGGTCGCGGCGCTGGCGGCGGGCGGCAACCTGGCGCTGTTCCTGCTGGCCCGCCGCCGCATCGAGGCGCGCGAGCAGAAGGCGGCGCTGGACCAGGTGAAGCTCGGCGCCAAGACCATGCTGGGGCTGCAGCTGATCGAAAGCCTGAAGGCCACCGGCACCGACGGGCCCTTCTTCACCGCCTGGGCCGGGCAGCATGCCCTGGTCGCCAGCCAGCAGCAGGAGACCGGGCGGCTCTCGGCCGGCTTCGTCACCCTGCCCGACTTCCTGGCCCAGCTGGGCGCCGCGCTGGTGCTGCTGCTGGGCGGCTGGCTGGTGATGCAGGGGCGGATCACGCTGGGCACGCTGGTCGCCTTCCAGCTGCTGCAGGCCGGGCTCGCCGTGCCGCTGCGGCTGCTGATGCTGAGCGCGGTGCAGCTGCAATCCGCCCGCGGCGTCGTCGACCAGCTGGAAGACGTCCTGCTGCAGCCCGAGGCGCCGGAATTCGACGGCGTCGCCGCGCCCGACGGGCGCAAGCAGCGGCTGAGCGGCGCGCTGAGCCTGGCCGGCGTCAGCTTCGGCTATTCGCCGCTGGAGCCGCCGCTGATCGAGGATTTCTCCCTGGAGCTGGTGCCGGGCGCGCGGGTGGCGCTGGTCGGCGCCTCGGGCAGCGGCAAGTCGACCGTCGGCCGCCTGGTCACCGGGCTGTTCCCGCCCTGGCAGGGCGAGATCCGCCTCGACGGCACGGCGCTGGGCGCCCTGCCGCGCCGCCTGCTGCGCGACAGCCTGGCGGTGGTCGACCAGGACATCGTGCTGTTCGAAGGAACCTTGCGCGACAACATCGCCCTCTGGGACGACACCATGCCCGAGGCCGCCATCATCGCCGCCGCCCGCGACGCCATGATCCACGACACCATCGTCGCCCGCCCCGGCGGCTATGACGGCGCCGTCGAGGAAGGCGGCCGCAACTTCTCCGGCGGCCAGCGGCAGCGGCTGGAGATCGCCCGCGCCCTGGTCGCCAGCCCCAGCCTGCTGGTGCTGGACGAGGCCACTAGCGCGCTCGACCCGATCGCCGAGAAGCGGATCATGGACAATCTGCGCCGCCGCGGCTGCGCCTGCCTGATCATCGCGCACCGGCTGTCGACCATCCGCGACTGCGACGAGATCATCGTCATGCACCGCGGCAAGGTGCTGGAGCGCGGCACGCATGAGGCGCTGCTGGCCGCCCGCGGCGCCTATGCCCAGCTGATCGAGGCCTGACGCCGATGCCCGCCGCCCTGCGCCAGGCCCTGGCCGCCGCCCTCGGCGACGCTGTCGCGGTCGCCGGCAACCGGCCGCTGCTGCTCGACCGTGCCGACAGCGCCTGGCTGGTGCTGGAGGGCGAGGTCGACCTGTTCCTGGTGCCGCTGGAGGACGGCCGCCCGGCCGGGCTGCGCCAGCACCTGTTCGCCATCCCGGCCGGCGGGCTGCTGTTCGGCCTCGATGGCAGCGACCTGCCGGCGCCGGTCGGGCTGCTGGCGGTGGGCCAGGTCGGCAGCGTCGTGGCTGAGCTGCCGGTCGCGGCGCTCCGCGCCCTGCCCGACCTGCCGCCGCTGGCCGCCCCGGTCGAGGCCTGGGCGCGGGGCCTGTCGTTGGCCATGGCCCGGCCGATCGCGCCGCGGCCGCGGCTGGTCGGGCAGTTCCGCCCCGGCGAGCGGATCGACCCGCTGCCCGGCCAGCGCATCGGCTGCGCCCAGGGGCTGGGCTGGGTCACCCTGCCCGCCCCTGGCTTCTTCCTCGACACCGGCGAGGTCGCGGCGGGCGAGACCCTGCCGCTGGCCGCCGGCGCCTGGCTGGAGCTGACCCAGGCCGCCCCGCTCGCCAGCCGCGACACCGCCGCCGCGCTGGCCACCGGCGCGGCCTGGGACGGCCTCGCCTTGCTGCACCGGCAGCTGTTGGAGATCCTGCCGCTGAACCTGCGGCTGGCGGCGGTGGACGAGGCCAACCGGCTGCGCGCCCGGGCCGAGGCGGACCTGGCCGCCGGCCGCGCCGCGCTGGACCGGCTGGCGGCGCCGCTGGCCGCCCCCCGCGCGCTGCCCGCCGAGGCCGCGACCGACAGCGAGGACCCGTTGTCGCGCGCCGTCGGCGCCGTGGTGGCGGCGCTGGGCGGCGTGCTGGTGCCGCCGCCGCCACGCCGGCTGCATGGCGCGCTGCAGCCGCCGGGCCTGGACGACATCCTGCGCGCCAACGGGCTGCGCAGCCGCCCGGTGCAGCTGGAGGCAGGCTGGTGGCGGCGCGATGCCGGGCCGCTGTTGCTGCTGCGCCCGGCCGAACCGCCGCTGGCCCTGCTGCCGCAGGGCGCCCGCGGCGGCTGGCGCGCCTATGACCCGGTACTGGGCCAGGTTGCTGCGCTGTCGTCCCACCAGGCGGCGGCGCTGCGCGGCGAGGCGCTGAGCCTGACCCTGCCGCTGCCGGCGCGGCCGCTGGGGGGCTTCGCGATCATCGGCCGCGTGCTGCGGGACGGGCGCGGCGAGGCGGCGGCCATGCTGGGCCTCGGGCTGGCAGCGGGCGTGCTCAACCTCGGCCTGCCGCTGGCCACCGGCGTGCTGGTCGACACCGTCATCCCGGCGCATGACCTGCCGAAGCTGGTCGAGCTCGGCCTGGTGCTGGGGCTGCTGGCGGCGGTGATGCTGCTGCTGCGCTACGCCGTGCAGATCGCAGCCCTGCGCCTGGAAGGCCATGCCGGCAGCCGGCTGCAGGCCGCCATCCTGGACCGGCTGCTGCGGCTGCCGATGCGCTTCTTCCGCGACCACAACGCCGGCGTGCTGGCCAAGCGCGCCCTGGCCATCCAGGCGATCCAGCAGGCCGCCGGCGGCGCCATGATCGGCAGCCTGATGACCGGCGGGCTGGCGCTGATCTCGCTGGGCATCATGGCCTGGTACTCGCCCGCCCTGACCCTGGTCGCGCTCGCCTGCCTGCTGGTGCTGCTGGTGCCCGGCATCGTGCTCGGCTGGCTGCGGCTGCGGCAGGAGCGCGACGTGGTCAGGCTGGCCGGCGACAGCGCCGGGCTGCTGCTGCAGCTGGCCACCGGCATCGCCAAGCTACGCCTGGCCGCCGCCGAGCACCGCGCCTTCCTGCGCTGGTCGCGGCTGCAGGCGCGCCTCGCCCGGCAGCGCTTCCTGGCCGAGCAGACGCAAAGCCTGGCCGAGCTGCTGAACGGGCTGGGCCTGCCGCTGGCCACCGCCGCGCTGTTCTGCGCCATCCATGCCCTGGGCCTGGGGCCGGGGGCGGGCGAGCCGGGCAGCGGCCTGGCGCTGGGCGCGCTGCTGGGGTTCCTCAACGCCTTCAGCCAATGCCTGGGCGGGCTGACGGCGCTGATGGCGACGGCGGTGCAGATCGCCGGGCTGCGGCCGGTCTATGCCTATGCCGCGCCGATCCTGCAGGCGGTGCCGGAAACCGGCGGCGGCCGCGCCGATCCGGGGCGGATCTCCGGGGCGGTGGAGCTCAGCCGGCTGACCTTCCGCTACGCCCCCGACGCGCCGGCCCTGTTCGACGATCTTTCCGTGAATATCGCGGCGGGCGAATACGTCGCCGTCGTCGGCCCGTCGGGCAGCGGCAAGTCGACGCTGCTGCGGCTGCTGCTGGGCTTCGAGACGCCGCAATCGGGGGCGGTGCTCTATGACGGGCAGGACCTGCAGGGGCTGGACCCGCAGGCGCTGCGCCGGCAGCTGGGCGTGGTGCTGCAGGGCGGGCGGCTGCTGCCGGGGTCGCTGCTGGACAATATCCTGGGGCCGAACCTGCACCTGACCGAGGCCGAGGCCTGGGCCGCCGCCGATCAGGTCGGCCTGGGCGACGACATCCGCGCCATGCCGATGCGGATGCAGACGGTGATCTCGGATTCCGGCAGCACCCTGTCGGGCGGGCAGGTGCAGCGCGTGCTGCTGGCCCGCGCGGTGGTGGCGCGGCCGCGCATCCTGCTGCTGGACGAGGCGACCAGCGCGCTCGACAACCGGACCCAGGCAGTGGTGACCGAAAGCCTGGACCGGCTGAACGCCACCCGCCTGGTCATCGCCCACCGCCTGTCGACGGTGGTACATGCGGACCGGATCCTGGTGATGAACGAGGGGCGGATCGTGGAGAGCGGTTCTTTCGGGGAACTGATGGAGCGCGGGGGGGTGTTCAGGGAGTTGGCGGAGAGGCAGTTGGTGTGACAGGGCCACGGCGTGCCGCTGACAAGCCTTGCCCTTCGGCGGTGACGCCATGGTAGAGTCTTTTCAAGACAATCATCGAGAGGCCACATGAGTGAAGTTTCTAATAAGATAAAGGAGATCATGGAGAGGAATATATCTTCTCCTTTTCTTTTTGTTGGTTCTGGATTTTCTAGAAGATACTTGGGGTTAGAAGATTGGTCTGGACTTCTAAGAAAATTTTGCGCGCCCATAAAAGATTTGGGTTATTATTTTTCACAATCTAATGGAGATCTCCCGTTAACAGCGTCATTAATGGCTAATGATTATAATGAGTGGTGGTGGTCATCGCCTGATTCGAAGGCGAGCCGCGATGAATTTGGGTCGCTCGCAAAAGTAAAATCTGACGCACTCAAGATTGAAATTTCTAAGTACATCAAAGAATTTTCACTCGAGACCGCCCGAACATCTGCGGCTGGACAGGAAGTTTCTAGTCTCTCTGAAATCCAAGTCGATGGGATTATTACAACAAACTGGGATTCATTGCTGGAGGAATTATTTCCAGAATATAAGGTATTTATTGGCCAGCAAGAGCTGTTATTCTCAAATCCGCAAGCTATCGGTGAAATTTACAAGATACATGGATGTTCGAGTGCTCCTCAGAGCTTAGTGCTGACCTCGGAAGATTATAAAGAATTCTCAGACCGAAACCCTTATTTGGCGGCAAAATTAGTCACTATATTTGTTGAGCATCCAATAATTTTCCTTGGTTATTCGATATCAGATCCGCACATTCGAGCAATCATTACCTCAATCGCAAAATGCTTGCCGCAAGAAAAAATTGGGAGATTCCAAGAAAACCTTATTTTTGTTCAAAGGGCGGACGATGGAGAAACCGCAGCCATAGAGAAGAATACAATTCAATACGACGACTTCAGCGTTACGCTGACCGTTGCCCGCGTAAGTGATTTCAATCAAATTTATGCCGCATTGACGGGTAACAAGAGAAAAATACCCGCAAGAATATTGAGATTCTTCAAAGAGCAGATGTATGAATTAGTTCATACGCCGTCAGGAAGTGAGAATAAGCTAGCAGTTGTTGATTTTGAGGAGATCGATTCTGCGTCTGAAATAGAATTCGTTGTCGGCGTTGGCGTGGCCAAAAAACAAATCGCGACAGAAGAGAAGTTAAATCAAAAAGTAGAAAGTGCTCTTACCAGCAAGGGGTATGCCGGCGTATCGGCGGATGATGTATTCGATGACGCTTTGCTAGAAACATCTAATTTTTTCGCAGAATCTTTGTTAGAATCTGCATTTCCAGGATACGGTCGGTCCAACAGAACGTTTCTTCCACTATTTAGATATTTAAAAGCTGCCGGTATTGAATCTGAAGAATCTTTAAACTCCTCAAAGTACGAAGGCGCCAAAAAAGTCTACAAAAAGATGAAGTCGGCGGAGTATACTCTCCCAAGCTACGCGCGCAGATATAGTCGAGAATTTTCTCGCCTAGATACCGCCTCTATCATAGAAAAATCGTCCTCTGCTCAGGAAGCTCTTCTGATGCTTCCTTTCCAACCAAAAGAAGAAGTAAACCTAGCCGTTCTTCTGAAATTTCTCAGAGAAAACTCCTTCGAAGTCGAACCATACCGGTCCTCGCATCGGAAGTTGATCTGCCGATATGATCGATTGGCATTTGGTTTTTAGTGCGTTTTCTTGACGCTCTCACAACCGCCTAATCCAATCCGTCGTCGCCGGCACCCCCTCCCCCCCGGGCACCCCGGCGGGGCGGGACGCGCGGGCCAGCCGCGCCTCCCGCGGCGACATGCCGAAGGCTTCGCGGAAGGACCGGCTGAAGGCCGCCTCGTTCCGGAATCCCCAGCCATAGGCGATCTCGGCGATGCGGCGGCGCTCGGCGACGGGGGCGGTGATCTCCTGGAAGCAGCGGTCCAGGCGGCGGCGGCGGATATAGCTGGCGACGCCGCCATAGGGCTCGAACAGCCGGTACAGCGTCGGCCGCGACACGCCGAACTGCTTTGTCAAAAGCTCCGGCGACAGCTCCGGCGAGGCCAGGTTGCCCTCGATGAAGCGGCGGATCAGCACCAGCGACGGCGCATGCACCGTCTCCTGCCCCTCGGGCCGGGCGGCGATGGCGGGGCTGGCGCAGGCGGCCACCAGCATGGCGGTGGCCTGGATCAGCGGCTGCGCCTCGGCCTGGCTCAGCTGGGCAGCACTTTCCTGCAGCCCGACCAGATGGTCCGCCAGCAGCCGGCCCAGCGGCGTGTCGCCGCCGAGCACCACGCCATGCAGCGCCTCCGGCCTGCGCACCAGCGGCGCCAGGCTGGCGCGCGGCATGACGAGCGTGATGTTCTCGAAGTCGCTGGCCTCGGTATGCACCGTCTGCGCCATGTCGAGGATGCTGGTGTCGCCCGGCCGCACCAGCAGGCTGCGCTCGCCCGCCAGCCCCGCATAGCCGCCCTGGCGGTACAGCTGCACCAGGTAGTGGTCCATGCCGGTGCGGGCGATGGTGAAGGCGCTGCGGCGGAACACCTGGGCGCTGGCGGCGATGCGGCCGATCACCACGCCGCCCAGGTTGTGGCTTTCCATCTCGGCGGCGAAGCCGGCCATGGCGTCGGGCCGCGGCAGGGCGACATCGAAGAAGATGCCGGCGATGCGGCGCCAGGCCCAGAAGGCCTCTTCCGGCGAGCCCAGGCTGCGGCCGTTGAAATGCATCGCGCCGCCTTCGGCGGCGGGAAAGGCGGCGAGGTCGATCGAGGCGTCGGGCGCGGCGGGCATGGTTTGCGAGAATACACGCAGCGGCCCCCCTGTCAGCCCGCGCGCGCGTCAGCGGAAGGGCGAGCGGTCCGGGTCGGGGTCCGGCATGGCGGCGATCAGGCTGCGGGCATAGTCGCTGGCGGGGTGCTGGAACACCGCCTCGGTGACGCCCTCCTCGACCAGCCGGCCGCGATAGATCAGCGCCACCCGGTCGCAGACATAGCGGATGACGCCCAGGTCGTGGCTGATGAAGAAGTAGGTGAGGCCGAGCTGCGCCTGCAGGTCGTGCAGCAGGTTCAGCACCTGCGCCTGCACCGAGACGTCGAGCGCCGAGGTCGGCTCGTCCAGGATCAGGAAATCCGGCCCCGTCGCCAGCGCCCGCGCGATGCCGATGCGCTGCCGCTGGCCGCCGGAGAATTCATGCGGGAACCGCCCCAGATGCTGCGGGCCGAGGCCCACGCGCTCCAGCAGCTCGGCGGCCCGGTCGCGCCGCCCGCGCCCGTCGAGGCCGAGGCGGGCGCGATGGATTTCCATCGGCTCGCCGACGATCTCGGCGATGCTCATGCGCGGGTTCAGCGAGGCATAGGGGTCCTGGAAGACGATGCCGATGCGCGCCCGCAGGTCGCGCAGGCCGGCCGCCGAGAGTTTTCCCACATCGGCGCCGTCGAAGCGGATCGACCCGGCCGAGATTTCTTCCAGTCGCAACAGGCAGCGGGTCAGCGTCGTCTTGCCGGAACCGCTTTCGCCGACCAACCCGAAGCTCTCGCCGCGGCGGACGGACAGGGAAACCTCGGACAAGGCCTGGACTTCAGGCGCCCGGCCGAAGAAGCCGCGCCGCTCGCCGCCATAGAGTTTCGAGACGCCTTCGACCTCGAGCATCAGGCGGCCTCCCCGCGCAGCACCACCGGGCAGGCGACGCGATGCCCGCCCTCTGGCCCGACCAGCGCCGGGGTGCCGGCGTCGCAGCCCGGCTCGGCGAGGCGGCAGCGGTTGGCGAAGCGGCAGCCCGGCGGCGGCACCAGCAGCGAGGGCACCGTCCCCGCCAGCCCCTGCAGCGCGCCGCGCACCGTCCCCGCGGTGGGGAGTGCGGCCAGCAGCGCGTTGGTATAGGGATGGCGCGGCGATTTCAGCACGTCGCGCACCGGCCCAGCCTCGACCACATTGCCGGCATACATCACCGCGACATGGCTGCAGAGCTGCGCCACCACGCCGAGATTGTGGGTGATGAACATGACCCCCAGCCCGTGCTCGCGCACCAGGTCGTGGATCAGCCGCAGGATCTGCGCCTGCACCGAGACGTCGAGCGCCGTGGTCGGCTCGTCGGCGATCAGCAGGTCAGGCCGGCCGATCAGCGCCATGGCGATCAGCACGCGCTGCTTCATGCCGCCGGAGAACTGGTGCGGATAATCGTCGAGCCGCGCGGCGGGGTTGGGAATGCCGACGCGGTCCAGCATGGCCAGCGACAATTCCCGCGCCGCCCGCCGCAGCGCCCGCCCCGAGGCGCCGGGCGCCAGCCCCAGCAGCGCCGGATCGGAGCGCCCGGCATGGAGGGCCACGTCCAGCAGCTGCTCGCCGACGCGAAAAACCGGGTTCAGGTTGGTGGTCGGGTCCTGGAAGATCATGCCGATGCGCCGGCCGCGCAGCGCGCGCAACCGCTTCTCGTCGGCCTGCAACAGGTCCTCGCCATCGAGGCGGATCGAGCCCCGCGCGTAGCGGGCCGGCGGCGTCGGCACCAGGCGCGAGATCGACAGGCCGGTCAGCGACTTGCCGCAGCCGGTCTCGCCGACGATGCCCCAGATCTCGCCGCGGTCGACGGTCAGGTCGATGCCGTTCAGCACATGCGCCTCGCCATCGAAGGAGCGCATATGCAGGTGCAGGTCGCGGATTTCGAGCAGGGCCATCAGCGGCGCGCCTTGGGGTCAAGCAGGTCGCGCAAGCCGTCGCCCAGCAGGTTGAAGCCGAAGACGGCGAGGAAGATGGCCAGCCCCGGGAAGATCGCCGTCCACCAATAATCCGG
Source organism: Roseomonas sp. 18066 (assembly GCF_902706185.1). Taxonomy (GTDB): domain Bacteria; phylum Pseudomonadota; class Alphaproteobacteria; order Acetobacterales; family Acetobacteraceae; genus Pseudoroseomonas. The sequence continues at coordinate 192 of NZ_CACSJM010000040.1, read as the reverse complement.
CATGTTCGCCCGCGCGACCGAGAGAAGAGAACCCCATTCCGGCGTCGGCGGCTTCACGCCGATGCCGACGAAGCCCAGCGAGGCCACGGTCAGGATGGCGAAGCCCATGTCGAGCGACATCTTGACGATGACCGGCGAGACGATGTTGGGCAGCACATGCCGGCGCAGCAGCCGCCCCGGCCCCGCCCCCAT
>NZ_CACSJM010000039.1 GCF_902706185.1 Roseomonas sp. 18066 | reverse complement strand
CACCCCGGCGGGGGTCTGGGGGCGGAGCCCCCAGCGGCGTGCCTGCCCTTCGTCCTGAACTTACCGAAGATGTTCCTGCAACCGCGGCATCAGCTCCACCAGGTTGCACGGCTTGTGTCGGGCATCGAGCTGGAAGCGCAGGATATCGTCCCAGCCGTCCTTCACCGCCCCCGACGACCCCGGCAGCGCGAACAGGTAGGTCCCGCCCGACACGCCGCCGATGGCGCGGGACTGGATCGTCGAGGTGCCGATCTTTTGGTAGCTCAGCATGCGGAACAGCTCGCCGAAGCCGGTGATCTCTTTCTCCAGCACGCGGGCGAAGGCCTCGGGCGTCACGTCGCGGCCGGTGATGCCGGTGCCGCCGGTGGTGATGCCGACATCGACCTCGCCATCAGCGATCCAGCCGCGCATCACCGCCTCGATGGCGTTAGCCTCGTCGCGGACGATCTGGCGGCTGTGCAGGCGGTGGCCGGCGCCCTCGATCCGCTCGGCCAGGATGGCGCCGGACTTGTCGCTGGCCAGGTCGCGGCTGTCGGAGACGGTCAGGATGGCGATCGAGACCGGCAGGAAGGGCAGCGACTCGTCGATCGGCATGGGGCGTGAACTCCTCAGGGCGCCAGCGTCACCCGGTTGCGGCCGGCGCGCTTCGCGGCATAGAGGGCCGCATCGGCGGCGGAGATCAAGGCCTCGCCCGATGTCGTCTCCGCCGCCCCGGCGGCGATGCCGTCGACGCCGGCGCTGAAGCGGCAGAAGAAATGGCCGCTGGTGGTCTCGAAGGGGGTCTCGGCGAAGCGGGCGCGGATGCCGTCGATGATCTCGGCGGCGGCCTCGGGGGCGGTGTTCAGCAGCAGCACGGCGAATTCCTCGCCGCCATAGCGGCCGATCACGTCGGTGCGCCGCAGCCGCTTCTGCAGGCTGCGCGACAGGCCGCGGATCACCCGGTCGCCGACCAGGTGGCCATGGGTGTCGTTGACCGCCTTGAAATGGTCGATGTCCAGCAGCACCAGGGACAGCGCCATGCCGTGGCGCTGCGCCCGCTCCAGCTCCAGCCCCAGCCGCTCCTTGAAGCGGGCGTGGTTCAGCAGCCCGGTCAGGCTGTCGGTCTCCATCACGGCGCGCAGCGCGCGGGCGCGCTCGGCGCGCAGCCGCACCAGGTCGACCAGCCGGTCCAGGTCGACCGGCTTCGGGATGAAGTCGTCGCCGCCCAGGCGGCGGGCCAGCATCTGCTTCTGCGGGTCCTGCTCGGCGGACAGGAACAGGATCGGCAGCGACAGGTTGCGGCGGGTCTGGCGGATGACGCGGGCCAGCTCGATGCCGTCGATGCCGGGCATCTGCATGTCCATCAGCACCAGGTCCGGCGTCGCCGCGGCGATGGCGGCGATGGCCTGGGCCGGGTCGGAGATGGCGGTGACCTGCATCCCCGCCTGGCGCAGCGCCAGGGCATAGGCCTCGGCCAGCAGGGCGTCGTCGTCGACCACCAGGATGGACGCGGCGGCCTCGGCGCGGGTGCCGGCGAAATGGTCCAGCCAGTCGGCCAGCTCGTTGACCTCCAGCGGCTTGGGCACCACGGCCTCGACCCCGGCGCGGGCGGCGGCCAGGCGGGCCTCGAAGGTGCTCTCGCCGGCCAGCAGCACCAGCGGCGCGCGGCCGGCCAGGCGGCGGCACAGCTCCAGCGCGCCGGGCACGGCGTCGTCGACCACGGCCGCCGCGATGCGCGGCGTCTCGGCGCCCTCGGCCAGCTCCGGCAGCCGGGTCACGGCATAGCCGAGATTGGCGATCACCGCCGAGAGCATCGCCCGTTCGCTCGGCTCGGCGAACAGGAAGACGGGCTCGGCGGCCTCGGCCGGGCTGCGCGCGGCGGCGGGGCCGGCAGCGCTGTCATGCCCGTCGGGCCCGGCTTCCCAGGCGGCGGCGACGGCACCGATCAGCAGCGTCGCCTGGCGGATATGGTCGGTGCTGGGGATGGCCTCGTCGCGCAGGCCCAGCAGGATCAGCTCCAGCGGCGCGGCGGCCGCCGACAGCGCCGGGAAGCCGAAGGTGCCGCCGGCCCCGGCCAGCCGGTGCGCCGAGGCCGCCAGCTCGGCCACCGCCTCGCGCGCCGCCTGGTCCCAGGCCAGCCGGCGCGGCTGAAGCGCGGTCCAGGCCGCCTCGAGGTCGCGCACCCGCTCGCCCAGCCGCTGCACGCCATCGGCGCGCAGCCGGCGCAGCGCGTCGCGCATCTCGAGCTCGGCGCCGGGCGCGGGCTCAGCCATCGCGGCGGTTCCAGATGTCGCGGACCTGGGCGGAGAGGCTCATCGGGTCGAAGGGCTTGGAGATGACGTCGAGGCTGCCCAGCGCGCGATACCGCGCCACCTCCTGCGGCTGCACCTTGGCGGTCATGAAGATGGCGGGGGTGGCGCTGGTCGCCTCCAGCAGCCGCAGCCGCTCCAGCGTGGTCGGCCCGTCCATGCCCGGCATCATGACGTCGAGCAGCAGCAGCTGCGGCGCGAAGGCCCCGACCTTCTCCAGCGCCTCGGCGCCGGAGGCGCAGGCCTCGACGGTGAAGCCGCCCACCGCCTGCAGCGTCAGCGCGGCCAGGCGGCGGACATCGTCGTCGTCCTCGACATAGAGGATGCGGTTCAGATCGGTCATGGCAGCTCAGGCCTCGGTCGCGGGGGCCGCGGGCGTGCCCTCGATCAGGTTCAGGATGGTGCCCTGCAGGGCGCGGTTGTCGGTGCGGCTTTTCACCAGCGACGCCGAGACGCTGCGCGTGGTGCGCGCATCCATGTCGCTGGCCGAGAAGATCAGCACCGGCGGCGGCGGGTCCAGCGCCCGGATATCCTGCAGCAGGTCGAGGCCGCTGCCATCGGGCAGGCCGACATCGATGATGACCAGCGCGAAGGGCGACGACCCGGCCAGGGCCTCGCGCGCCTCGGCGAGGCTGCGGGCCGGCACCATCTGCGCGGCGTCCCCCATCACGGCGGAGACGACGCGGGTGATGTCGGCATCGTCCTCGACATGCAGGATGGTGGCCGGGCCGCCATGGTGCCGCAGCGCCTGGCGCAGCGCGGCGCGCAGGCGCGCCGGGTCGATCGGCTTGTCCAGCCAGTCGACCACGCCGACCGCGTCGCCGTTCAGCGCCCGCCGCCCCTGGTCGGCGATGGCCGAGACCACCACCACCGGAAGCACGCGGCCATCCTCGCGCCGGCGCAGCCGGCGGAACAGCGACAGCCCGTCCTCGTCCGGCAGCATCAGGTCCAGCGTCATGGCGTCGAAATGGCCGCGGTCGAGCCAGTCGATCGCCTCCGCCGCGTTGCAGGCCAGCTCGCTGTCCCAGCCATACTGGTCCAGCATCCGCTGCAGCAGCGGCCCGACATCGGGGTCGTCCTCCACCACCAGGGCGCGGCGGCGCTGGCCGCCGGCGCCGGCGCTGGCCGAGGGCGGCGGCGCGCTGCGCTCGACCAGCCGCGGCAGCGAGAAGAAGAAGCGGGTGCCGCCGCCCTCGGCATCCTCGAAGCCGATGCCGCCGGCATGGTGCTCGATGATCGCCTTGCTGATCGACAGGCCGAGGCCGGTGCCGCCCTTCTGCCGCGCATCCGAGCTGTCCGCCTGGGCGAAGCGCTGGAAGATGCGGCCGCGGAACTCGGCCGGGATGCCGCGGCCGAAGTCGCGCACGCTGAAGGTGACGTTGCCGGCGTCCACCGCGAGGCTGACCACCACCTTTCCGTCGCGCGGCGAGAACTTGGCGGCGTTGGACAGCAGGTTGGCCAGCACCTGCTGGATGCGCTGGACGTCGGCATAGATCTGCGCGTCCCGGCCTTCCTCCTCCAGCAGGAACTCGACGCCGAACTGGCTGCCATAGGCGCGGTTGGCGGTGACCGCCTGGTTCAGCAGGTGGCGCGCCGAGCTGCGCTCGCGCTGGAAGTCGAGGCGCCCGCTCTCGATCTTCTCGATGTCGAGGATGTCGTTGACCAGTAGCACCAGCCGCTCGGAATTCTTGTGGGCGATGTCGAGCAGGTCGCGCGCCTGGGCCGGCAGGGCGCCGACCACGCCGCCCATCACCAGGCCGAGCGAGGCGCGGATCGAGGTCAGCGGCGTGCGCAGCTCATGGCTGACGGTGGAGACGAACTCGCTTTTCAGCGCGTCCAGCCGGTGCCGCTCGGTGACGTCGCGCAGCACGCAGACGGCGCCGCCATCGGCATATTGGCCGACCGACAGCTCGGCCGGGAACAGCGTGCCGTCGGCACGCCGCGCCTGCACCTCGCCGGCGCGGGCGCCGAAGCCGGGGATGAGGGCGCGGATGCGGCTGCCGGCCAGCTCGTCGGGGGTCAGCTGGAACTGGTCGGAGGCGGCCAGGTTGGCGACCTGCACCCGCTCCTCGGCATCGACCAGCAGGATCGGGTCGCGGGCATGGTCCAGGATCGACTGCAGCTGGCCGCGGCTCTCGCCCAGGGCGGCATTGGCGGCATCGGCCGCCTGCTTGGCCGCCTCCAGCTCGGCATAGCGGGTGGCCGAGGCCGAGAGGTGGCGGTGCAGCCCCCAGACCGAGGCGATGGCCAGCGTCGCCGCGGTCAGCAGCAGCAGCACGAAGACGGTGCGCAGCTGCTCGACCTTGATCAGGTAGACCTGGTTGTAGGTGGCGAGCTCGGTGCGCTCGCGGCCGATCATCACGTCGATGGCGGCGGCCAGCCGGCCGCGCTCCATCCCCGCCTCGCGCAGCAGCAGCGGCAGGTCGATCTCGGCGCCCGACAGCCGGATGGTCTGCAGCAGGCGCGCCGCCAGCCCGTCCAGGCCGCGGCTGAGCACCGCCGCCGCCGGCGCCTGCGGGTCGCCCGCCGGGGCCAGGGCCAGCATGGCGGCCTGGCGCTGCTTCAGCAGGGCCAGGGCGTCGTCGAAGGCGGTCCGCGCCGCGGTGTCGCCGGGGCTGGAGAGGAAGAGGTTGCGCATCACCACCGTCTCGAAGACGGAGTTGCGCAGCTCCAGCAGGCTGGCGACCGTCTGGGTGCTGGAATCGACCGCCTGCCGCTGCTCCCGCCCATCCTCCAGCACGCGCCAGGCGGCGAAGCCCCCGGCGGCGAAGATCAGCAGCAGCACGAGGGCGGTGATCAGCGTGGCGAGGCTGACCCGGCGGGGCGCGGCGTGAACCATCCTGGGGACCATCCTGGGGACCATCCTGGTCGGAGTGAGGCGGCAGCGTGGCAACGCGGCGCAGCGCGGCGCGCCGGACCGGGCGGCCCAGCGCAAGCTGCGCCGGGGCCCGGATGGCATGCGCCGCGCGGCAGTGCAACCGCGGTCTTTCTTGGCAGGATGCGTCAGGAGAAGAGAATAAAACTCTTATGCGTGACCGGTGTCGCATGGCGAAACGGCCGGGGTGCAATTCGCCCCCGGCCGGCGCCATTCCGGTCAGCGCCCGCGGGGGGCGGGCTGCTCGGCCACTTCCAGCGTGGCGCCGCCGAAGCGCGGGAAATTGCCCGCGGCCAGGGCGTCCAGGCTGGGCGAAGGCAGGCCCAGCCGGCTGGCATAGATCCAGGAATAGGTCAGCACCCGCTGCACGAAGACCCGGGTCTCGCCGACCGGGATCGATTCGATGAACAGGAACGGATCGTCCTGGTGCCGCACATTCGGCGCCCAGCGCCCGACATTGCCGGGGCCGTTGTTATAGGCGGCCAGCATGCGGATCAGATCGCCGTCCACCACCTCGCGCGAGGTCAGCAGGTGCAGGTAGCGCTGCGCCAGCTCCATCGAGAAGGAGGGGTCGTGCAGCCGGCCGGCCGCATTTCCCCGCATCCCCGATTCCTTCAGGATATAGGCCGCCGTCGCCGGCATGATCTGCATCAGCCCGCGGGCGCCTGCCGGCGAGACCGCCCGGGCGTCGAAGCGGCTTTCCTGCAGCGCCAGGCCGTAGAGCAGGGCCGGGTCGACGCGGAAGCCGGTCAGCGGCTCCAGCCGCGGCAGCGGGAAGCGGTCATAGTCGCGCGGCCGGCCGTCGCTGGTCTGCGCCAGCGCCGCCACCTGGGCGGCGAGCTCGGTCATGCCGGCGGAGCTCGCCACCGCCAGCATGGCGCGCGACAGGCCCGGATTGCCCTGCGCCACCGGCCAGAGCCGGCGCAGCTCGGCTTCGGCCCGCTCGCGCTGGCCGATCTGCAGCAGGGCCAGCGCCCGCCAGCCGGAGGCGGTCTCGGCCAGCGCCGCGCCCTCGGCCTCGCCGGCCACCTCCCGCTCCCAGGCGAAGCCCGGGGCGAGGCCCAGGATGCGGCGGGCGATCATGCCGTAGAAGGCGCGCGGCTCCTGCGCCGCCTGCAGCATCCAGGGCACGTACAATTGCGGCCGGCGGGTGCGGATCGCCGCCCGCGCGGTCCAGAAGGCGGCCGCCGCCCGCAGCGCCGGGGCGCCGCTATCGGCCCGCGCCGCCGCCTCGAACTGGGCCAGGGCCAGGTCGGCCTTGCCCATGCCCCAGGCCGACAGGCCGGCGACGAAGGCGGGATAGGCCAGGCCCGGCTGGGCGCGGGCCGCCTCGGCGGCGATGCGGTAGCCTTCCTCGTCGCGGCCCTTCTGGAACAAGGCGAGCGCCACCTCGGCCCGCAGCAGCGCGGCATAGCTGCCGCTGGCGCCGCGGTTGACGGCGGACAGCGCCGCCTCGGCATCGCCGTCGCCGGCGGCCGAGCGCACCGAGCGGTCCAGCCGGGCATCCCGGCTGACGCTGCGGTTGGGCGGCTCGCGCTCCTCCGGCACCGCCTCGGCCTCGGGGGCCAGGAACTCGTCGGGCGGGGCCGGCGGATGCGGCGCGTTGCGCGGCAGCCGCCGGCGCAGCAGCGCATGCAGGAAGCCGGCATCCGGGTGGTCGGCATATTCGGCGAGCCAGGCATAGAGCTCGGGCGCCGAAGGTTCCGGCGCGCCGGCCCGGCGCCAGCGATCGGCCAGCACATGGCCCATCAGCCGCCGGTCCTCCAGACGCTCGGCCTCGGCCTGCGCGGCGGCGAAGTCGCCACGCTCCTGCAGCCCGAAGATGCGGGACAGCCGCATCGCGTCGGAAGGGGCAAGTGGTTGCGGAAGTCCCGCCACACCTGCGGACAGGGTGGGGCGTGGGACGCTCATAGCCCGCTCAAGGGGGGCGGTCTCTCCGGCCCGTTGCGCCTGGGCGGGGACCTGAGCCCCCCCCCAAAGCGACGCCGCGCAGCCCAGACCGAAGGCCAGGATGCGCGGACGCAGGGCCATGGTGCAGAACGCTCGCATGGCGTGGATGGCGTTACCGGCCGAATGGCGGGGGGGCAATGCCTGATGTCGGGACAAATCTCACTGAATGAGACGTCTCCCAGGAAATCCAGCAGCTTGGCGCCGCAGGTTTCATCAAAAAACGTTTATTCTGCCGGCGAGTTATTCACATTTTCCGAGTCGATGCTGCGGCGCAACAGCAGCAGGTCGGCCCAGGCCTCGCGCTTCGCAGACGGATTGCGCAGCAGATAGGCGGGGTGCAGCGTCGGCAGCGCCGGCAGCTCGGCGCCCCCCGCCGGCAGCCGGTGCCAGCGGCCGCGCAGCCGGGTGATGCCGTCCTTGGCGCGCAGCAGCGCCTTGGCCGAGGTGCCGCCCAGCATCACCACGTGCCGCGGCTTCACCAGCTCGATATGGCGCAGCACCAGCGGCAGGAACTGGGTGATCTCGGCGTCCGTCGGCGTGCGGTTTCCCGGCGGCCGCCAGGGCAGGATATTGGTGATGTAGAAGCCCTGGCCCGGCGCCGGATTGGTCCGGTCCAGCCCGATGCTGGCCAGCATCCGGTCCAGCAGCTGGCCGGAGACGCCGACGAAGGGGCGGCCCAGCCGGTCCTCGTCGCCGCCCGGGGCCTCGCCCACGAACATCAGCCCGGCCTGCGGGTGGCCGTCGCCGAAGACCAGGTTGGTGGCGGTGTCGCGCAGCGGCGAATCGATGCCGGCGATGGCCTCGCGCAGCGCCTCCAGGCTGTCGACCCCGGCGGCGATGGCGGCGGCGCCCTCGGCGGCCGGCGTCGGTGGCCGGGCCAGCGGCAGCACCGCGGCGGCACGCTTCAGCGGCGCGCGCGCGGCCGGCGCCTCGGCCGGCAAGGCATCCGAGGCGGCGGCGTCCACCGGCGCCGCCCCCTCGCGCCGCGGCGGCAGGGCGGCGGCGGCGGGGCGCAGCGCCAGCCGGTCGATCGGGGCCTCGCCCAGCGCCTCGTCGACGCCCCAGTCAAGCTGCAGCCGCAGCGCGGCCAGCAGCTCGGCCGCGGCGAAAGCGCTGTCGCTCGGGTCGGGGGAGGAGGCGTTCATACCCCGCCATATCGCGCTGCGGCGGGGTTCCGCGCAACCCGCGATCGGGCTAAGGCAATGCAGCGGGACCAAGGGAGAACAGCAAGGTGTCTGAACGCGAGAGCATGGAATTCGACGTCCTGATCGTCGGCGCGGGCCCTGCCGGCCTGGCCGCGGCGATCCGGTTGAAGCAGCTCTCCCCGGACGCCTCGGTCTGCGTGGTCGAGAAAGGCAGCGAGGTCGGTGCCCATATCCTGTCCGGCGCCGTGCTGGAGCCGCGGGCGCTGGACGAGCTGATCCCCGACTGGCGCGACGACCCGCCGGGCCTGGCCACCCCCGCCGCCGACGACCATTTCGTCTTCCTGACCGAGACCCGCGCGATCCGCCTGCCGACGCCGCCGCAGATGCACAACCACGGCAATTACGTGGTCAGCCTGGGCAATGTCTGCCGCTGGCTGGGCGCGAAGGCCGAGGCGATGGGGGTCGAGATCTATCCCGGCTTCGCCGCCTCCGAGACCATCATCGAGGACGGCGTGGTCAAGGGCGTCGTCGCCGGCGTCATGGGCATCGAGCGCAGCGGCGAGGAAGGCCCGAACTACCAGCCCGGCATGGAGCTGCGCGGCCGCTACACCCTGTTCGGCGAGGGCTGCCGCGGGTCGCTGACCAAGAAGCTCGAGGCGCTGTACAACCTGCGCGACGGCGTGCAGCCGCAGACCTACGGCCTGGGCATCAAGGAGCTGTGGGAGATCCCGAAGGAGCGCCACACCCCGGGGCGCATCTGGCACAGCATCGGCTGGCCGCTGAAGGCCGACACCTATGGCGGCTCCTTCATGTACATGCTGGGCGAGAACCTGGTCTCGATCGGCTTCGTCGTCGGGCTCGACTACCAGAACACCTGGCTCTCCCCCTTCGAGGAGATGCAGCGGCTGAAGACCCATCCGGAGATCCGCAAGATCCTGGAAGGCGGCAAGCGCATCGCCTATGGCGCCCGCGCGCTGAACGAGGGCGGGCTGCAGTCGATCCCGAAGCTGGTCTTCCCCGGCGGCGCGCTGATCGGCGACACGGCGGGCTTCCTGAACGTGCCCAAGATCAAGGGCACCCACACCTCGATGAAGTCCGGCATGCTGGCCGCCGAGGCCCTGGCCGAGGCGCTGAAGTCGGAAGCGTCCAGCCCCACCCTCGACGCCTACCCCGAGGCCCTGAAGAACAGCTGGGTCTACGAGGAGCTCTCCGCCTGCCGCAACATCCGCCCGGGCTTCGCGAAGTGGGGCCTGGTCGGCGGCATGATCAACGGCGCGCTGGACACCTATGTGTTGCGCGGCAAGGCGCCCTGGACGCTGGCGCACCACGCCGACTACAGCGCCACCAAGCCGGCCGACCAATGCGAGAAGATCGCCTATCCCCGGCCGGACGGGAAGCTGACCTTCGACCGGCTGTCCTCGGTGTTCCTGTCGAACACCAACCACGAGGAAGACCAGCCCGCCCACCTGAAGCTGAAGGACCCGGACAAGTGGAAAGGCGTCAACTGGGACACCTTCCGCGCGCCGGAAAGCCGCTACTGCCCGGCCGGCGTCTATGAGGCGGTGGGCATGGAAGAAGGCGAGCCGCGCCTGGTGATCAACGCGCAGAACTGCGTGCATTGCAAAACCTGCGACATCAAGGACCCGTCGCAGAACATCGACTGGTGCACGCCGGAAGGCGCCGGGGGGCCGAATTATATCGGCGGGATGTGAAGAGAAGGACTTGGCAGGTCGGGGGAATGAATTCCCCCGAACCCCCATCTTTTTTCTTTCAGACTGCCGTGTCCACGTGAAGACAGTACGTGAAACGGCCCATCGACAGCGCGACCTGCCAGGGCGCGCTGTTTTTGTGAATGGCGTCCCGTCGTGCTGCCCGGGTGTCGCCCGTGGTCGTGCGCTGGTGGTCAAACGGCCGGTGAACAGAAAAAAGATGGGGTCCAGGGGAATTCATTCCCCTGGCCTGTTTCTATCCTAAGCTGCCAAAGCCCATGCTTCGACGCTGAACGCCCGTATCTCCACGGCCGCGTCCGGCTTCGCCACCAGGACGGCGTTGGGCGGGATCGGCTGCCAGCCGGCGCCGCGTTCGTCGACCGGTTCGGAGACCACCATCACGCCACCGCAGCGTCCCTGTCGCCAGTAGAGCGAGGGCGGCCGGCTGTCGGAGGACCAGCGGAAGCAGGTCAGCGTCTCGCCGTCGCTGTGCGCGGCGGCGAAGCGCAGGGGCTGGCGGGTGCCGGCCCCGGCCATCAGGCCCAGCACGCGGCCGAGCGTGCGGGCCATGGCGCCGACCGGGTCCTCGGCCAGGCCTTCGGCGAGGGCGGCCAGGAACAGCGCCTCGGTGTCGCCGGTGCCCTGGCGGTGGGCGTAGAGGCTGTCGGGGATCAGCGCCTCGATCCGGCGCTTCAGCAGGGCGTAGTCGCCAACCTGGCCGTTGTGCATGAACAGCTGCTTGCCATGGGCGAAGGGGTGGCAATTGGCCCGCGTGGTCGAGGTGCCGGTGGAGGCCCGCACATGGGCGAAGAACAGGCGGGAGCGCACCTGGCTGCAGAGCGAGCGCAGGTTCTCGTCCGACCAGGCCGGGCGGATCTCGCGGTAGAGGCCGGGCTCCTCCCGCTCGCCGTACCAGCCGAGGCCGAAGCCGTCGCCATTGGTGACGGTCTTGCCTTCATCGGCATGCATCGACTGGTGGATCAGCGAATGCGCCGGGGCGCAGACCATGTCCGACAGGAAGATCGGGTCGCCGCGATAGGCGAGGAAACGGCACATCGGCAGGTCTTCTCTACGACCTTGCTATTCATTGCCGCCCGCCCGGCTTCCTGCAATCGCTTCGTCATGAATCCTGCGCCATTCGCGCGTCATCGCAGCCAGAGCAGCCGCGCCGGGCGCCGGGCCGCGACCAGGAGGACAGCGTTCTGGCGGAAGGCGCGGCCGATCCGGGCGGCCAAGGCGGGGCGCAGCGGGAAGGCCAGCAGCATCGGCTCGCCGGGATAATCGTCGTCGGGGTGGCCGAAGCCTTCGGCGATCTGCAGGCCCCGGGCGCGGAGGGCGGCGCGCAGCCGGGCCTGGGCGCGGTGGTTGGTGGCACGCGATCGTGGCGCCGAGCCCGGGTTCCAGGCGGTGACGAAGGCCCCCTGCCCCGCCCATTCCGGGCCGCGCTGGCCGGGGCGGATCACGGTCTTCCGCCCCCGATGGACGGCGCGGTAGGTCGTGGCGGCATAGGCGGCCCGCCAGGGGTGGCGGGCCGCGAACATTCAGCCGGTGACGAAGCGGGCGCGGCTGCCGCGCGGGCCGGGGGTGACCTCCAGCCGGGCGGGGATGCGGGCGCGGAGCTCCGCGACATGGCTGATGATGCCGACCAGCCGGTCGCCGGCGGGCAGGCTGGCCAGCACGTCCATCGCCTTGTCCAGCGCTTCCTCGTCCAGCGTGCCGAAGCCCTCGTCGATGAACAGCGCGTCGATCCGCCGGGCGCCGGCATGCGCCTGCACCGTGTCGGCCAGGCCCAGGGCGAGGGCGAGCGCGGCGCAGAACCCCTCGCCGCCGGACAGGGTGGCGGCGGGGCGCGGCTGGCCGGTCCATTCGTCCAGCACCTCGATGTCGAGGCCGATGGCGCGGCCCGGCTCCTCCCGCCGGCGCAGGCTGAAGCGGCCGCCGAGCATCGCCTGCAGCCGCTGGTTGGCCGCCGACAGCGCCTCGTCCAGCAGGCCGGCCAGGACGAAGCCCTGCAGCGACAGCTTGCGGTCGTTCTTGCCGCGGGCGGTCTCGGCCAGGTCGCTGACCAGCAGATGCGCGGCGCGGGCGGCCTCCAGCGCCGCTTCAGCGGCACGGATGCCGGCCAGGCGCCGGGCGGTGGTGGCCAGGCGCTCGGCCAGGCGCCCGGCGGCGTCGCGCGCCTGGCGCAGCGCCTCCCGCGCGGCGGCCTCGGCGGCGGCCAGCGCCGCCAGGTCGGGGGGCGCCAGGCCGGCGATCTCGGCGCTGGCGCGGGTGGCGGCGAGCTCGGCCTGGTGCAGCGCCCGGCCATGCTGCTCGACCGCCTGCTTCAGCGCCGCCAACGCCGCCGGCGGGCGCTGCGCGGCGCGGGCGGCGGCGGCATCGGCGAAGCCGGCGGCGCGGGCGGCCTCCTCCAGCGCGTCGAGGGCCGCCTCGCGCCGGGTGGCGGCGGCGGCGGCGCGGGCGGTGGCGTCGCGCGCGGCCCCTGTCGCGGCCTGCAGCGCGGCCTCGGCGGCGGAATCCTCGCGCTCGGCGGCGCGGATGCTGTCTTCCAGGGCGGCGACGGCGGCCTCGGCCTGGCGCAGCCGCGCGGCGAGGATCGCCGGGTCGCGGGCATCCTCGGGGATCTGGCGGCGGCGGGCGGCGGCCTCGTGCCGGGTTTCCGCCTCCTCGGTCGTGGCGGTGGCCAGGGTGGCGTCGGCCGTGGCCAGGTCCGCCACCGCCGCGGCCAGGGCGGCTTCGGCCTGCGCCAGCGCCCTGGCGGCGGCGGGGGCCTTCTGGGCGATGCCGTCGGCAGCGGCCAGGGCGGCCTCGGCCTGGCCGGCGGCGATGCTGGCGGCGGCGGGGTCCAGCCCCTCCGGCAGGCGCTGGCGCAGGTCGCCGGCGCGGTCGCGGCTGCGCGACAGGGCCTGCTCGGCGACCGACACGGCGCGCTGGCGGTCGGCCAGGGCGGTCGCCGCGGCATCCTCGGCGGCGCGGGCGGTGTCGGGGTCGGCGAGCTCGCCCTCGGGCGCAGCGGCGGGGGCCGGGTGGTCGAGCGCGCCGCAAACCGGGCAGGCCTCGCCGTCGCGCAGCCGGGCCGACCAATGCGCGGCGGCGGCGGCCAGCGCGGCACGCTCGGCCTGCTGCCGCGCGGCGCGGGTTGTTGCCAGCGCCGCGCTGGCGGTGGCCTCGGCGGCGGCCGCCTGGGCCAGGGCGGCGTCCTGGCGGGTGATCTCCGGCGCCAGGGCGGCGAGCGCCACGGCGTCCTTCGCCTGGCCGGCGGCCTGGTCGCGGGTGGCCAGCAGGCCGGGGCGCTGCTGGGTGGCAGCGGCGGCGGATTGCTGGGCGGCCTCGGCGGCGGCGCGGGCCTCGCGCTGGCGGGTTTCTGCCAGTGCCGCCTTCTCGCGGGTGGTCGCGGCGGCCGAGAGGCGACCGGCGGCCTCGGCCGCGTGCTTCTCCAGCGCGGCGAGCGCATCGGCGGCGCGCTGCGCCTCGGCCAGGGCCGCGACGCCCTGGCGCAGGGTGGCGGCCTCGGCGCGGCGCGGCTGGGCTTCGGCCTGGGCCAGCGCAGCCTTGTCGCGGCGGGCGCGGGCGGTGGCTTCGGCGGCGGCGGCGCGGGCGGCGGCGTCGGTGGCGTCCTGCGCGGCCTCGCCGGCGGCGGCCAGGGTGGCGGCGGCGGGGGCGGTGGCCAAAGCGCGCTCGGCGCCCGCGGCTTCGTCCTGCTTTTCCGCCATGGCCGCGGATTGCGCCTGCAGGCCGGCCAGCGCCTCGGCGCTCCGGCGCGCCTCGGCATGGCGCTCGGCGGCGCGGCGGCCGGCTTCGAGGTCAGTCTGGGCGGTGGTCGCCTTGCTTTCCGCATCGCCCGCGGCGAGCGCGGCGGCATCGGCTTCCGATGTCAGCGCCTCCAGCGCGGCGGCGGCCTCCTCCGGCGAGGCGACGCCGGCCTCGCCCAGCAGGCTGCGGCGGTGCTGCTCGGCCTGCTGCGCGGTGGCCAGGGCCGTCTTCGCCTGCAGTGCCAGGGCGTCTTCCAGCCGCGCGTAGAGATGCGTGCGGAACAGACTTGCAAGAATCCGCTGGCGGTCGCCCGGGGGCGCGGTCAGCAATTCGCGGAAGCGTCCCTGGGGCAGCAGCACGACCTGGCGGAATTCCTCGACGCGATAGCCCAGCAGCTCCTCGATCTGCTCGGCGACGCGCGGCACCTGGTCGGCCATGACCAGCGGCGGGCCCTCCGCCGGCAGGCGCCACAGCGTGGCCTCGCCGCCGCGCTGGACCAGCTTGCCGCCGCGCCCCGGCGCCTCCTGCTTCGGCGCGCGGCGCAGCCGGTAGCGGGCCTCGCCGAGCGCGAAGTCGAGCTCGACCCAGGTCGGCTGGCCGGGCTCGGCATGGTGGCTGCGCAGATGCGCGGCCTCGCGCTCCTCGCCGCTGCTCTGGCCGAAGAAGGCGAAGCAGATCGCGTCCAGCAGCGTCGTCTTGCCGGCGCCCGTCGGGCCGTGAATGAGAAAAAGCCGCTGCTGGCCGAGCACCGAAAAATCGAATTCCTGGGTGCCGGCATAGGCGCCGAAGGCCGAGAGGCGCAGGACGAGCGGGCGCATCAGCCTTCCTCCCCCACGCCGGCGATGGCGGCGATGGCGGGGGGGCGGGCCGCGTCCGGCAGGGCCTCGCCGCGCACCGCCAGCCAGAAGGCGTCCAGCACCGCCAGCGGGCTGTGCCGGGCGCCGGCGCGGGTCAGCGGCGAGGAGGCCGCGACGGCGCGGGACTGGAAACGCAGGTCGAGCACATTGGGAAAGGCCTCGCGCAGCCGGGCCATGGCGTCGAAGGGACGGTCGGTCAGGGTGACCTGCAGCCAGTCCTCGCGGCCGGGGGCCTCGGCGGTGGCCAGCACCTCGGCGAGCGTGCCGGTGACCAGGCGCAGCGGGTGGCGGGCCGGCAGCGGGATTTCTTCCAGCGTCACCGCGCCGGTCGCGTCGATCTCCAGCAGGGTGGCGGATTTCTGCTGCCCGGCCTCGGAGAAGGAATAGGCCAGCGGCGAGCCGGAATAGCGGATGCGGCCGCCCTCCATCGCCTGCGGCCGGTGCAGATGGCCCAGCGCCACATAGTCGAAGCCGGCCAGGTGGGCGGCCGAGACGGCGCCGCTGCCGCCCACCTGCAGCAGCCGCTCGCTGTCGGATTCGAGCCCGCCCTGGACGAAGCCATGCGCCATGACGATGGCCCGCGCCGCCGGGTCGCGCAGCCCGCGCAGATGGCCCATCACGGCCGCGAAGCCGGCCTCGTGGTCGGTGATGCCGGCTTCCGGGAAATGCCCCGCCAGCTGCTCCGGCGAGGCATAGTCGGCGGCCAGCAATTGCAGCGGCCCGTGGCGATCCTCGAAGCGGAAGGCACGACCCTGGCCGGTGCCGGCGATATGCAGCCCGGCCGGGGCCAGCAGCGGGGCGGCGAAGCCCAGGCGGCGGGCCTCGTCATGGTTGCCGGCGATCAGGGCGACAGGGATGCCCAGGCCGCGGATGATGGCGTCCAGCACCGTGCCCAGCAGCTCCACCGCCGCGGCGGGCGGGTTGGCGCGGTCATAGACATCGCCGGCCAGCAGCAGCAGGTCGGGGCGCGTGTCGCGCAGCATGTCCAGGAAGGGGCCGGCCAGCAGCCATTCCTGCTCGGGCAGGAAAGGCTGGCCATGCAGCGAACGGCCCAGGTGCCAGTCCGCGGTGTGCAGGATCCGCATGGGCGAAGCAGTAGCCCGCCCCCGGCGTCATTCCAAGCACAGGCTGGACCGGACCCTAGAGCGCCCAGAAATTGTAGCTGGCCAGGCTGGTGACGCCGGTCAGCGCGATCTCGAAATCCGGCGCCAGGTCGGCATCGACATTGCCGTAGAGGATGCCATTGCCGAAGACCAGCTGGCCGGCGCCGGTGATGCTGCCGGTGGGCGACAGGACAAAAGCCTGGTCGCCCACCTGGGTCAGGTCGGCATCGATGCCCGAGAGGTCGAGCTGGTCGACATAGGCGGAAGCGTTGAAATCGGTGATGACGTCGCGGGCGCTGCCCAGCCCGACATCGCCCTCGCTGAAGATGAAGCGGTCATTGCCCGCGCCGCCGGTCATGATGTCGGTGCCGGGGCCGCCGACCAGCCGGTCATGCCCCTCGCCGCCCAGCAGCATGTCGTTGCCGCTGCCGCCGAGCAGCAGGTCGTCGCCACCGCCGCCGGCGATGATGTCGTTGCCGCCCTGGCCATTGATGGTGTCGGCATTGCCGCCACCGGTCAGCACATCGGCGCCGCTGGTGCCCGACAGGGTCAGCGGCGCGGGAAGCTGGAAGATGCCGGGCGCGGTTTCCTCCAGCAGCCCGGCGAGGCCGGTCACCTGGATCGCGCCATCGGTGAAGCCGTCGCCATTCCAGTCGACCAGCAGGCTGCTGCCGTTCTGGCGGATTTCCGCCTCGCCGCCGGCCGAGAAGGCCGTGGCGCCGAGGAAGCGGCCGCCCAGGGCGGAAAGGTCGATGCGGTCGCCGACGCCGAGATCGACGATGGTGTCGGTGAAGCTGCCCAGCAGCTCCGGCTGGCTCCAAACGAAGCTGTCATTGCCGAGCCCCCCGGTCAGGATATCGCTGCCCGGGCCGCCATTCAGCGTGTCGTTGCCGGCGCCGCCATCGAGGATGTCGTTGCCGCCGGCGCCCAGCAGGATGTCGTCGCCGCCCGCCCCGGCCAGCACGTCGTTGCCGGCCTGGCCCTGCAGCGTCTCGGCGGCGGCGGTGCCGGTCAGCACCAGGTCGGCGACGCGGCGATAGATGCCGGAGCCGGTGAAGCTTTCTTCCAGCGGCACGCTGCCGGCGAGGCTGAGCGTGGCGTCCGCGCGGCCGTCGCCGTCGCTGTCCACCGCCAGCCAGGTGACGCCCAGCTGCCAGACGCGCAGCTGCGCCGTGCCGTCGGCGGCGAAGGCGCCGTCGCCCAGGAAGCGCGCCCCGAGCGCCGCGAGGTCGAGAAAATCGCCGGCCGCGAAATCGGCGATGGTGTCGCCCGCCATCTCGGCGGCGGAGGCGTATTTGAAGATGTCGTTGCCGGCGCCGCCGCTGAGCAGGTCGGCGCCCAGCCCGCCGACCAGCGTGTCATTGCCGGCGCCGCCGCGCAGCGTGTCGTTGCCGGCGCTGCCATTCAGCGTGTCGTTGCCGTCGTCGCCCTGCAGCACGTCGTGGCCCGACCCGCCCAGCAGCGTGTCATGGCCGGCGCCGCCGCGCAGCAGGTCGTCGCCGCCCAGCCCGTTCAGCACGTCGTTGCCGTCGAGCCCCGACAGGGTGTCGCGCCCGGCGCGGCCGGTCAGCCCGTCATTGCCGATGCCGCCATCGAGCACCAGGTCGGCGACGCGGCGCAGGATCTCGGTGCCGGCGGTCACCTCCTCCAGCGCGAAGTCGCCATCCATCGACAGCACGGCATCGGCCTGGCCGTCGCCATCGGCGTCGATCGCCAGGAAGGTCCAGCCCAGGTCGCGGCCCTGCCAGGCATCCAGCACCACCACCTGGCCGGCGAGGCCGGTGAAGCCGCCATCGGTGAAGCGCAGGTCGTCGATCAGCGACAGGTCGATGCGGTCCTCCGGCATCAGGTCGGTGATGCGGTCTTCCAGCAGGCCGATCTCGGCGACCGACTTGAAGCGGAAGATATCGGCGCCGCTGCCGCCGGTCAGCAGGTCGCGGCCCAGCCCGCCGATCAGCATGTCGTTGTCGGCGCCGCCGATCAGGATGTCGTCGCCGGTCTCGCCGCGCAGCGTGTCGCCGCCGGGGCCGCCCTCCAGCCGGTCGTTGCCGCCCCAGCCGACCAGGGTGTCGGCGCCCTCCAGCCCGACCAGCACGTCGTCGGCGGCATCGCCGATCAGGATATTGGCCGCCGCGTCGCCGGTCAGCAGCCGCGCCGGCGCCAGGGTCAGCAGGCGCGACCCGGTGGCGCTTTCGCGCAGCGCGCCGCTGCCGGTCAGGAACACCGTCTGCTCGGCCAGGCCGTCGCCATCGGCGTCGATGTCGATGCGCAGGCCGAGGCTGGTGCGCACCTGCCGCGCCTCCGGCCGGGCGCCGCTGAAGGGGTTGTCGCCCAGCCAGGTCAGCGCCCAGAAGGCGGTCAGGGCCAGCGTGTCGGCGCTGCTGAAGTCGAGGATGGTGTCGGTGTTGAACAGGCCGCGGTCGGGCTCGACGACGAAGATGTCGAAGCCCAGCCCGCCTTCCAGCGTGTCGCCGCCGCTGCCGCCGCGCAGCGTGTCATTGCCGTTGCCGCCGCGCAGCGTGTCGTTGCCGGCGCCGCCGATCAGCGTGTCGTCGCCGTCGAGGCCGGAGATCGTGTCCTGCCCGGCGCCGCCGGTCAGGGTATTGGCGGCGGCGGTGCCGTTCAGGATGCGGTCCTGCGCCACGATCAGGGTCAGCGACCCCGCCACCTGGCCTTCCAGCAGCTTGCCGCCGGTGTCGATGGCCGCCGTCGCATCGGCCAGCCCGTCGCCGTCGATATCGACAGTCATCGTGCCGCCGTCGAAGCGGATCTCCATGCCGGCGCCGGTGAAGCCGGCATTGCCGATGAAGCTGTAGCGCCCCATGGCCGAGAGGCTGAGCAGGTCGCCCGCCTCCATGTCGCGGATGATGTCGCCATCCAGCTCCGCGACGCTGGCATAGCGGAAAATATCCTTGCCGCTGCCGCCGCGCAGGATGTCGGCGCCCAGCCCGCCGACCAGCACGTCGTTGCCGCTGCCGCCGATCAGCCGGTCATTGCCGCTGCCGCCGGCCAGGGTGTCGTCGCCCAGCCCGCCTTCCAGCCAGTCATGGCCGCTGCCGCCATTGATCGTGTCGTTGCCGGCGCCGCCATAGAGCATGTCGTCGCCGGCCAGCCCGTTGATCGCGTCATTGCCGCCGGCGCCGTCGAGGCGGTCGGCGCCGCCGCCGCCATTCAGCGTCTCGGTGCTGTCGCTGCCGGTCACCTGCACCGAGCCGGCGCGCAGCAGCACGCGCGACCCCGGGCTGGTCTCCACCAGCATGCCGCCGCCGGAAATCCAGGCCTGGGCATCGGCGACGCCGTCGCCATCGAGGTCGAGCTGCAGCCACTTGCCGCTGAGGCGCATCTCGCCGGGGGTGCGGCTGAAGGCCTCGTCGGCGATATAGGCCAGGCTGGTCAGCCCGCTGAAATCGATGCGGTCGCCCTCGCCGAAATCGACCAGCCGGTCGCCGTCGAACTCGTTGTTGGCGCGGTAGCGGTAGAGGTCGTTGCCCGGCCCGCCCAGCAGCGTGTCGGCCCCGGCGCCGCCGACCAGCAGGTCGTTGCCCTCGCCGCCGGCCAGCACGTCATTGCCGGCGCCGCCCTCCAGCGTGTCGGCGCCGCCCAGCCCCGACAGCCGGTCATCCCCGGCGCCGCCGGTCAGGGTGTCGGCGGCCGCGGTGCCGACCAGGGCCAGCGGCGGGGCGGCGACCAGGATGCCGGAGCCGCCGGCGGTCTCGACCAGGCGCTGGATGCCATTGATGCTGAGCTGCCGCTCCACCGCGCCCAGCCCGCTGACATCGACCTGCAGCAGCGTCGCGCCGCCCAGATAGGCGATGCGCAGCTCCATGCCGGCGCCGGTGAAGGCGCGCTCGCCGAGGAAGCTGAGCCCCAGCCCGCTGAGATCGACCCGGTCGCCGAGAGAAAAGTCCATGATGCGGTCGAGATGCATCTCGGCCACGGCGCGATAGCGGAAGATGTCGTTGCCGGTGCCGCCATGCAGCGTGTCGGCGCCGCGGCCGCCGACCAGGATGTCGTCGCCTGTGCCGCCGGACAGGATATCGGCGCCCAGCCCGCCATCGATGACGTCGTTGCCGCCCAGCCCCTGGAGGGTGTCGTCCAGCGCCGTGCCGGTCAGCGTGTTGGCCACCCCCGTCCCGATGATCGTCGCCATGGTCGCGAAGCCCCCTTCCGTCCTGGAACAGCGCGCGACGGAGCTTCTGCCGGCCGGCCGGACGGTTTTACCACGGGGGATTTTCGCGCAGGGCCGCGCGCGGTGCCTCAACGTCGCGGCCGCGCGCCGCGACAATCACGCGGCGGCGATGTTCTTCACGCCAGGATGAACCGGCGGCCTTGCCGGGGCCGCGCCTATGTTCCGGTAAACTGCGGCGCCCGCTTGCCGAAGAAGGCCGCCTTGCCCTCGGCATGGTCGGCGGTCAGGAACAGCAGCGACTGGTAATGCGTCTCCTGCTCCAGCGCGCGGTCCAGCCCCTCGGCCAGCATCTGCTTGGTCAGCGCCACGGCCGCCGGCGCCTGCCCCGCCAGGAGGCGCGCCCTGTCCATCGCGGCGGCGAAGGCCTGGCCCTTCGGCACCACGGCATCGGCCAGACCCATCGCCAGCGCCTGCGCCGCGTCGATCGGCTCGCCATACAGCAGGATCTGGCGCGCCTTCGCATGGCCGACACGGCGCGGCAGGGTATGCGCCAGGCCCAGATCGGCCATCAGCCCGACCTTGCCGAAGGCGGCCGTGAAGCGCGCATCCTCGGCCGCCACCACCGTGTCGCAGGCGCAGGCCAGCGACAGGCCGGCGCCCGCCGCCCAGCCCTCGACGGCGGCCACCACCGGCTTGGAGCCGGCCACCAGCAGGCGGATCACCTGATGCGCCGGGCGCAGCCGCTCCCGCCCCGCCAGCACGCTGCCCACATCCATCCCCGACAGGTCGCCGCCGGAGCAGAAGGTGCCGCCCGCGCCCTGCACCACCACGGCGCGGATCTCGCGATCGCCTTCGACGCGGTCCAGCACCCGCGCCATCTCGGCACGCAACGCCGGGGCCAGCGCATTGCGCCGCGCCGCATAGTCCAGCGTCAGCACCAGCACGGCGCCGTCGCGTTCCTCGATCAGCCGCGGGGGGGATGGCTCGTTCATGCCGGCGTTTCCTTCTTCTGGGCAGGCAGGCTACATTCCGCATACGGGAAATCAATCGGGATATCGAATGGACAACCTGGCCCCAACCCCCGCCCCATCTCCCGACAAAGATCCCGCCACGCAGCGCGACGTCGGCGCCGTGATCCACGCCATCCGCATCCTGCAGCACCTGGCCGGCGCCACCGGGCCGCTCGGCGTCGCCGCCGTGGCGCGCGGCACCGGCATCAGCCCCAGCACCTGCTTCAACATCCTGCGCACCCTGACCCGCGCCCGCTTCGCCGCCTTCCGCGACAGCGACAAGACCTACACCCTGGGCCTGGCCGTGGCCGAGCTCGCCGCCGGCCTGATCGGCGTCAGCCACGCCCAGCTGATCCGCCCGGAGCTGGAGCGGCTGGCGCTGAACTACGATATGCTGATCGTGCTGTGGCGCGTCACCGAGGACGGCCACATCGTCCTGATCGACCGCGCCCACAGCCACACCGCCGTCCGCGTCGAGATGCGCGAGGGGCTGCGCCTGCCGATGCTGGTCGGCGCCGTCGGCCGCTGCGTCGCCGCCGCCCTGGACCTGCCGGTGGACGAGCTGCGCCGCCGCTTCGCCGGCCTCCGCTGGCAGTCGCCGCCCAGCTTCGAGGCCTATCTGGCCGATGTCGAGGAAAGCCGCCGCAGCGGCTGGAGCCTGGACAACAGCCAGCTCTATCGCGGGCTGATCACCATCGCCGCCCTGGTGCCCGACCAGCACGGCCAGCCGCGCTTCGGCCTGTCCGGCATCACCATCGCCGGCCAGCACCCGCCCGAGGTCTTCCCGCGCCTGGGCGAGGAGCTGCGGGATGTGGCCGCCTTCACCGGCAAGGCGCTGTTCCCCCGCCGCGGCGACATGCGCAATACGGAATAGCATTCCCTTTTTGGAATGACAGCCGGCGCGGCTTCGGCTCAACTTCCCCGCACGAACCGGACCGCCCAAGGCGGCCACGTCCCGAGGGAAGACAGCATGCTCACCATCCCGCGCCGCCGGCTGCCCGTCCTGGCCGTCGGCCTCGGCCTGGCGCCGAAAGCCTTCGCCCAGGCGCCCCAGCAGGAAGGCTGGCGGCCAACCCAGACCGTCCGCGTCGTCGTCCCCGCCGCCGCCGCCGGCACCACCGACATCATGGGCCGCCTGCTGGCCGCCCATCTGTCGCAGCGCTGGGGCCAGAACGCCGTCGTCGACAACAAGTCCGGCGCCGGCGGCACCCTGGGCAGCGCCGAGGTCGCCCGCAGCCGCCCCGACGGCCACACCATCCTGCTGGGCAATATCGGGCCCCAGGCCATCGCCTATTCGCTGTTCCGCAACCTGACCTACCGCGCCGACCAGCTGCTGCCCGTCTCCAACATGATCCGCGGGCCGAACGTGCTGGTGGTCCATCCCTCCCTGCCCGTCCACACCCCCCAGGAATTTCTGGCCTATCTCCGCGCCAACCCGGGCAAGCTGTCCTACGGCACCCCCGGCCTCGGCCAGTCGCCGCATCTCTCGGCCGTCTGGTACCACCAGCTGACCGGCACCCAGGCCACCGCCGTCCACTACCGCGGCGCCGGCCCGGCCATGGTCGCCCTCGTCGCCGGCGACGTGCAGTTCAGCTTCGACAACCTGACCAGCGCCGTCGAGCAGGTCCGCGCCGGCCGCGTCCGCGCGCTGGGCGTCACCAGCGCCGAGCGCAACCCGCAGCTGCCCGAGCTGCCCGCCATGCGCGAGACCCAGGCCGAGCTTGCCCACTACGAGGTGAACTCCTGGTTCGGCGCCTTCCTGCCGGCGGGCACGCCCGATCCCATCGTCAACGCGCTGAACGCCGAGATCAAAGCCCTGCTCGACCTGCCCGAAACCCAGAAGCGATTCGCCGAGATGGGGGGCGTGCCCTCCTATGGGACGCCAGCCCAATACGCGGGCTTCGTCAGGACCGAGACGGAGAAGTGGGGGGAAGTGCTGAAGAAGGAGGGTCTTCAGCTGGATGCCGGGTAGGAAGAGAAGGCCGGGGGGATAGTATCCCCCCGGACCCCGCCTTCAGTAAGATTTCGGCAGGCCCAAAACCTTCTCCGCGATGAAACACAACACCAGCTGCGGACTCACCGGCGCGATGCGCGGGATCATCACCTCCCGCAGATAACGCTCCACATGGTACTCGCGCGCATAGCCGAAGCCGCCATGCGTCATCACCGCCTGGGTGCAGGCCTTGAAGCCGGCCTCGGCGGCCAGGTACTTCGCCGCGTTAGCCTCGGCGCCGCAGGACAGGCCCTGGTCGTAGCGCCAGGCCGCCTTCATCACCATCAGCCAGGCCGCCTCCAGCTCCATCCAGCTCTCGGCCAAAGGATGCTGGATCGCCTGGTTCTGCCCGATGGCGCGCCCGAACACCCGCCGCTCCTTGGCATAGGCGGTCGCCCGCTGCAGCGCGACCACGCCCAACCCCACCGCCTCCGCGGCGATCAGGATCCGCTCGGGGTTCAACCCGTGCAGGATATAGTCGAAGCCGCGCCCCTCCTCGCCGATGCGGTCGGCCTCGGGCACTTCCAGCCCGTCGAAGAACAGCTCGTTCGAATCGACCGCCTTGCGCCCCATCTTCGGGATTTCCCGCACCTGCACCTTCGCCCGGTCCAGCGTGGTGTAGAACAGGCTCAGCCCCTGGGTGCGCTTCGCCACCTGCTCGATCGGCGTGGTGCGCGCCAGCAGCAGCACTTTCTCGGCGACCTGCGCCGTCGAGATCCACACCTTCTGCCCATGCACGACATAGTGGTCGCCGCGCTTCTCCGCCCGCGTCCGCAGCTGCGTCGTGTCGAGGCCGGTGTTCGGCTCCGTCACCGCGAAGCAGGCCTGCTCCGTCCCGGCGATCAGCGGCGGCAGCATCCGCGCCTTCTGCGCGTCATTGCCGAAGACCACGACGGGGTTCAGCCCGAAGATGTTCATATGTACCGCCGAGGCGCCGGTCATCCCGGCCCCTGATTCGGCGATGGTCCGCATCATGATCGCGGCTTCGGTGATGCCGAGCCCGGCGCCGCCGAGCTCAGCCGGCATGCAGACGCCCAGCCACCCATCCCTGGCCAGCGCCTGGTGGAATTCCGCGGGAAAGCGCCCGTCGGTGTCGCGCGCCAGCCAGTAGTCGTCGCCGAACCCCTGGCACAGCCGCGCGATCGCCTCGCGCAGCGCGTCCTGCTCCGCGCTCGCCGCAAAATCCATTTTGCTTTCCTTCGTTTCCTCAGCTGGCGGCGAATTCCCGCCGCACCGCCTCGGTCTGCGCCCCCAGCGCCGGCACCGCGCCATACTCCCGCGGCGCGCCGTCGAGACGCGCGGCGGGCGCGGCCATCGCCACCTCGCCATTCGGCGTCTGCACCACCAGCCGCCGCAGCGCCGGATGCGCCGCCAGCGCCGGCAGGTCGTTGACGAAGCCAAAGGCGGTGTTCGACGCCCGCAGCCGCTGCGCGCAGTCATCCCGCGTCAGCGTGGCGAAGACGGCGGCGACATGCGCATCCACTTCCGGCCGATGCGCCACGCGCTCGACATTGCTGCGGAAGCCTTCGCGCTGCGGCAGATCGGGCTCCTGCAGGAAGCCGGCGCAGAACTGCACCCACTCCCGCTCGTTCTGGATCGAGATCAGCACCAGCGCCCCGTCCGAGGTCGCGAAGGCGCCATAGGGACAGATCGACGGATGCGCCAGGCCGAGCCGCTGCGGCGCATTCCCCGTGCCTTCGAAATACAGCAGGGGCACATTCATCCAATCGGCCATGGCGTCGAACAGCGACACGCCGATGGCTTTCCCCTCGCCGGTGATGCCGCGCTCGATCAGCGCCTCCAGCACCGCGGCATGCGCCATGGTGCCGCAGGCGATGTCGCAGACCGAGACCCCGACCCGCCCCGGCCCCGCCGGATGCCCGGTGATCGAGGCCAGCGCGCTTTCCGCCTGCACCAGCAGGTCATAGGCCTTCATCGTGGCGTAGTCGCCGCTCTCGCCATAGCCCGAGATATCCACGGTGATCAGCCGCGGATGCTTCTTCCGCAGTTCCGCGCTGCCGAAGCCGGCCCGCGCCATGGCGCCGGGGGCGAGGTTCTGGATGAACACATCCGCCTTGGCCAGCAAGGCCGCCAGCAGCGCCTTGTCATCCGCCTGCTTGATGTCGAGGCAGACGCTTTCCTTGCCGCGGTTCAGCCAGACGAAATAGGTCGACTGCCCGGCGGCGGCCTTGTCGTAGCCGCGGGCGAAATCGCCCTCGGCGCGTTCGATCTTGATCACTCGCGCGCCGGCATCGGCCAGCTTCACCGAGCAGGTGGGCGCCGCCACCGCCTGCTCCATCGAGACCACCAGCAGCCCGGCGAGCGGCTTGCCCGGAACCATGCTCAATAGCTCCGCGGCATGCCAAGAACATGCTCGCCCAGATAGGACAGGATCAGGTTGGTGCTGATCGGCGCCACCTGGTACAGCCGCGTCTCGCGGAACTTTCGTTCGATGTCGTATTCTTCCGCGAAGCCGAAGCCGCCATGGGTCTGCACGCAGGCCTCGCCGGCGGCCCAGCTGGCCTCGGCGGCCAGCATCTTGCCCATGTTCGCTTCCTCGCCCGGGTTCACCCCGGCCTCGAACTTCTCCAGCCCCTTCTGCACGATGGCCTCGGCCGCGCGCATCTGCGCATAGGCCCGCGCGATCGGGAACTGCACGCCCTGGTTCTGCCCGATCGGCCGGCCGAACAGCACGCGCTCCTTGGCGTAGCCGACCGACTTCTCGATGAACCACTTGGCGTCGCCGATGCATTCCGCCGCGATCAGCAGCCGCTCGGCATTCATCCCGTCCAGGATGTAGCGGAAACCCTTGCCTTCGACGCCGACCAGGTTCTCCGCCGGCACCTCCATGTTGTCGAAAAAGACCTCGCAGGAATTGTGGTTCATCATGGTGCGGATCGGCCGGATGGTCAGGCCCTTGCCCAGCACCGTGCGCATGTCGACGATGAAGGTCGACAGCCCTTCGGTCTTCTTCGTCACCTGGTCGCGCGGCGTGGTGCGCGCCAGCAGCAGCATCAGGTCGGAATGCTCGGCCCGCGACGTCCAGATCTTCTGGCCGTTGACGATGTACTTGTCGCCCTCGCGCTTCGCCACCGTGCGCAGCGCCGTGGTGTCGGTGCCGCTGGTCGGCTCGGTCACGCCGAAGGCCTGCAGCCGCAGCTCGCCGCTGGCGATCTTCGGCAGGTACTCGGCCTTCTGCCGGTCGTTGCCGTGCCGCAGGATGGTGCCCATGATGTACATCTGCGCGTGGCAGGCGGCACCGTTGCAGCCCTGGCGCTGCACCTCCTCCAGGATCGCCGCCGCCGCCGACAGCGGCAGGCCCGAGCCGCCGAACTCCTCCGGGATCAGCGCCGCCAGCCAGCCGGCCTCGGTCAGGGCGTTGACGAACTCGGTTGGGTAGCCGCGCACCTCGTCCAGCTTGCGCCAGTATTCGCCGGGGAAGCGGGCGCAGAGCTTCGCCACCTCGGCGCGGATTTCGGCATGGTTGTCGGTCTGGTCCATCATGCGATCTTTCAGGCGGCTTCGGCGGGGCTGCGCAGCAGCGCGGAGACGTCGTTCAACCGGTCCATCCGCGCGATGGTCTCGGCCAGGGCAGCGGCCGCATCGGCCCCCAGCACCGCATCGGCCAGCCCGCCGAACTTGGCGCGCAGCTCGTCATCGGTCAGGAAATTCTCGGGCTCGCCCTTCGGCACGATCACCGTGCGGGTGAAGGTTTTTCCCCGCGCCCGCACGGTCAGCTTGCCGGACATATTGGCCGGGAATTCGGCTTCGATCTCCGGGTCGTTCTCGCAGGTGATCTTCTGCATCAGCGCTTTCCGCGCCGGGTCCTGAAGCTGGGCATAACTGTCCCAGCCCATCTGCCCGGTGGCCAGGGCGGTGGCGATGACGAAGGGCCCGCTGAACTGCCCGTCGACGATATTGGTCGGGTTCGCCTTGCGCTCGGCCGGCGACCCCACCAGCAGCATCCCCGCCCGCGAGATGCCCAGGGTGGCGCCTTCGATCTCGCTGGCCTCGAGGCCCAGCTCCGCCCGCAGCGCCAGCGCCGCGTCGATCCCGGCATGGCCCCAGCGGCAGGACGGATAGGGCTTCACCCCCGTCAGCATCAGCTCCCACACCTGGCCCAGATCCTGCAGCACGCGCGCCGGCTGCGGCGCCGGGGCATAGGCGTTGAGGAAGCCGTGCTTGCCCTCGATGGCCTCCGACGCGCCCTTGAAGCCCTCCCGCGCCAGCGTCGCCGCGGCGAAGCCCGACATCCCCGCCCAGCCCACCTGGAACCGCTTGGTCCAGGCGCCATTGGCCAGGAACTGCAGGCTGCCCGCGCTCTGGCTCAGCGCGATACCCAGCGCCGACGCCATCCCCGCCGCATCCAGCCCGAAGACCCGCGCCGCCGCCGCCGCCGCGCCGAAGGCGCCGCAGGTGGCGGAGGGGTGGAAGCCGCGGTCGTAATGCGCCCCCGCCGGCAGCGCCAGCGCCAGCCGCAGCGCCACCTCGTAGCCGGCGACGATGCCCGCCAGCACCTCCGCCCCCGAGGCGCCGACCAGCTCGCCGGCGGCGATCGCGGCCGGGATCACCGGCGCGCCGGGATGCACCACGGCGACCGCATGGGTGTCGTCGAAATCCAGCGAATGGCCCAGCGTGGCGTTGATCAGCACGGCGCCGGCCGGGCTGTAGGTGGCGGGATCGGCGAAGACCCGGGCGCTGCCATGGTCCAGCCCCAGCGCCTTCACCGCGGCCAGCAGCGCCGGCGTGCTCTCCGCCTCATGCCGGGCACGGACGATATTGCCGACGAGGTCGAGCACCAGGTCGCGCGCGCGCGCCACCACCTCGGGCGGCAGCGCCTCCAGGCGGAGGCCGGACGCGAACACGGACAAGTCCTGGGTGATGCCCATCGGCGCTGCTCCCACTTGAAAAAGGCCGGGGGAAGGAATTCCCCCGGACCCCCATCTTCTTTCTGTCAGATTAGACAGGATCCCAGGAAAAGACATCGCCGCTGCGCTCGAGGGCCACGAACGCGGCCTTGAAGCTGGGCAGCGCATGCTCGGCGATCAGCTCGGGGGTCCAACCCTCCGAACGATGCGCGCTGCGCACCGGGCGCGGCTGGCTGAACAGGAACAGCTCGTTGTTGCGGGCGGCGAAGATCTGGCCATTCACGTCCTTCGCGGCATCGCTCGCCAGGAACACCGCCAGCGGCGCGTTCTTCTCCGGCGTCATCCGCTTCAGCTTCTCGACGCGGGCCTTCTGCTCCGGCGTCTCGGCCGGGATCGAGCTCGTCATCCGGCTCCAGGCGAAAGGCGCGATGCAGTTGGACCGCACGCCGAAACGCTGCATGTCCAGCGCGATCGACTTCGACAGCGCCGCCACCCCGAGCTTGGCCGCCGAATAATTCGCCTGGCCGAAATTCCCGATCAGGCCGGAGGTCGAGGTCATGTGCACATAGGCGCCCGAGCCCTGCGCCCGGAAATGCTCCGCCGCCGCGCGCGAGACGAAGAAGCTGCCGTTCAGATGCACGTTGATGACCGCGAGCCACTCTTCTGCCGAGGTCTTGTGGAAGATCTGGTCGCGCAGGATGCCGGCATTGTTGACCACGATGTCGACGCGGCCGAAGGCGTCGATCGCCGTCTTGACGATGTTGCGCGCGCTGTCCCAGTCGGAGACGCTGTCGGTGTTGGTCACCGCCTGGCCGCCGCGCTGCTCGATGATGTTCTTGGTCTGCTCGCCGGGTGTCGCCGAGGTCTCGCCCTCGCCGGTCAGCGAGGCGCCGATGTCGTTGACCACCACCTTGGCGCCCGCCAGCGCCATGGCCAGCGCGATCTCGCGCCCGATCCCGCCGCCGGCGCCGGTGACGATGGCGACCTTGCCTTCAAGCATCATTGTCTCGTTTCCTCGTTCGCAGGCGGAAGGGGGCGCCGCAGGCGACGCCCCCGCATCGTCAGGCTCAGGCCGGGGTGAACATCGGCACCGGCGCGCCGTCATCGGCGGTCGGCTGGAACTGCAGCTTCACCTTCTGGCCGATGCGGATGCTCTCGAACGGCGTGCCGATGATGTTGGTCATCATCCGCGGCCCCTCGTCCAGCTCCACATAGGCGATGGCATAGGGCACCTTCGCCCGCATGATGCTGAAGCTGTAGATGGTGCCGGTGCCCTTGGCGGCCACGTATTCGACCTCGCCCTCGTCGTCGAAGGGGCAGACCGGGCGCGGCGGGTAATGCGTCTTGCCGGTCTTGCTGTTGCGGCCGATCAGCAGCGTGCCCTGCCTCGCCGCGTCCCAGAACTTCTGGGTCGAGGGATCGGGAGTCGGCGCCGGGGGAATGCGGGTCTCGGTCATGGCTCAGCCCCTCTCCAGCACCAGGGTGGCGCTGCCGTGCCGCGTGCCGAGCGAGCCGCCCGTGCCATGCGCCACCGCCAGGTCGCAATTCTTCACCTGCACGGCCGGATGCGCCTCGCCGCGCAGCTGCCGCACCGCCTCGATCACCTTGGTGATGCCGCCGCGATTGGCCGGGTGGTTGTTGCACAGCCCGCCGCCATCGGTGTTGAAGGGCAGCTTGCCGACGCCGGCGATCAGGTTGCCGTCCGAGACGAACTTGCCGCCCTGCCCCTTCTCGCAGAAGCCGAGGTCTTCCAGCTGCATCAGCACGGTGATGGTGAAGCTGTCATAGATGCTGGCATACTTGATGTCGGCCGGCTTCACGCCCGCCATCTCGAAGGCGCGGGCGCCGGCATAGCGGGCGCCGGTATAGGTCAGGTCGATGCGGCCGCCATCGACATGCTTGATCGCCTCGCCGGTGCCGCGGATATTGACGATCGGCCGCTTCAGCGTCCGCGCGATCTCCGGGCTGGTCACCACCAGCGCGCCGCCGCCATCGCTGATGACGCAGCAGTCGAGGCGGTGCAGCGGGTCGGCCACCAGCGGCGAGTTCACCACATCCTCGACGGTGACCACCTTGCGCAGCATCGCATGCTCATTGTGCTGCGCATGATGGCTGGCGGCGACCTTGATCCAGGCCAGCTGCTCCGACGTCGTGCCATACTCGTACATGTGCCGCTGCGCGCACATGGCGTACATGTTGGCGATCGCCGGGCCGAAGGGGAATTCGAACTGCACGTCGGGCTGGCGCGGGTCGCCCGGGCGCGGCGCCGTGCCGGTGGCGACACCCTCGGAGCGCGGGCGGCCGGCCAGCGTGATCAGCGCCACCTTGCACTTGCCCATGGCGATGGCTTCCGCCGCATGCGCCACATGCATCAGGTAGGAGCAGCCGCCGACATCGGTCGAATCGTAATGCGTCAGCCGGTTCAGCCCGATGTAGTCGGCCATGCTCAGCGGGCCCATGCCGGGCGCGTCGCCGGCGCAGAAATACCCGTCCACATCGGCCCGCGTCAGCCCGGCATCGCGCAGCGCGCCGAGGGCGACCTCCGCATGCAGCTGCGCGACGCTCTTGTCTTCGGCCTTGCGCGTCGGATGCTCATAGGCGCCGACGATGCAGGCCTTGCCTCGGATGCTCAACCTGATCTTCCTTCTGCTGCTACGGCTTTGGAACGGTGACGGCGGTCAGCCCGGCAGGCCCAGCACATTCTTGGCCAGGATGCCGCGCTGGATTTCCGAGCTGCCGCCATAGATGGTGGTCGGCCGCGCCTCGATGAACTGGCCGGAGGGATGCAGGTCACGATTGCCCTCCATCGGCTTCAGCAGCCCCGCATTCTCGCCGGCGATCTCCAGCATCAGCTCGGTGATGCGCTGGAACAGGTCGGACTGGTGCAGCTTCAGCATCGAGACATCCGGGCCCAGCGTCTCGCCGCGCCGTAGGATGGCGACGAAGCTTTCGTACAGCGCCTTGTGGTCCTCGAGGTCGCAGCGCAGCCGGATATAGCGGTCCTGGAAATCCGGTTCCTCGAAGACGCCCATCCGCTCGGCCAGCGTCTTCAGCCGCGCCAGGGCGTAGCCCGACTGCCGCGGCGAGCCGAGGAAGATGCGCTCGAAGCCGAGCAGGGCCTTGGCCATGCTCCAGCCCTTGTTCACCGCGCCGACGAGGTTCTCGGCCGGCACGCGGACATTGTCGAAGAAGACCTCGCAGAACTCGTCATGCAGGCCGAGGTTGATGATCGGCCGCACGGTAACGCCCGGCGTCGCCATGTCGATCAGCAGGAAGGAAATTCCTTCCTGCTTTTTCCCGCTCTTGTCCGTGCGAACCAGGCAGAAGATCCAGTTGGCGTCGGTGGCGAGCGTGGTCCAGATCTTCTGGCCGTTGACGACGTAGTGGTCGCCCTCCAGCACCGCCTCGGTGCGCAGCGAGGCCAGGTCGGAGCCGGCGCCGGGCTCGGAATAGCCCTGGCACCAGACATGCTCGCCGGCCAGGATCTTCGGCAGGAAGGTCGCGCGCTGCGCGTCGGTGCCGAAGCGGATCAGCAGCGGGCCCAGCATGATCACGCCATGGTCGGGCAGGCGCGCCACGCCGTGGCGCTCATATTCCTCGATCAGGATGATCTGCTTCGAGGCGTCGAGCCCCATGCCGCCCAGCTCGACCGGCCAGCCCGGCGCGACCCAGCCCTTCTGCTGCAGGATGCGGAACCATTCCTCGCCCTCCTGCCAATGCAGGCGGTGCGGCGGGTTGCGCAGATGGGCCGGGTAGCTGCCTTCGACGAAGCGGCGCACCTCGGCGCGGAAATCGTCGTCGGACAGCGCGTTGTGGTCGGTCATGCCTCTTCCTCCGGCGCCTGGGCCGCGAAGCGGCGGCGGTGCAGCCCGGCGCTGCCGAACTGGCTGGCCAGCACCATCACCTTGCGCAGATAGAGGCCGATATCGGCCTCGTCGGTATAGCCGATGCCGCCATGCAGCTGCACCGCCTGGCGCGTCACCAGCAGCGCCGCATCGGCCGCCCGCGCCTTGGCGCGCGAGATCGCCGCCTGGCGCTGCGCCCGCGGCGCGCCGCGATCGGCCAGCGCCGCCGCGGCCTCAATGCTGGCCCGCGTCAGGGCGATCTGGATCTTCAGGTCGGCCGCGCGGTGCTGCAGCGCCTGGAAGCTGCCGATCGGCTTGCCGAATTGCTGGCGCGTCTTCAGGTAGTCGAGCGTCAGCGCAAAAGCCTGGTCCATGACGCCCAGCAGATAGGCCGCGGTGCCCAGCGCCGCCTCGTCCAGCGCATCTTCCAGCACGGCGGGGTCGAGCTTCAGCACCTCGCCGCGCTCGGCCGGGCGCAGCGTGCCGAAGGCGCCGCCATCCTGGGTCGGCTCCAGCGTCAGGTCGGCGCCCTCGGCCGACTGCAGCAGCAGCCCGCGCCCGGCGACCGGCACCAGGAAGCCAGCGGCGCCCCCGGCCATCGGCAGGAACACGCGCGCGCCGCCCGGGGTGGCCGGCACCGACAGGCTGCCCGGCTTCTCCTGCCAGGCGGTCAGCAGCAGCCTGTCGCCGCCCAGCACATCGTCCAGCGGCGCGCCGGCGGCGGCCAGCAGGCGGGCGGACAGGGTCGCGGCGACCAGCGGCTCCGGCACCAGCGCGGCGCCGAGCTCTTCCACCAGTGCCACGTATTCGGACAGGCCGAGGCCGGCGCCGCCCGCCTCTTCCGGCACCAGCAACCCGATCCAGCCCTGCTCGCCCATCTGGCGCAGCACGCCGGCATCATAGCCGGGCGCCTGGAAGCGCAGCTCGCGGATCCGCTTGCGGTCGCCGCCGCGTGGCGCCAGGCCGGCGGCGCTGTCGCGGATCATGCGGATCGATTCCGCGCGATCCTCGGGCTCCATCACCGCGCTCATGCCGCGAATTCCGCATGGCCGTTGTTGACCACGACCACGTCGCGCTCGACGACGCGGGCGCGGAAGGCGCCGTTCTTCCAGATCTCGGTGCGGATGGTCTCGCCCGGATAGACCGGCGAGGAGAATCTGAGAGACAATTTCTTCAGCGCCTCGGGGCGGTAGTCGCCGAGCTCGCGCATCAGGGCATGGGTGACCACGCCCAGCGTGCACAGCCCGTGCAGGATCGGCCGCGGGAAGCCCGCCTTGGCGGCGATCTCCGGGTCGATATGCAGCGGGTTGTCGTCGCCGTTCAGCCGGTAATAGAAGGCCTGCTCCAGCCGGGTCGGCAGGTCGACGACGATCTCCGGCGCGCCCTCCGGCATCGGGTTGGGCGGGATCACCGGGCCGGAGGGCCCGCCGAAGCCGCCATCGCCGCGCAGGAAGGTGGTGCTGCCGGTGGTGGCCAGCAGCTTGCCCGTCGCCGCGTCGGTGATTTCCTTCTCGGAATACAGCAGGGCGCCTTTCCCCTCGCCCTTGTCGACCAGGCCGGTGACGCGGGTGCGGCCGATCACCTCGCCGGAGGCCGGCAGCGGAGCGTGCAGGGTGATGCGCTGCTCGCCATGCACCACCTTCACCGCATCGATGCCGGTCGCCGGATCGGCGGCCCAGAAGCCGGGATGGCCGATCACCACCGCCATCGCCGGCACCACCGCCGGGCCCTTATGCGTCGCCACATAGGGCAGCTGCCGCGCATCCATCGGGTCCTGGCCGAAGCCGATCGACAGGGCGTAGAAGACGGCGTCCCGCGCGGTCAGGGTCTGCCGCACCTCGGGGATCTTGAAGTTCAGCAGCTTGTCATAGTCGATCATGCGGCATCCTCCGCGATGTCGATCACCGCATCGGCGGCGAAGGCGCCCTGCCCGTCGGGCATGGCGAAGACGGGGTTGAGGTCGATGCCGGCGAGATTCGGCCCGGCCTGGGCCGCGAAGACCGACAGCCGCGACAGCATCTTCTTCAGCGCGCCGATATCGGCGGGCGGCCGGCCACGGGCGCCGAGCAGCAGCGGCGCGCCCTTGATCGAGCGGATCATCGCTTCGGCTTCCGCCTCGCCGAAGGGGCAGCGGCGGAAGGAAACGTCTTTCAGAATCTCGACGAAGATGCCGCCCAGGCCGAACATGGCGACGGGGCCGAAGACCGGGTCGCGATGCACGCCCAGGATGCATTCGACGCCGCCCGACAGCTGCCTGGCCACCAGCACGCCTTCGATCCGCGCGGCCGGGGCGGCGCTCTTGGCCCGCTGCAGCAGCAGGGCGAAGCCGTCACGCACGGCGGCAACGTCGGAAACGTTGAGCAGCACGCCGCCAATCTCGGATTTGTGCAGGATATCCGCGGAAAGAATCTTCAGCACCACCGGGAAGCCGATGCGCTCCGCCGCCGCCACCGCGGCCTCGACGGTCGGGCAGGCTTCCTCGGGCGCGGCGGGGATGCCGGCGGCAGCCAGGATGCGCTTGGCCTCGGCCTCGCTCGGCGTCGTCGCCGGCAGGGTGAAGGCGGGCAGCCCCGGCGGCGGCACCGCGGCGGCGGCCGCAAAGGAGTCGCCGTAGCGGCCCATGGCCTGGATGGCGGTCACCGCGCGGGACGGGTCCTCGAAGACGGTGAAGCCGTCCTCCTCGAACTGGCGCACCAGCGGCGGGTCGGCCAGCACCGACAGGACGAAAAGCCGGTCGGGATGCGCCGCGCGCACCGCCGCCAATTCGGACCGCAGCCGCGGCGCCACGGAAGCGGCACCCCCCGCATGGGTGAAGAACGAAAGAATGGAGGAATAGCCGCCCTCCTCCACCAGCGCCTTGGCAAAGGTGCCAACGAGAGAAAGGTCGTTCAGCGCCTGGGCGGTGCAATCCACCGGGTTCTGCGGCGCGCAGAAGGGCAGCGCGTCGCGCAGGGCCTGCTGCGCTGCCTGCGGCATCTCGGGCATCGGCAGGCCGGAGGCCTCGGCGGCATCGGAAATCAGCACGCCGGCGCCGCCGCTGATGGTCAGCACCCCCAGCGTGTTGCCGACCGGATAGATCTTCCGGGTGGCCAGGCGCGCGATGTCCAGCATCTCCTCGGTGGTGCGGGCGCGGACCACGCCGAACTCGGCCAGCACCGCATCGGTCACCGCGTCGTCGCCGGCGATGGAGGCGGTGTGCGACTTGGCGGCAGCACTGCCCACCGCACTGCGCCCGACCTTCATCAGCACCACCGGCTTGCGGTTCTTCCGCGCCAGCTCGAGCGCTGCCAGGAAGCTGTCGGCGTCGCGGATGCCCTCGGCATAGGCGGCGATGACCTCGGTCTGCGGGTCCTGCGCCATCCAGCCGATCATATGGCCGACATTCAGGTCGGCCTCGTTGCCCGTGGTCACCACGCAGGACAGGCCCAGGCCGAAATCGCGCGCCAGGCCGAAGACATGCATGCCATAGGCGCCGGACTGGCTGGCGATGCCGATCGGCCCGGGCTTGGGCGAGCCGCGCTCCAGGCTGCTGGTGAAGGTGCCGTAGAAGCCGGTGCGGGCATTGAACAGCCCGAGGCAGTTGGGCCCCAGCAGCCGCATGCCATGCGCCTTGGCATCGGCCACCATGGCGGCCTGGGCGATCTCGCCCTCGGCGCCCATCTCGGCGAAGCCGGCGCTGAACATGATCGCCGCCTTGACGCCGCGCTGCGCCAGCTCCTGCACCGCGAGCCCGGCCGCCGCCGCGGGCACGGCGATGATGGCCACATCCGGCACCTCCGGCATCGCCGCGATGCTGGCATAGGCCGGCAACCCCTGGATCTCGTCCCGCTTCGGATTGACCGGCAGGATGGTCCCCTGGAAGCCGAGCTCCTTCATATAGGCGATCGGCCGGCCGCCGATGCGCGCGGCATCCGCCGAGGCGCCGATCACCGCCACCGAGCGCGGCGTCAGCAGGGCCGACAGCGTGCCCATCGGCAGCGCGGCTTCCGCGGTCGAATGGGGTGGCGGCAGGCGCGTATCAGGCAACGGCGCATTCCCTTCCCGGGGGCAGCGACGCGGAACTGCGACCGGCCCTGCCCGACTGTTTCCTGGTGGGCGCCGGTGACCGCGCCCCTGGCCTTCGCGGCCTTGGCCGGGAGGCTAGACCCGGGGCGCCAGCCATTCAATATGCCGAACGCCATTCAACCATGTAAAATCATGGACAAGCGGTCATCCCCCGGGCCCCTCGACGCGGCGCGCCGTCGGCGCCAGGATCGGCGGGTTTCGACAGACGGATGCGCCGCATGATCCTGACCAGCCCCGAGGCCGTCGGCCTCTGCCCCCAGCGCCTGGGCCGCATCGCCGACTGGGCGGATGGCTGGGTGGCCAGCGGGCGCCTGCCCGGCATCACCACCCTGGTGGCGCGGCGCGGCCAGGTCGCGCATCTGCACAGCACGGGCCTGGCCGATGTCGAGCGCGGCACGAAGATGGCGGCCGACACGGTGCTGCGCATCTATTCGATGACCAAGCCGCTGACGAGCCTGGCGCTGCTGATGCTCTACGAGGAAGGGCGCTTCCAGCTCGACGACGCCATCACCCGCTTCCTGCCGGAATTCCGCGACATGCGGGTGGCCGTGGGCGGCGCCCGCGGCAAGGTCGACACGGTGCCGGCGGTGCGCGACATCACCTTCCGCGACCTGCTGACGCATACCTCCGGCCTGACCTATGGCTTCATGCAATCGACCCTGGTCGACGGGCTGTACCGGGAGCGCGGCGTCGACTTCCAGACGGCGGAAGCCAGCCTGGGCGAGGTGGTGGGGCGGCTCGCCGCGCTGCCGCTGATCGCCCAGCCCGGCACCGCCTGGAACTACAGCGTCTCGACCGACGTGATCGGCCACCTGGTCGCGGTGATCTCCGGCCAGGCCTTCGACGCCTTCCTGCGCGAGCGGGTGCTGCGCCCGCTCGGCATGCGGGAGACGGATTTCCACGTCACCGAGGCGCAGCGCCCGCGCTTCGCCGCCAACTACGCCCGTTCGCCGGACGGCGGGCTGGCGCTGATCGACGACCCCGCCAGCAGCCGCTTCCTGACCGCCCCGCGGGTCTGCTCGGGCGGCGGCGGGCTGGTCTCGACGGTCGGCGACTACTGGCGCTTCTGCCAGCTGATGCTGAACCGCGGCATCCTGGACGGCACCCGCCTGCTCGGCCGCAAGACGGTGGAGCTGATGACCGCCAACCACCTGAACGGCGACATGGCGGCGATGGGCCAGGCGCGCTGGTCGGAGTCCACCGCCGAGGGCATCGGCTTCGGCCTGGGCTTCTCGGTGATGCTGAACCCGGCACGCGCCCAGATCACCGGCACGCCCGGCGAGTTCGCCTGGGGCGGCGCGGCGTCGACCGCCTTCTGGATCGACCCGGCGGAGGAGATGGCGGTGATCCTGCTGACGCAGATGACGCCGTCCTCGACCTATCCGATCCGGCGGGAACTGCGGGTGCTGAGCTATTCGGCGGTGGTGGACTGAGAAAAGAGAAGCGATCGTAAGAGAAGAATCTGGGGGCATTGAATGCCCCCAGACCCCCACATTCATTTGGCGTCCCGCCTCAGGCCTCATGGTGCCAACAGATGGCGGGGTCCGGGGGGATACTATCCCCCCGGCGGGGTCCAGGGGCGGAGCCCCTGGCGCTTGCCTCCCCCTGCCTTACAATCGCTTTGTCTCTGCTCCCAAAGGCCACCATGACCGACACCGCTCGCTATCTCCTGCTGACCGGCGCCAGCCGCGGCATCGGCCATGCCACGGTGAAGCTGTTCGGCGAGCGTGGCTGGCGGGTGTTGACCGTCTCGCGCCAGCCTTTCGACCTGGCCTGTCCCTGGCCGGGCGCCGGCGACGGGCATATCCAGGCGGATCTGGCCGATATCGACGATATCGACCGGCTGGCGGCCGAGGTGCGGCTGCGCCTGCCGGGGGGCCGGCTGCATGCGCTGGTGAACAATGCCGGCATCTCGCCCAAGGGCCCGGGCGGCAGCCGGCTGGGCGTGCAGGAGAGCGATGCCGAGACCTGGACCCGGGTGCTGAACGTCAACCTGGTCTCCACCTCCCTGCTGGCCCGCGCTCTGCTGCCGGAGCTGGAGGCGGCGAAGGGCGCCATCGTCAACGTCACCTCGATCGCGGGCTCGCGCGTGCATCCCTTCGCCGGCGTCGCCTATGCCGCCTCGAAGGCCGGGCTGGCGGCGCTGACCCGGGAATTCGCCCATGAATTCGGCCCGCGCGGGGTGCGCGCCAATGCCATCGCGCCGGGCGAGATCGCCACCTCCATCCTGTCGCCGGGCACCGACGCGCTGGTGCAGGACCTGGTGCCGATGGCGCGCCTGGGCGACCCGCGGGAGGTGGCGGAGACCATCCACTTCCTGTGCAGCGAGGCCAGCTCCTACATCAACGGCGCCGAAATCCACATCAATGGCGGCCAGCATGTCTGATCCTGCACCGCAACATTGGCTTTCGCGGGGTGTTTTCCGGTAAGGCTGCGGCGCAACATGCCTTTTCCGGGACTTTCATCACTGTGACGCATCACGACCCCATCGCCCCCGCCCATCCGGCGGAAGCGGCCATCCTGGCCTCGGGCCTGCGGGTCGAGCCGCGCGAGATGCCGCAGCTGACCCGGCTGGTGGCCCGCCGCCTGCCGGCCGACCGCGACGCGGTGGCCGATGCGCTGTGCCAGGTGCGGCGCAAGTCCTGGGCCTCGGCCGCCATGGCCCTGGCCAACCGCGCCGGCCAGGTCTGGGTCCGCCGCGCCGAGGCCGATGCCGCCGCCGCCAGCCTGACCGACCCCGATGCCGGCGAGGAGGCGCTGCGCCAGGCGCTGGACGCCGCCGTCCAGTCCCGCCTGCGCCAGGCCGCCGCCCGCCCCGGCGCCGCGCTGGAAATCGTCGAGGCCGAGCTGCAGGACATCACCGGCAGCACCCTGTCGCCGGAGCGGCACGCCGCCCTGGCCCAGGCCGTCGCCCGCGCGCATGGGCTGGACGTCACCGAGACCGACCGCTTCTCCCGCGCCGCCGCCCATGTCGAGGAGCGCCGGCGCCAGGAATTCCGCCAGGCCGAGAAGGCCGCGCGCGAGAAGCGCCGCGAGGAGGTCGCCCGCCTCCGCGCCTGGGAAAAGAGCCTGGTCGGCATCGAGGCCATCCCGGCCCTGCTGCGCTGCTCGGAGCGCGAGGCGCTGCGCTGGGCCGGCGCCGGGCTGCTGCCGGTGGCGCGCCGCATCCCCGGCCCCGGCGGGCGGGAGCGCTGGGAATTCGACCCGGCCGAGATCACCGCGCTGCGCCGCGACGTGGCCGCCTGGCGCGCCCAGGCCGAGCGCGACCCGCGCGACGCCGGCCGGCAGAGCCCGCGCGCCGCCCGCGCCGCGGAAGAGGCCGCCGGCCGCGGCGGCAAGGCCGCCAATGCCGCGGTGGCCCGCGCCGCGGCGCTCGACCGCTATGCCGCGCATTTCGCCACCGCCCGCGCGCTGATCCGCCGCATCATCCTGGTCACCGGCCCGACCAACAGCGGCAAGAGCCACACCGCGCTGGACCGCCTGGCCCAGGCCGAGAGCGGGCTGGCGCTCGCCCCGCTGCGCCTGCTGGCGCATGAGTTCCGCGACGCGCTGGCCGCCCGCGGCGTCGAGGCGGCGCTGTCCACCGGCGAGGAGCGCATCCTGGCCCCCGGCAGCCGCCATCTGGCCGCGACCGTGGAGATGTGCCCCTTCCACATGCCGGTCGATGTCGCGATCATCGACGAGGCGCAGCTGCTGCACGACCGCGACCGCGGCGCCGCCTGGACCGCCGCCCTGATGGGCGTCCCCGCGCGCGAGGTCTATGTGCTGGGCGCCCCCGAATGCGTGCCCATGGTCAAGCGCATCGCCCAGCTCTGCGGCGACGAGGTCGAGGAGATCACGCTGGAGCGGAAGGGCCCGCTGCATGCCTCCACCACGCCCCTGCATGCCGGCGACCTGAAGACCGGCGACGCGCTGGTCGCCTTCTCCCGCCGCGACGTGATGGACCTGCGCGAGGGGCTGGTGGCGCGCGGCCGCCGCGTCGCCGTGGTCTATGGCGCGCTGTCGCCCGAGGTGCGCCGCGCCGAGGCCGCCCGCTTCCGCTCCGGCGACGCCGATATCCTGGTCGCCACCGACGCCATCGGCATGGGGCTGAACCTGCCGATCCGCCGCGTGGTCTTCTCCACCCTGCGCAAGTTCGACGGCGAGGAGCGGCGCGAGCTGAACAGCCAGGAGGTCAAGCAGATCGGCGGCCGCGCCGGGCGCTTCGGCCACCATGAGGGCGGCGTGGTCGCGGTGCTGGCCGGCGCCGGCGACCCGGGCTTCGTCAAGACCATGCTGGAGGCGCCCCCCGCGCCGCCGGCCGAGCTGCGCCCCCAGGTGCAGCCGGATGCCGATATCATCGCCAATGTCGCCGCCGAGATCGGCTCCGACAGCCTGTTCGGCGTGCTGGCCCGCATCAAGCGCGCGGTGCTGCGCAAGGACGACCCGAACTACCGCTTGGCCGACATGACGCAGCAGATGGCGATCGGCTCGGCGATCGACGGCATCGCCGGCCTGTCGCTGATGGACCGCTGGACCTATGCCATGTGCCCGGTCGACGAGCGCGACAACGGCATCACCCGCCTGGCGCGCTGGGCCGTCGACCATGGCAACGGCCATGCCGTGCGGCCGCCGCTGGCCGGGCGCCTGCCGCCGCCGGACCGCGCCTCGGGCGAGGAGCTGCAGCGCTGCGAGAAGGTGCACAAGCGCCTGGTCGCCTGGCGCTGGCTGGCGCTGCGCTTCCCCCAGGCCTATCCCGACCTGGTCGAGGCGGAGACCGAGACCGAGCGGCTGGACAGCTGGATCGAGGACGTGCTGCGCCAGCAGCGCCGCGCCCGCCGCGCCGCCTGAGGGCAATTTCCGTCCCGATAACAGTATATTAGGAATCGCATAACAAAATGTAGCTTACCCTACATTTTGCGCTGTAGCTTGGCGGATGCTAGAGGCGGCGCACGAGACCGGGAGCGCGGCATGGAGCAGGACGAGGCGGAGATGACGGAAGCGCAGGAAGCCGCGCGGCATGCCTCCGCGCGCACCGCCCGCGCCAGCGCGCTGATGCAGGACTATGTCGAGCTGATCGACGACCTGCTGAGCAGCACCGGCGAAGCACGCCCGACCGACATCGCCCGCCGCCTGGGCGTGTCGCATGCGACGGCGATCAAGACCATCGCCCGGCTGAAGCGCGAAGGCCTGGCCCATTCCAAGCCCTATCGCGGCGTCTTCCTGACCGCCGCCGGCCACGCTTTGGCCAACGAGGTCCGCGCCCGCCACCGGGTGGTGGTCGACGTGCTGAAAGCCCTGGGCGTGCCCCCCGAGGTGGCCGAGATCGACGCGGAAGGCATCGAGCACCACGTGTCGGATGCGACCCTCGCCGCGTTTGAGAAGTTTTTAGGCCGAAGCTGAAGGGTAAAGACCGGGGGCTCCGCCCCCGGACC
>NZ_CACSJM010000038.1 GCF_902706185.1 Roseomonas sp. 18066 | reverse complement strand
GGCCTGGGCCGGCCCGGGGGCGGCGGTCGCGGCGCTGGGGCCGGCGGCGGCGACCGGGCTGGGGCTGCGGCTGCGGCGGCTGCAGGCGGTGCAGCTGGCGGCCTCGGTCGGGCTGACGGCGGCCGCCGTCGCCGCCATCGGCGCGCTGGGCTTCGTCGGGCTGGTGGCGCCGCATATCGCCCGCCGGCTGCTCGGGCACGGCGCCTTCCCTTCCATGGCCGGCAGCGGGCTGGTGGGCGGGCTGCTGCTGCTGGCCGCCGACAGCCTGGGCCGCATCGCCGTCGCGCCGCTGCAGCTGCCGGCCGGGCTGGTGCTGGCGGCGCTCGGCGCGCCCTTCCTGCTGATCCTCCTGGCGCGACGAGGCTGAACCGATGCGACTTCTCCTGGCCCTGGCCTGCTTCCTGATGGTCGCCGCCGCGCCGCGGGCGCAGGATTTCGTCGACGATGCCGGGCGCCGCGTGGCGCTGCCATCCGCGCCGCTGCGCGTCGTCACCCTGCATGACAGCGACCTAGCGCTGCCGCTGCTGGAGCTCGGCGTCACGCCGGTGGCCAGCACCGGCCGGCTCGACAGCGCGGGAAAACCCTTCCTGCGCGGCGCCATGACCCTGGTCGGCACCGATTTCGCCGAGGCCGGCATCGGCTTCCTCGGCATTGGCGTGATCGATGCCGAGGCCGTCGCCTTGGCCCGCCCCGACCTGATCCTGACGCCGGCCGCCGGCGCCACCCCGGTCGCGCAGCTGCAGCGCATCGCGCCCACCGTGGTGATCGACGACACCCGCCGCAGCCTGGCCGAAACCTATGCCCTGCTGGCGCGGCTGGTGGGCCGCGAGGCCGAGGCCGCCCGGCTCGAGCGCCGCTACCAGGCGCAGCTGACAGAGCTCCGCCGCGCCTGGCGGCCGGAGCGGTTCAGCGTCGCGGTGATCTCCGCCCGCGGCGACGGCAAGCTGGCGCTGGACCACACCTATGGCGCGCTGGGCACGGTGCTGCGCGATGCCGGCTTCCGCTTCCCGGCGCTGATCGAGGCCATCCCGCCGCAGCGCCAGGCCGTGGTCAGCCCGGAGCTGCTGCCCGAGCTCGACGCCGATTTCCTGATCGACACCTATCGCAACGACCGGCTGGAGCCGCCCGCCGCCGCGCATCGCCGCCTGGCGCGGGTGCATCCGGAGTATTGCCGCTATCTGCGCGCCTGCCGCGAGGGCCGCTTCCTGGTGCTGCCGCGCGACGAGGCGGTGGCGCTGTCCTATGCCGCGCGCAGCCTGGCCATCGGCATGGTCACCGGCATGCTGGCGCGGCAGGCGGGACCCTAGATCTTCCCCTCCATCAGCGCATGCAGGTCGGCGATCAGGTCGCGCATTTCCGCCTCGGACGGGTCGGTGAAGCCGAAGGCGCGCAGCATGAAGGCACCCTCGGTCGCCATCAGCACCAGCCAGGCGCGGCGGCCCGCCGGCGTCTGCCGGTCCAGCCCGCCGAAGCGCTCCTGATACCAGGTTTTGGCGCTGGCGATGTGGTCGCGCGCCTCGATCAGCGCGGCCAGCATGCCGGCGGCGCGCGCCTGGCCGGCTTCGTCCAGGTCCAGCGACACGGCGATATGCGCCCGCACCGCCTCAAGCGGGCTGGGCGAGGGGCCGGCGATCGCCGCGACCTCGGCGTCGTAGTCGCGCGACCAGCGCGCCTCCATCATGCGGATCAGGTCGCCCTTGGTGCCGAAGCGCGACTGCACCCCGCCCTTGGAAATGCCGGCGGCGCGGGCCACGGCGTCGATGGTCAGCGCGGCGGTGCCTTCCTTCAGCAGGATGGCCTCGACGATGTCCAGCACCCTGTCGCGGTCGATCGATGGCGGGCGACCCATGCGGCCTCCTTGACCTAGTTCAAATACATACGTATGGATTTATAAGATCCGGCCAACAGGCCAGCAAGCGCCGCCGGACCATGACGCCCCAGACCCCCGGTGACCAGCATGCCCCGCCGCCGTTTTCTCCCTGTCCTCCTGCTGCTCGCCGCCTGCGGCGAGACGGCGGCGCCGCCCCAGGCCGCGCCGCCGCCCAGGGTCGGCGTCGTCGCCGTGCAGCCGCAGCCGACGCCGCTGGTCTTCGACTATGGCGGCCGCGTCACCGCCTTCCGCCAGACCGAGGTGCGCGCCCGCGTCGGCGGCATCCTGCTGCAGCGCGCCTATGCGGAGGGCGCGGCGGTGCAGGCGGGCGCTGTGCTGTTCCGCATCGACCCGG
Source organism: Roseomonas sp. 18066 (assembly GCF_902706185.1). GTDB lineage: Bacteria > Pseudomonadota > Alphaproteobacteria > Acetobacterales > Acetobacteraceae > Pseudoroseomonas. The sequence goes on along the minus strand of NZ_CACSJM010000038.1, from coordinate 39,698 downwards.
CGACCTATCAGGCGGCGGTCGACCTGGCGGCGGCGCAGCTGCAGGAGGCCGAGGCCGGGCTGGAGCGCGCCCGCCGCGACCAGGCCCGCACCGCGGCGCTGGCCCGCGCCAGCGTCGGCACCCAGCGCGACCGCGACGACGCCGTCTCGGCCCTGGCCCAGGCCGAGGCGCAGCTGGCCGCCGCCCGCGCCCGCCTGGCCAGCGCCCGGCTGGAGCTCGGCTACACCACCGTCACCGCGCCGATCGCCGGCGTCACCAGCCTGGAAGCGGTGCCCGAGGGCAGCCTGATCGGCACCGCCGAGGGCAATTCGCTGCTGACCCGCATCACCCAGCTCGATCCGGTGCATGTCGGCTTCGCCTTCAACGCCGCGGACCTGGCGGCGCTGGGCGGCGCGGAGCTGCCGGCGGAGGTGGTGCTGGACGGCGCCGTGGCCGCCCGGGGCCGCGTCAGCTTCACCGAGGCGACGGTCGATGCCGCCACCGGCACGGTGCGCGCCCGCGCCACCTTCGCCAATCCCGACCGCCGGCTGATCCCCGGGCAATTCGTCCGGCTGCGCGTCGCAGGCCCGGCGCGGCCCGCCTTCCGCATCCCGCAGGCGGCGGTGCAGCAGGATGTGCAGGGCGCCTTCGCCTATGTCGTCGGCCCCGACGGCAAGGCCGGGCGCCGCGCCCTGCGCCTGGGCCGCATGCTGGCGCGCGACTGGATCGTCGAGCAGGGGCTGCAGCCCGGCGACCGCGTCATCGCCGAGGGGCTGGTCAGGGTCACCGAAGGTGCGGTCGTCGAGGCGGTGGAGGCCCGGCCGTGAGCGCCCGCTTCTTCATCGAGCGCCCGGTGCTGGCCGGCGTGCTGTCGATCCTGATCGTGCTGGCCGGGCTGGTGGCGCTGCCGGCCCTGCCGGTCGCCCAATATCCGCAGATCGTGCCGCCGCAGGTGCAGGTGGCCACCAGCTATTCCGGCGCCGATGCCGCCACCGTGGCGCAGACCGTGGCGGCGCCGCTGGAACGCGCCATCAACGGCGTCGACGGGCTGATCTACATGCAGTCGGTCAATACCGATGGCGCCATGTCGCTCAGCGTCAGCTTCGAGATCGGCACCGATCCCGACCAGGCGACGATCAATGTCAGCAACCGGGTGCAGAGCGTGCTGGCGACCCTGCCGGCCGAGGTGCAGCGCGTCGGCGTCACCGTCAGCAAGCAGTCCAGCGCCTTCCTGGCCGTGGTCTCGCTGACCGCGACGGATGACCGCTTCGACGAGATCTTCCTCAGCAACTATGCGCTGCGCAACGTCATCGACGAGGTCAAGCGGATCCGCGGCGTCGGCAATGCCGCGCTGTTCGGGCAGAAGGAATATGCCATGCGGGTCTGGCTGCAGCCGGAGAAGCTGGCGCAGTTCGGGCTGACCGCCTCCGACGTCTCGGCCGCCATCCGCGAGCAGAACCAGCAATTCGCCGCCGGCCAGATCAACGCCGCGCCCGGCGCCGGCGGCGCCTACACCTATGCCATGACCGCCGAGGGCCGCCTGCCCGATGCCGCCGCCTTCGGCGAGATCATCCTGCAGGCCCGCGCCGACGGCTCGACGCTGCGGCTGCGCGAGGTCGCCCGGGTGGAGCTCGGCGCCCAGCAATACGACTTCGTCGGCACCATGAACGGCCGGGCCAGCGCGCCCTTCGGCATCTATCTGCAGCCGGGGGCGAATGCGCTGCAGACCATGGCGGCCGTCACCGCGCGGCTGGACGCGCTGGCCGCCGCCATGCCGCAGGGAATGGAATACTCCATCCCCTACGACACCACGACCTTCGTCCGCGTCTCCATCCAGCAGGTCATCGCCACCTTCCTCGAGGCGGTGGCGCTGGTCGTCGTCGTGGTCTTCCTGTTCCTGCAGAGCTGGCGCGCCACGGTCATTCCGCTGATCGCCATCCCGGTCTCGATCATCGGCACCTTCGCCGGCATGTATGCGCTGGGCTTCAGCATCAACATGCTGACGCTGTTCGGCCTGATCCTGGCGATCGGCATCGTCGTCGACGACGCCATCGTGGTGGTCGAGAATGTCGAGCGGCTGATGGCCGAGGAAGGCCTGCCGCCGCGCGCCGCCGCCATCAAGGCGATGGAGGAGGTGACCGGGCCGGTCATCGCCATCGTGCTGGTGCTCTGCGCGGTCTTCATCCCCGTGGGCTTCCTCGGCGGATTGTCGGGCGAGCTCTACAAGCAGTTCGCCATCACCATCTCGGTCTCGGTGATCCTGTCGGGGGTCGTGGCGCTGACCCTGACGCCGGCGCTCTGCGCGGTGATGCTGAAGCCGGGGCATGGCCGGCCGCTGCTGCCCTTCCGCCTGTTCAACCGCGGCTTCGACCGCGTCACCGCCGGCTATGCCGCCGGGGTGCGCTTCTTCCTGCGCCGCTCGCTGCTGGGGCTGGCCTGCTTCCTGCTGGTCTGCGGCCTGACCTTCGGCCTGTTCCGCAGCGTCCCCGGCGGGCTGGTGCCGGAGGAGGACCAGGGCATCCTGCTGGTGGCCTGGTCGATGCCGCCGGCGACCGCGGTCGACCGCACCGCGGCCTCGGGCGCCGAGATCGAGGCGATCCTGCGCGCCGACCCGAATGTCCGCTCGGTGACCGCCTTCGCCGGCTTCAACCTGCTGTCCAACGCCGCCAGCACCAGCGCGGGCGCGGCCTTCGTCGAGCTGACCGACTGGTCGGCGCGGCCCGATCCCGGCCAGGATGCGCGGCAGCTCGCCGGGCAGTTCTTCGGCGCCCTGTCCGGCCTGCGCGACGCCTTCGCCATGGCCTTCAACCCGCCGGCGATCGACGGCATGGGCGCGGTCGGCGGCTTCGAGATGAAGCTGCTGGACCGCGGCGGCGCCGGGCCCGAGGCCATGGGCCAGGCGCTGCAGGCGCTGCTGCAGGCGGCCGGGCAGCGGCCGGAGCTCGCCGGCCTCAGCACCACGCTGCAGAGCAACGTGCCGCGCTACCGGCTCGACATCGACCGCGACGCGGCGCGGGCGCGCGGCGTCACGCTGGCGGCGCTGTTCGAGACGGTGCAGAGCACCTTCAGCAGCCTCTACGTCAACGACTTCTCGCTGATGGGGCGCAACTACCGGGTCAACCTGCAATCGGACGCCGAGTATCGCCGCGCGCCCGAGGACCTCGACCGCGTCTTCGTCCGCGCCGCGGGCGGCGAGCTGGTGCCGGCCAGCGCCATGCTGCGGCTGACCCGTGTCGTCGGCAGCGACATGGCCGAGCGCTTCAACGCCTATCCGGCGGCGACCATCAACGGCGCCGCGGCGCCCGGCTATTCCTCCGGCCAGGCGCTGCGGGCGATGCAGCAGGTGGCGGCCGCGGTGCTGCCGGCGGGCTTCGGCATCGCCTGGACCGGGGCGGCCTATCAGGAGCTGGCCGGCGGCAATGCCGGGGCGCTGGCGCTGGGCTTCGGCATCGTCATGGTCTTCCTGATCCTGGCCGCGCAATACGGCCGCTGGTCGCTGCCGGTGGCGGTGCTGCTGGCGGTGCCCTTCGGGCTGTTCGGCGCGCTGCTGGCCGTCTGGCTGCGCGGCATGACCAACGACATCTATTTCCAGGTCGGGCTGATCACCCTGGTCGGGCTGGCGGCGAAGAACGCCATCCTGATCGTCGAGTTCGCGGTGCTGGAGCGGCGCGCCGGCAAATCGGCGGGCGAGGCGGCGCTGGCGGCGGCGCGGCTGCGCTTCCGGCCGATCGTCATGACCTCGCTGGCCTTCATCCTGGGCTGCCTGCCGCTGGCGCTGAGCAGCGGCCCGGGCTCCGGCAGCCGGCTGGCGATCGGCACGGCGGTGGTCGGCGGCATGCTGGCCGCGACCTTCCTGGCGGTCTTCCTGATCCCGCTTTTCTATACGTGGTTCGCGGGGAAGGCCGAGGCGGCGCCCGTCCCCGCGAAGGAGGTCAGCTCACCGTCAGGCTGAGCCGCTTCACCAGCTGCTGGTGGCGGTCGTGTTCGGCGTGGTGGGAGGCGGCACAGACAGCGATCGGGTGGTAGTCATCTTGCCGCACCGGCGGGGTCTGGTCGGTGAAGACGGTGATCTGCCTCGCCGCCATGCAGCACCTTGGGATGGATCGGCACCAGGTCGCCGGGGGCGCAGGCCAGCGTGACGATGTCTTTCAACGGCGGCTGCCAGCCGCGCGGCGGCCTGGCGGCGGCGACGTCGTCATCGGCCAGAAGATGCGAGCCGGGCAGGAAGGCGGTGGCGCCGCCTTCCTCCGTCATGCCGTCGGGGCAGAGCATGGCTGTTCCCAGGCGCCGGTCGTTCCGCAGGCCGGAATATCGGCCTTGCCCCGAGGCGCCGCGGCGCCGCAGCCTGCGGGACGACAGGGCGCCGCCGTCCCGGCCGCCCCCCGGCAGGAGGCCTCGCCATGACGACCCCCCGACCGACCCGGCTGCGCCGGCGCCAGGCCGCGCTGGCCGCGGCTGGCCTGCTGCTGGCCGCCGCCGCGCCGCCCGCCGCGGCGCAGACCCTGCGCATCGGCGTCGGCGCGCCGGCCACCTCGCTCGACCCGCATTTCCACAATAACGGGCCGAACAACGCGCTGACCATGCATCTGTTCGACCGGCTGGTGGAGCGCGACGCCCAGGCCCGGCCGCAGCCGGCGTTGGCCGAAAGCTGGACGCAGATCTCCGACACCGTCTGGGAATTCTGCCTGCGCCGCGGCGTCGCCTGGCATGACGGGCGGCCCTTCACCGCCGACGACGTGCTGTTCAGCTTCGAGCGCGCGCCGCTGGTGCCGAACAGCCCGGGCGGCTTCGGCGCCTTCCTGCGCATGGTCGCCAAGGCCGAGGCGGTCGACCCCCATACCTTGCGCATCCACACCCGCCAGCCGCATCCGCTGCTGCCGGTCGACCTGGGCTCGGTCAGCATCGTCTCGCGCCATGCCGGGACCGGGGCGGGCACAGAGGACTACAACAGCGGCCGCGCCGCCATCGGCACCGGCCCCTATCGCCTGGGCGAGTACCGCCCCGGCACCGCCGCCCTGCTGCTGCGCAACGAGGCCTGGTGGGGCGGGGCCGAGCCCTGGGCCCGGGTCGAATACCGCTTCCTGGCCAATGACACCGCGCGCACCGCGGCGCTGCTGGCCGGCGATGTCGACGTGATCGACCAGATCCCCAGCAGCGACCTGGCCCGGCTGAAGCGCGACCCGAAGGTGACGGTCAGCGAGATCGCCAGCCTGCGCACCATGTTCATCGCCCCCGTCCACAGCATCGCCGGCAATTCGCCCCAGGCCACCGACCATGCCGGCCGGCCGCTGCCGCAGAACCCGTTCCGTGATCTCAGGGTGCGCCAGGCGCTGTCGCTGGCGATCCAGCGCGACGCCCTGGTCGACCGGGTGATGGAGGGCGCGGCGCAGCCCACCGCGCAATGGCTGCCGGCCGGCGCCTTCGGCCACAACCCGGCGGTCACGCCCACCCCCTTTGATCCCGACCGCGCCCGCGCGCTGCTGGCCGAGGCCGGCTACCCGGAGGGCTTCCGCCTGACCCTGACCACGCCGAACGACCGTTGGCCCAATGATGCGCGGCTGACCCAGGCGGTGGCGCAGATGTGGACCCGGATCGGCGTGCGCACCACGGTGGAGGCGCTGCCCTATTCCGCCTTCGTGCCGCGGCGGACCCGGCAGGAATTCCTGGTGCAGATGGCGGCCTGGGGCAGCTCGACCGGCGAGGCGATCAACTACCTGGTCTCCATCGCCGGCACCGGCGACCGGTCGCGGCTGACGGGGGCTGCCAATATGTGGGGCTGGTCCGACCCGGCGCTGGACGCCATGACGGCCGAGGCCTCCGCCACGCTGGACGATGCGGCGCGGGAGGCGCTGCTGCGCCGGGCGGTCGCGCATTACGACGCGACCACCCCCTATATCCAGCTGCTGCAGCTGACCAACAGCTGGGGCCTGCGCCGCGGCCTGGCGCATGACCCGCGGATGGACGAGCGCACCGTCGCCATGGGCATCCGCCTGGCGCCCTGAAGCCTACCGCGCCACGGGGTCGAGCGTCGCCAGCAGCCAGCGGGCGATGGCCGTGGCGCGGGCGTCCATATGCGGCTGGCCGATCACCTGGATGCCCATCGGCAGGCCGTGCACGCTGGTCAGCGGCACGCTCACCGCCGGCGCCCCCAGCGCCGAGGTCGCGGCATTGTAGGCGATGTCGCCGGTCGGGCGCGGGTGCAGCGGCTGGCCGGGGATGTCGCCGCCCCAGGCCGGGGCCGGGCCGGGCGAGGCGGGCGCGATCAGCGCATCGGCCAGCGGGGCCAGCGCCGCCAGGTGCCGCCGCGCCGTCTCGCGCTGCTGCAGGCCGAGGCGGTAGCGCTCCAGGTCCATGGCCTCGCCGACCGCATGGCGGCGCCGCAGCCGCTCGCTGACGCCGTCGGGCGACTGCGCCAGCAGGCTGCGGATGCTGCTGAGATTCTCGAAGGCGCAGATCTCGTTGGTCATCGCCTTGGCGCCGGCGATGCTCTGCTCGAAGGCCTCGATCCAGGGATGGTCGCCACGCTCCAGCACCTCGACGCCGGCGGCGCGCAGCTGCGCCAGGATGGCCTCGAAGGCGTCGCGGGCGGCCTCGTCCAGCATGGCCCAGCCCTCGGCCTGCAGCACGATCAGCCGGGCCGGGCGGGACGGGGCAGGGGGTGTCGCCGGGCCGAACAGGCCGGGCATGCCGGGGTCGCCGCCGACCCGCCGGGCGATCTCGATCGCCACCTGCCACATGTCCTCGGCCGCATTGGCATGCACGCCGGCGGTGGCCTGCGACAGGGTCTGGCGCTCGCCGCGGTTGATCGCGCCCTGGGTCGGCTTCAGCGCGATATTGCCGCAATAGCTGGCCGGGCGGATGATCGAGCCGCCGACCTGGGTGCCGATCGCCGCCGGCACCATGCCCGCCCCCACCGCCGCCGCCGAGCCGGAGGAAGAGCCGCCGGGGGTATGGCCGGGATGGAAGGGGTTGGTGGTGGGGCCGGGTTCCGACATGCCGAGCTCGGTGGTCACCGTCTTGCCCAGGATGACGGCGCCGGCGGCGCGCAGCGCCTGCACCAGCGCCGCGTCGTGCTTCGGGAAATTCCCCTTATAGGCGGCGCAGCCCATCTGGGTCGGCATGTCCTGCGTCGCGATCAGGTCCTTGATGCCGATCGGCATGCCGTCGATCAGCGACAGCGGCCGCCCGGCCTGCCAGCGCGCGGTGCTGGCATCGGCCGCGGCGCGGGCGCCTTCCTCGTTGATCACCACCCAGGCCTGCACCTCCGGCTCGCGCGCGGCGATGGTGGCCAGGCACCGTTCCAGATAGGCGCGCGGCGTGTCGGCGCCCTCGCGGAAGCCGGGCACCGCGTCGTGGAAGCCGGGGCCGGGTTGCTGCCGCAGGTCGTAGCCCGCCTTCTGCGCCGCGCTCATCGCCATTCTCCTGGACTTTGGAACAGGGACCGAGGCTAGGCGCCGAGGAACAGCCGCTTCAAGCCAGGGCATTCCGGCCAGCGGAATCCGGGTTCAGGCCGGGGCGACATGCCCGTTCAGCCGCGACAGCGTGGCGGCGCGCTGCATCAGCAGCCCGGCGAAGCGCGCCTCGTCGCCGGCGGCGAAGCGGGCGCGCGGCAGGGTGATGCAAAGGTCGCCGACCACGCGCTGGCCGGCGCCGAAGACGGGCGCGGCCATGCCCACCGCATCGCGGGTCTGCTCGCCGCGGGTCAGCGCATAGCCACGGGCGCGGATCTGGGCCAGGCGCTCGGCCAAAGCCGCGCCCCGCGGCGGCGCGCGGCCGTCCAGCGGGCAGGGCCCGGCGCGGCGCAGCACCTGCTCGACGGTCTCGGGCCGCAGCCAGGCCAGCAGGCACAGGCCGGTCGCGCCCCAGAGCAGCGAGCGGGCGCGGTGCATGCGGATCGGATAGGGCAGCGGCAGGGCGGCCGCCGCCTTGTCGACGAACATCATGCTGAGGCTTTGCGGCAGCAGCAGCCCCAGCATGCAGGTCTCGGTGGTCTGCCGCGCCACATCCTGCAGCATCGGCCCGGCCAGGCGCAGCATCCCCGCCTTGCGCGCGGCCAGGGCGCCGAGCCGGCTGAACTCGCCGCCGACGCGGTAGCGGCGATGCGCGGCGCGCTCGACCAGCCCGGTCTCCAGCAGCTGGTCCAGCAGCCGGTGCAGCGTGCTGGGCGGCAGTTCCAGGCGCTGCGACAGCTCCTTGATCGACAGGCTGTCGCCGGCCTCGGCGAAGGCGCGCAGGATCTCGGCGACCCGCGCCACGACGCCCTGGCTGTCCCGTGCCTCCGCCCCCATCGCCCCGCCCCCCGGACCGTGCCCGCGCAATGTGGCCAGCCCGGGCGGCGGAGATCAAGCGATGCTCAGCGCCAGCCCAGCGCCGGCGCCACGTGCTTCAGCACCCCCTCGATCACATGGGCGCAATAGTCGACGCCCAGCTGGTTGGGGATGGTCAGCAGCAGGGTGTCGGCCTCGGCGATGCCCTCGTCGCCGCGCAGCTGCTCGATCAGCTTTTCCGGCTCTCCCGTGTAGCCGCGGCCGAAGATGGCGCGGGTGCGGTCGTCGATGAAGCCGACCTGGTCCTGCTCCTTGGCGCCGCGGCCGAAATACTCGCGGTCGCGGTCGTCGAGCAGCGGGAAGATGCTGCGGCTGACCGAGACGCGGGGCTCCCGGACGTGGCCGGCCTCCTTCCAGGCCTCGCGATAGGCGCGGATCTGCTTGGCCTGCTGGATGTGGAAGGCCTCGCCGGTCTCGTCATCCTTCAGCGTCGAGCTCTGCAGGTTCATCCCCTGCTTCGCCGCCCAGACCGCGGTCGCGTTCGAGCCGGCGCCCCACCAGATGCGGTCGCGCAGCCCCTCCGAATGCGGCTCCAGCCGCAGCAGCCCCGGCGGGTTCGGGAACATCGGCCGCGGGTTCGGCTGCGCGAAGCCCTCGCCCTTCAGCAGCTGGTGAAAGACCTGGGCATGGCGGCGGCCCATCTCGGCATCGCTCTCGCCGGCGATCGGCTCATGGCCGAAATGGCGCCAGCCGTCGATCACCTGCTCCGGCGAGCCGCGGCTGAGGCCGAGCTGCAGCCGGCCGCCGCTGATCAGGTCCGCCGCCCCGGCATCCTCGGCCATGTAGAAGGGGTTCTCGTAGCGCATGTCGATGACCGCGGTGCCGAGCTCGATGCTCTTGGTGCGCGCGCCCATCGCCGCCAGCAGCGGGAAGGGCGAGGCCAGCTGGCGGGCATAGTGGTGCACGCGGATATAGGCGCCGTCCGCGCCGAGCTGCTCCGCCGCGACGGCGAGGTCGATGGACTGGGTCAGCACGTCGGCGGCCGAGCGCGTCGCCGAATGCGGCGAGGGCGTCCAATGGCCGAAGGACAGAAAGCCGATCTTCTTCATGGCGGTCGATATCCCTGACGGCGGGGACAAGCGCCCCGCCGGAATAGGTTTGGTCGACCGCCTATATGCGTCCCCTGGCGCCGGCTGCCCAATCACCGGCGCCAATGATGGTCATGCCGTGCCGAAGCCGGAGCCCGGCTTGCGGTATTCTGACCGCGGCGGGCTGAAGATGTCGAGCACCCGCGCGCCCTCCGGCCCCGCCCGCATGGTGTGCGGCACGCCGCCGGGGGTGCGCCAGAAGTCGCCTTTCTTCACCGCGATCTCCTCGCCGCCCTGGACGCGCACCGCGCTGCCGTCGAGCAGCACGCCCCATTGCTCCTCGGGGTGGGCATGCAGCGTGCCCTCGGCGTTGGGGGCGATGCTGACGATGGAGAGCATGGCCTGCTCGCCGGCGAAGATGCGGGTGGTCAGGCCGGGGGCCAGCTCGCGGACGATGCCGCCGATCCCGTCATCGAGGTTGTGGAACTCGTCGGCCTGGCGCTTCGGGGCGTCGGTGGTGCTCATGTCGGCGAATGTCCCAGGGCTTGGCGGAAGCGGTTCTTGACGTGGACGCCGTCACGCGGCGGCAGCACGCGCGGCCAGTTCTTCGGCTCGATCTTGACGGTGGCGAGATGCAGCCCGGCGCGGGCGTGGAGGCGGCGGCGCAGCGGCTCGATGCCCTGCAGCTCGGCGATGGTCTCCGCGCCCGGGAAATCCAGCGCCGCGGCGATGCGGGCCAGCTCGACGCCCATGCCGGCATGGCTCGGCTGCATGCCGGTCTCGCCGTAATGGCCGTTGTCGAGCACGACGATGGAGAGATTGGCCGGGCGGCGCAGCGCGATGGTGGCCAGCGCGCCGAGGCCCATCAGCTGCTCGCCATCGCCGGTCAGCACCAGCACCGGCCGGTCGGGCTGCGCCCGGGCCAGGCCGAGCCCGACCATGGCCGCGCTGCCCATCGCCGCCCACAGGTAGAAATTCAGGTCGTGGTCGCCGGCCGCCATCAGGTCGTAGGAGGGCGAGCCGAGCGCCGAGACCACCAGCAGATCGCCGCGCTCCCGCACCAGGGCAGCGACGACGGCGCGCCGGTCGAGGGTTCCACCGGCGGTCACTTCACCCACTCCTTCTCGCCGATCAGCCGCTGGCCGAGCAGCAGCGCGCAGGACGCCTCGCCGGCGAAGGCCATGGTCGCCGCGCCGCGCAACAGGGGAGAAACGTCGGCTGGTACATCGGCGCGCCAGGTCATGACGCCCATCTGCTTCAGCACCGGCTCCGTCGCCTGGCCCATCGGGTTCTGCCAATGGTTGAACTCGGCCCAGTCGCCGCGCATCGTCACCACCATCAGCAGCGGGAAGCGGATGCAGGGCTGCAGCGCCAGGGTGTTGATGCAATTGCCGACGCCGCTGGACTGCATCAGCAGCGCGCCGCGCTCGCCGCCCAGCCAGGCGCCGGCCAGATAGCCGATGCCCTCCTCCTCGGTGGTCAGCACCACGGCCTGGATCTCGGGGTCGGCCTCGGCCAGGCGGATGGCGGTGGCATGGCCGGCATCGGGGACGTAGCAGATGTGGCGCACGCCGGCGGCCTTCAGCACATCGAAGACGTCGCGCTGCCAGGCGGCGGGCGCGGTGTCGACGCTCTCGGAAACCATCCGGCTTTCCCTCCCTGCTTCTTTGCGGGAAGTGAGCCACGGATCGGCCCGTCGCGGAATTACAATCTGGCGCTGCCGGCTATGCCGGGATGTGATCGCTGGTGGCGTTCAGATGGGCGACAACCCGGTCCAGCGCCGCGGCCAGGCAGCCCTTGAAGAAGTGATCGGCGCCGGGGAAGACGGTCACGGGGTGCATCGTCGCCCGGCCCCAGTCGAGCAGCGAGGCGAGCGGCGCCATGGTGTCGTCCTGGCCATGCAGCAGCAGGGTTCGCCGCGGGATCGGCAGGGCCTCGTAGTCGCGGCCGCCGGGGACCAGACCGACCGGCAGCCCCATCAGCACGATCGCGGCGGCCGGGCTTTTTTCCTCCAGCGCGCAGGCGAGGCGGGCATAGACATGGGCGCCGAAGGAGAAGCCGACGAGCGCCAGGGGCAGCCCCGGATGCTCGGCCCGCAGCGTCTCGGCGATCAGGAAAGCGTCTTCGGCCTCGCCGATGCCCTCGGCATAGCTACCCTCGGAGCCGTCGACGCCGCGAAAGCTCGGCCGCACCGCGATCCAGCCGGCATCGCTCAGCCGGCGGGCGATGGTGTGCGGCACGATATGGCGCGGCGAGCCGCCCAGCAGCGGCTGCGGATGGCTGACCAGCACGATGCCGCGGGGTGCGCCCGCAGGCTCTGTGATGGTCAGCTGGATCTGGCCGGCCGGGCCTTGGAGAAAACGCTGCTGGGGGCGGGGCGTCGACATGCCTGGGACATACAGGCTTCCGCGCGCCGCCTCCAGCCTCGGCCCGCCGGCTACTCCGGCTGGTAGTTGACGCTGCGCAGCAGCTCGCCGGCACGGTTGATCTCGGTGGCGATGAACTGCTTGGTCTGGTCGATGCTCTCGGTCACCGGCTCCAGCACCTGGCGGGTCAGGCGCTCGACCATCACCGGCTCGCGCATCGTCTCCTGCATCAGCGCATTGACCCGGCCGCAGATCTCGGCCGACGTGCCCTTCGGGCCCCAGACGCCGTACCAGGACTGGAACTCGTAGCCCGGCAGCCCGCCCTCGGCCATGGTCGGCACGTCGGAGGCCAGCGCCGAGCGCTGCGCCGTGGCGATGCCCACCGCATTGATCTTGCCGTCGCCGCGCGCCGGCAGCAGGGCGAAGCAGGGGTCGATCAGCAGCTGCACGCTGCCGCCCATCAGGTCGGTCAGCGCCGGCTGGGTGCCGCGATAGGTGACCATGTCGAGGTCGAGCCCGGTGCGGCGCAGGAACTCGATGGTCGCCAGGTGCCCGGCCGAGCCCAGCGAGGAGATGGCGATGTTCCATTCGCGCGGCTTGGCCTTCGCCGCTGCCAGGATTTCCGGCAGGGTCTTCTGCGGGCGGGTGCCGGAGGAGACCATGACCAGCGGCGCCTTCGCCGTGCGCGCCATCACCTCCAGATCCTTCTGCGGATCGAAGGTGGCGCCCTTCAGCACCAGCGGCATCACCGCCGTGTTGAAGGCCGAGGCGAGGATCGTGTAGCCGTCATTCGGCGCCGTCAGCACCGCATTGGTGCCGATCAGCCCGGCGCCGCCGGTGCGGTTCTCGGCGACCGCCGTGGCGCCGAGCTTTTCCGTCAGGCGCTGCGCCAGCAGCCGGCCGAGCGTGTCGTTGGCCGCCCCGGGCGGCCAGGGGATGATGACGCGGATCGGCTTGCCGCGCGGCCAGGATTCCTGGGCCTGGATGGCCGGCGAAGCGAGCAGGGAGGCCGCGGCCGCGCCGGTGCCCAGCAGCAGAGAACGCCTTTTCATGGCTTTGATTCCCGTTTTTCAGTCTTGGACGTTCAGAGGCGGCGCCGGGGGGTGACCGGCGCCGCGAAAGCTCAGGCCTGGGCGAGCTCGCTCGCCTGGGCCTCGGTCAGCGGCAGCAGCGGCGGGCGCAGCCGCATCCAGCCGGCATCCCCGGTGCGATGCGCGGTCATCGCCTTCAGCGACGCCATCTGCGGATATTTCGACGCCTTGTTGCGGGCGGCGACGATGCGGGCCTGGGCGGCATCGACCTCGGCCGCCTTGGCGGCGTCGTTGGCATGCGCATAGACGAAGGCCAGGTCGCGCGCGACCAGGTTGGAGGTGGCGGTGATGCAGCCGGCGCCGCCCTTGCGCCGCAGCGGCAGCAGCAGCGGATCGGCCCCCGCCAGCACCGAGAAGCCCGGGAATTTTGCCACCATGGCTTCCATATTGGCGAGCTCGCCGGAGGAATCCTTGATGCCGACCACGGTCTCGGGGAAGGCGGCCAGCAGGCGCTCGATCACCGCGTGGCTGATCGGCACGGCCGACATCTGTGGGATGTGGTAGAGCACCACGCGCAGCCGGCTGTCGCCAATGCGCTGCAGGATTTCCGAATAGGCGGCGAAGACGCCGTCATCGGAGACGCCCTTGTAGTAGAAGGGCGGCAGCATGACGACGGTGGTGACGCCGCAGGACAGCGCGTGCTTCGTCAGCGCGACGGTCTCGGTGAAGGCGGCGACGCCCGTCCCGGGCAGCAGCTTTTCCGGCGCCACGCCGGCGGCGACGGTCGCTTCCAGCAGCGCCTGCCGCTCGGCGACGGAGAAGGAGTTGGCCTCGCCGGTGGTGCCCAGAAGAGCAATGCCGTCGCAGCCTTCGGCCAGCAGCCACTTGGCATGCGCCGCGAAGGCCGCGTGGTCGGGGCTCAGATCCGCGTCGAGCGGGGTGAGGGCGGCGCTGAAGACGCCGCTCGGGCCACGCAGGGCAGTTGTGGTCATGCGGCGGTCTCCTTGACCCAGGCCTCGGCCACCGAGACGTATTTGATGGCCTGGCGATAGACGGTGTAGGCGATGTGCAGCCGGCCATCCGCCGTCTGCGTGATCGAGGGGTAGGAGAATTCGCGGTTCAGCCCCTCGCGCGAATTGTTGGTCATGCAGTAGCCGTCGCCGGTCTCCAGGTTGCGGCGATGCGGCCAGGTCCGCCCGCCATCCTCGGAGATCGCCAGCGTCATCGGCGCGCGCGGCACGCCCCAGAAGGTGCTGCGGCGGCTGGCGTCGATGGCGCCGACCACCTTGCCGTCGTCGGTGTCATCCTCGATGTCGTCATAGAGCGACAGGCGCCGCTCGGTGGCATCCGCCGCGCTGCTGGCATTGAAGACCATGGCCAGATGGCCGTTCTGCAGCCGCGCCACCTGAATGGAAGAATTATTGTTCGGCAGCTCGGTGGGCTCCGGCGCGCTCCAGCTCTGGCCGAGATCGCTGGAGCGGGAGACATAGACATTGTCCGCCCAGCGGCTGCGGTAGAAGGCGGCGAGCGTGCCGTCCTGCAGGTCGAGGATGTTCATGTGCACGCAGCCCAGGCTGTCGGGCACGGCGACTTCCTTCCAGGTCCGGCCTTGATCAGAGGAGATCATGACCGCGCTGGTATCCTCGTCGCCGACCCATTTGCGGCCCGGCGTGCTGGTGCAGATCCAGATCGGCAGCAGCCAGTCGCCATTGGACAGCACGGTGACCGGCTGGCGCATGAAGGTGCCGCCGCCCGGGCGCTCGCCGAACAGCGTCGCGATCGGGCCCCAGCTGCGGCCGTGGTCGATGGAGACGCGGCGACGGACGATGGCGGTGTCCTGGTTGCCGGAGATCTGCGCGGTCCAGATCAGCCAGAGCTCGCCATTCGGCGCCGGGAAGAGCAGCGGGTTCTGCTCCGAGCGGGTCGGGTCGTCCGACAGCCGCACCGGCGCCGACCAGCGGTCGCCCTCGAGGCGCGAGAAGTAGGCCGAAATATCCGGCACGCCTTCCTGGGTGCCGCCGAACCAGACCAGGCCGAGCGAGCCGTCGGCCAGCGGCGTCAGGTTGGCGGCATGGCTCTGCACCGTCGCCGGCGGCAGGTAGCATTCGCGGCGCGCGGCATCGTCGGGCGCGGCCAGCACGTGACCGGTCTCGCCGAGCGCCAGCTTGCCGGAGGAGTCGGTGCTGATCATGGGCCTGGACCTCTCTCAGAAGGCGGCGGCGTAGAGGGCCAGGATCTGCTCCCGGCTCATCTCGCGCGGATTGTTGTCGAGCAGCCGGCGGATGGCATGCGCCTCGGTCGCCATGGTCTCGAGGTCGCCCTGCGGCACGCCCAGCGCCGACAGCCGCATCTCAATGCCGAGATCGGCACACAAGCGGTGGGTGGCGTCGCGCACGGTGGCCTCGTCGGAGGAGGCCGGCAGGCCCAGCGCCTCGAGCACCAGCGCAGTCTTCTCCGGCACCACCGGCGCGTTGAAGGCCAGGGTGTGCGGGAAGACCAGGGCGCAGGCCAGGCCATGCGGGATGTGGTGGCGGGTGCCCAGCGGATAGGCGACCGCATGGCCGGCGGTGGTGTTCACCGGGCCCAGGCAGAAGCCGCCATACATCGAGGCCAGCGCCAGGCCGGCACGCGCTTCGCGGTCGTTGCCGTCAGCCACCGCGCGCTTCAGGAAGCGGCCGACGAGACGAATGCCCTCCAGCGCATAGAGGTCGATCAGCGGATGCGCCTTCCTGCTGGTGAAGGCCTCGACGCAATGCGCCATGGCATCCACCCCGGTGGCCGCGGTGACGGCGGCCGGCACGGTCAGCGTCAGGTCGGGATCGACGATGGCGATATCGGCCAGCATGTGGCGGCTCTGCACCGCCGCCTTGTTCTGCGTCGCCGGATCGGTGACCAGGGACCGGGTGCCGCCCTCGCTGCCGGTGCCGGCGGTGGTCGGCACCTGGAACAGCGCGACGCTGCGGCCCTTGACCTTCTCGGGCCCGACGACCTCGGCGAAGGACTGGCCGCTGCCGGGCAGCACGGCGACCAGCTTGGCCAGGTCCATGGCGCTGCCGCCGCCGAAGCCGATGACGAGATCGGGCTTCACCTGCTCGGCGATTGCCAGGACCTTTTCCAGGTTCGGCAGGTCGGGCTCGGGCTTCACCTCGCCGAAGATGGTGACGGCGCCGGGCAGGTCGAGCAGGTCGACGCGCCCGGCATTGAAGGCGTCGGCCACCACCAGGATGCGGCTGTAGCCCCGCGCGCGCGCCCAATGGCCGGCTTTCGCCACCAGCCCGCTGCCGAATTCGATGATGGCGGGGCGGGCGATCTCGATGGGGGTGGTCAGGCCGGTCATGGCGGGCTCCGCGGGAAGGAAGGTCATGGGCTAGGGGCGCAGTCCGATGGCGCCGAGCGACAGGCGGGTCGCCGCCGACAGCTCGGCCACCACCGCCTGCAGCCGCGGCAGGCCGGCGGCGACGAAGCTTTCCAGCGGCGCGCGGCTGGCCTCGATGGTCAGGCTGATGCCGGCATAGGGCTGGCCCTCGGCGTCGAGGATCGGGGCGGCGACGGTGCGCAGCCCATAGGCGTTCTCGCCGTCGGAAATGGCGTAGCCCTGCGCCCGCACCGCATCGAGCCGCGCTAGCAGCGCGTCCATGTCTGTCAGTGTTCTTTCAGACAGTTTTACGCGGGCGCGCTGTTCCAAATGGGCGACCTGCTGGTCGCGGGGCAGGAAGCCCAGGATCGCGTGGCCCAGGGCGGTGGCATAGGCGCCGACGCGGGCGCCGGCCGGGCGCTGCACGCCATGCCGCTCCAGCCCATGCTGCACGCGGGCCAGGTAGATGACCTCGCCGCCCTCCAGCGCGCCGAGCGAGGCGGCATCGCCCAGCTCCGGCACCAGCTCGCGCAGCAACGGCCGGGCATGGTCCGGCAGCCCGCGCGCGGCCAGCGCCGAGAAGCCGAGCTCCAGGCATTTCAGCGTCAGGCGGAAGCGGCGGCTGGCGGGGACGGCGCGCAGGTAGCCCAGGTCTTCCAGCGTGTGCACCAGGCGGAAGGCGGTGCCGCGGTCGAGCTCGGCCCGCGCCGCGATCTCGGCCAGGGTCAGCTCGGGCAGGTCGGGGCCGAAGGCCTTCAGCACCGCGAAGACCTTGGCCGCGGACTGGACGACGTTCTTCGGATTGCCGGCGCCCTTGGGGGCCGGCGCCTCTGCCGTGGCGGGCGTCACCGTTTCCTCTGTCATGTTCGGTATCCGAACACTTGTTCGTTGAATCCGATCATCATGCCAGGGGCGCTCCGCTGTCAATTGCTTCCGCACGGCTCACAGCGAGCTGCCGCCGCAGATCACGATGTTCTGGCCGGTGATGGCCGCGGCCTCCGGCGACAGCAGGAAGCCGACGGTGGCCGCCACCTCCTCGGGGCGGATCAGCCGGCCGATCGGCGGCAGCTTCGGCACCGAATGCGCCCGCGCCGGGTCGCGCAGCATCGGCGTGTCGGTGGCCGCCGGCGAGACCAGGTTCACCGTGATGCCGCGCGGCGCCAGCTCGGCCGCCCAGGAGCGCGACAGCCCGGTCAGCGCCGACTTGCTGGCGGCATAGTGGCTGCGATTGGTGGCGCCGTTGGCGGTGCGGCTGCCCAGCAGCACGATGCGGCCGCCATCGGCCATGCCGGGGACAAGATGATCGGCGAGCAGGGCCGCGGCCTGGACATGCACCTGCCACATCATGGCGCCGCGGGCATGGTCCAGCGTGCCGAGCGGCTGGGCGCCCATCAGGCCGGCGGCATGCACCAGCGCCGTGGCGGACAGCCCGTCGATCGCTGCCGCCAGGCTGGCGGGATCGGCCAGGTCGGCCGGGCGATGGGCGAAGTTCTGGTCCGTGATCGCCGGCGCGCCGCGGCTGAGGCCGGTGACCTGCCAGCCCTCGGCCAGCAGGCGGCGGGCGATGGCCTCGCCGATGCCGGAGCTGGCGCCGGTGACCACGGCATGGCGCGGCCTGGGGGTGTCGCTGGGCATGGGTCGCGTTCCTTCCCTCGGGGGTTCCGAGCAAGGTCTAGAGATCGCAACAATAGTTCGCAATCCGAACCTTGGGGATTCTGGCCCCATCTCGCGCGGCGCGGCGCCCGGCTCTATCCTGGCGGCTGCCAAGAAGGGGGAGGCTGCGGATGGCCACGGCACTGGAAGAAGAGTTGATCGGGCGCTTCACGCGCTACCTGGCGGTGACCAGCCAGAGCGACGCCCGCGCCAAGGTGGTGCCCAGCACCCCGGGCCAGCGCCAGCTCGCCGCGCTGCTGCAGGCCGAGCTGCAGGCGCTGGGGCTGGCGGACATCCATCTCGACGAGCACAGCAACCTGACGGCGATGCTGCGCGGCACGGTGCCCGGCGCGCCCTGCATCGGCTTCGTCACGCATCTGGACACGGTGGATGTCGGCTTGTCGCCGGAGATCCACCCGCAGCGGCTGCGCTTCGACGGCCAGGACCTGCTGCTCAATGCCGCGAAGGACATCTGGCTGCGCGTCGCCGAGCATCCGGAAATCCTGCCCTATGCGGGGCAGGAGATCATCTTCGGCGACGGCACCAGCGTGCTCGGCGCCGACAACAAGGCCGCCGTCGCGGTGGTGATGACGCTGCTGGCGACGCTGGTGCGGGAACGGCCGCCGCATGGCGACATCGCCATCGCCTTCGTGCCCGACGAGGAGATCGGGCTGCGCGGCGCCAAGATCCTGCAGCTCGACCGCTTTCCGGCCGATTTCGCCTATACCATCGACTGCTGTGAGCGGGGCGAGGTCGTCTACGAGACCTTCAGCGCCGCCAGCGTCGCCATCGAGATCACCGGCGTCACCGCGCATCCGATGTCGGCCAAGGGCGTGCTGGTCAATCCGATCCTGGTGGCGAAGTCGCTGATGGAGCTGTTCGACCCGCTGCAGACGCCGGAGCAGACCGAGGGCCGCGAGGGCTATTGGTGGTTCAACGGCATCAGCGGCGACCAGGGCACGGTGCGGCTGGCCATGTCGATCCGCGACTTCGACGGCCTGCGCTTCGACCAGCGCAAGGCCTTCGTCGAGCAGGCGGTGGCCGAGATCCGCGAGCGCTTCCCGCGCGCCCGCATCGACTGCCGCATCGAGGAAAGCTACCGCAACATCGCCGAATCGCTCGGCAATGACCGGCGGCCGGTGCAGCTGATCCTGCAGGCGCTGGAGGAGCTCGGCATCGCGCCGAAGGTCATCCCGATGCGCGGCGGCACCGATGGCTCGGCGCTGTCGGCGCGCGGCATCCCGACGCCGAACTTCTTCACCGGCGCGCTGAACTTCCACTCGCGCTTCGAGTTCCTGCCGGTCGGCGCCTTCGCGGATTCCTTCCGCGTGGCGCAGCGGATCTGCGCCCTGGCCGCCAGCCCCGGCTGAGCCGCCGCCCCGCCGCCTTGATCCGGCGGCGGGGCGAAGCCTGATCAGTCTTCCGGCGGCATCGCCTTCTGCACGTCGGAATCGATGGCGGCGATGGCAGCGCGCATCGCCGCCATCAGCCGCGCCGCCTCGAGCGCGCTGAGCACGAGGAAGGGCGCCTCGGACTCTTCTTTCATCTCGATGACGACGAAGCCGTCGCGATTGGCGAAGGCCCGCAGCTCCCCATAGAAGGGATCGTCTTGCGGGTGGACCATTTCGGCCATGGCAGGGCTCCTGGAAAGCCTGTCGGCTGTAGCCGATCCGGCGGCCCCGGGCCAGCGGAAGCCGCCATCCCGGCCCGCCGGCCGGCCGGCCCAGCGTTCTTCCCGGGCCGGAATATTTCGCGCTTGACACCCCTGTCACGCCCATGTCGTCATTCAGACATGGAAACGTCGTGCATGTCCGTGAACGGCAGCAAGCCCCATGAGGGTGTGAAGTCGGCCGAGCGCGTGCTCGACCTGCTGGAATTCTTCGGCTGCGCCCGCCGCCCGCTGGCCTTGTTCGAGGTGACGCAGGAGCTGGGCATCCCGAAGAGCAGCGCGCTGGCTTTGCTGCGCACCCTGGCGATGCGCGGCTATGTCGCGCGCGACGCCGAGGACCGCTACGCCCTGGCGCATCCCTTCGGCCAGGAGGAGGGCGACTGGCTGGGCGGCCTGTCGCGC
This sequence comes from Roseomonas sp. 18066, assembly GCF_902706185.1. GTDB lineage: Bacteria > Pseudomonadota > Alphaproteobacteria > Acetobacterales > Acetobacteraceae > Pseudoroseomonas. The sequence continues at coordinate 19,888 of NZ_CACSJM010000038.1, read as the reverse complement.
CAGGTCGCGGCCGTGGCCCGGCCGGTGATCGCGGCGCTGGTGGCGCGCACGCAGGAGACGGTCAATCTCGGCGTGCTGCTGAACAGCCTGTCGGTGCGGCTGCTGGTGCAGGTGCCGAGCCCGCGCGAGATCCGCTACGAGCCGGGATCGGCCGATTGCCCGGCCTATTGCACGGCGATGGGCCGCGTCCTGCTGGCGCATGCGCCGGAGGCCGTGGTCGACCGCTGCCTGGCGCCGCCGCTGGCCGCGCTGACCCCGGCGACCGAGACCGATCCGCGCCGCATCCGCGCCCTCATCGCCGCCGCCCGCGCCCAGGGCTTCGCCGAGATCGAGAGCGAATATGCCGAGGGCGGCGCCGGGGTCGCGGCCGCCGTCTTCGACCGCACCGGCCGGGCCGTCGCCGCGCTGAACCTGGCCAGCCTGACCGACCGCTTCCACCGCGAGCGCGCCGCCTATGCCGGCGCCGTGGTCGAGGCGGCCGCCGCCATCACCGCGCGGCTGGGCGGCGCCGCGCGCGCCCCGCTCGCCGTCGCCGCAGGGAGCTGACAGGTGGGCTATCGCATCGGCGTCGATATCGGCGGCACCTTCACCGACTTCTGCGTCTTCGACGAGGCCAGCCAGGCGCTGGCGACGCTGAAGGTGCTGTCGCGCCCCGACGCGCCGGGGGAGGAGGTGCTGCACGGGCTGCAGGAAATCGAGCGCCGCTTCGGCATGGCGCCCACCGAGGTCAGCTATTTCACCCATGGCTCCACCGTCGGCGTCAACGCCATCATCCAGGGCAAGGGCGCGAAGCTGGCGCTGCTGGTGACCGAGGGCTTCCGCGACGTGCTGGAGCTGGCGCGGCTGAAGATCCCCGACCCCTACCACCTGTTCTCGCGCCGCCCGGCGCCGCTGGTGCCGCGCGACCGCGTCATCGGCGTGCGCGAGCGGATGAACCCCGATGGCAGCACCGACACCGCGCCGGACGAGGACAGCCTGCGCGACGCGCTGGCCATCGCCGAGGCGCGCGGGGCGGAGGCCATCGTCATCGCCTTCCTGCATGCCTATGCCAATCCGGCGCATGAGCGGCAGGCGAGGGCCTTCCTGAACGGGCTGCGCCCCGACCTGCCGGTGTTCTGCTCGGCCGAGGTCTGGCCGATCGTGCGCGAATACGAGCGCAGCATCACCGCCTGCATCCATGGCGCCGTGCAGCCGCGCGTCGCGCATTACATCACCCGGCTGGAGCAGGCGCTGGCCGCCCGCGGCGTCCCGGTGGCGCCGATGATCACCAAGTCGAATGGCGGCGTGATGACGGCGGCCGCCGGCAAGACCCGCGGCATCGAGATGCTGCTGTCCGGCACCGCGGCGGGCGCCATCGGCGCCGGCTTCGTCGCCCGCCAGGCCGGCTTCCCGCGGGTGATGAGCCTCGATGTCGGCGGCACCAGCGCCGATGTCGCCCTGCTGCGCGACGGCATGCCGGATTTCCGCGCCGGCGAGCTGGTCGGCCAGTATCCGGTCTATCTGCCCACGGTCTCGGTCTCCTCGATCGGCGCCGGCGGCGGCTCGATCGCCGGGGTCGACGCCTTGGGCGTGCTGCGCGTCGGGCCGGACAGCGCCGGCTCGGTGCCGGGCCCGGCCTGCTATGGCCGCGGCGGCGTCCAGGCCACCATCACCGACGCCTTCGCGGTGAAGGGCGTGCTCGGCGCCGGCGAGCTCGGCTATGGCGCCGTGCGCATCCATCGCGACGCGGCCGTGGCGGCGCTGGAGGGCATCGGCGAGGCGCTGGGCCGCGACGGCGCCGCGGCGGCCGAGGCGGTGATCGCGCTGGCCGTCGCCAACATGTATCGTGAAGTCAGCCGGCTGTTCTCCCAGGTCGGCGAGGAGCCCAGCGGCTATGCCCTGCTGGCCTTCGGCGGCGCCGGGCCGATGCTGGGCTGCCTGCTGGCGGAGGAGCTCGGCATGGCCGCCGTCATCGTGCCGCGTACGCCGGGCGTGCTGGCGGCGCTGGGCGGGCTGCTGGCCGACCTGCGCTCCGATTTTCTCCGTGTTGTCTTCCTCGATGTCGCGGCCGCCGCGATGCCGGCCCTGGCCGAGGCCTATGACGGGCTGCTGACCGAGGCGCGTGCCTGGCTGCGGGACAGCCAGGGCCATCGCGGCGAGGCGCTGGTCACGGTGACCGCCGACATGCGCTATCGCGGCCAGTCCTATGAGATCGAGGTGCCGCTGGAGCCCGAATGGATCGCCGGCGGCGCGCATGCGCGGATGGCCGAAGCCTTCCACGCCCGCCATGCCGAGATCTACGGCCATGCCGATGCCAAGGCCGATGTGCATCTGGTCGCGCTGCGCGTCGTCATCGCCGGCGTCACGCCGAAGCCCGCGCTGCCCGCGGCCGGGCTGGTCGACAGCCAGCCGGCGCCGGAAGCCCTGGTGGCGGTGACGCATGGCGGCGGGCTGCTGCAGGCGTCGCTGTTCCGCCGCGACGCCCTGCCGCCCGGCGCGCGCTTCGCCGGGCCCGCGGTGGTCGTGCAGGACGACACCACCAGCTGGGTGCCGCCGGGCTTCGCCGGCAGCGTCGACGCCTATGGCAATCTGATCCTGCGGCGGGGGGAGGGGTGATGGACAGCCACCAGAAGACGGTGCTCGACCCCGTCACGCTGCAGATCCTGAAGAGCCATTTCGAGGCCGCGGCCGAGAGCATGGCCTATACCCTGCTGCGCACCGCCCATTCCGCCTTCGTCAAGGAGACCGAGGACTTCACCTCGGGCCTGACCACGCCGGATGGCCAGACCTTCGCCAGCCCGAAGGACCTCGGCGCCACCTGGTTCATCGGCCTCGACTATGCCGGGGCCATCGGCGCCTTCGACGAGTACCGGCCCGGCGACATCTGCATCACCAACGATCCCTATTCCGGCTTCGTCTGCACCCATGCGCCGGACATGCATCTGTGGATGCCGATCTTCGCCGGCGAGACGCTGGTCTGCTTCGCCGTCGGCCATATCCACAACACCGACATGGGTGGCGCCGTGCCGGCCTCGCTGTCGCGGGCGCTGACCGAGGTGCACCAGGAAGGCATCCGCATCCCGCCCAGCAAGCTGGTCTCGGCCGGGGTGATGGACGAGACGCTGCTGAAGGTGATGCTGCGCAACGTCCGCATGCCGGAGCAGAACTGGGGCGACCTGAAGGCGCAGATCGCCTCGCTGAAGACCGCCGAGCGCAAGATCCTCGAGGCCGTGGCCCGCTTCGGCACCGCGACGGTGATCGCCGGCATGCATGGCGTGCTGGACCTGGCCGAGCGCCAGGCGCGCCGCCTCTTCGCCTCGATCCCCGATGGCGACTATGGCTTCACCGACTATATCGACGAGGACAGCCCGGGCGGCGTGCCCTGCCGGCTGAAGCTGACCATCCGCATCGCCGGCGACGAGGCGGTCTTCGACTTCACCGGCTCCGACCCGCAGCTGCAATCGGCGCTGAACATGCCGACCGGCGGGCTGCCGCGGCATATCCTGCCGCTGGTCGGCTACAACTACGTGGTCTATTCGCTCGATCCCACGGTCGCGCTGAATGGCGGGCTGGCGCGGCCGGTGCGCTGCATCCTGCCCGAGGGCTCGGTGGTCAATCCGCAGCACCCGGCGGCCACCGGCATGCGCAGCCTGACCTGCGTGCGCATCCAGGGCATGGTGATCGGCGCCTTTTCCCGCGCGCTGCCGGACCGGCTGCCGGCCGGGCCCGCCGGCGGCGGCGGCATCCTGAACGTGCGCACCACCGATGCGCGGACCGGGCGGCTGGCCATGGCCTCGATCAACCCGATCACCGGCGGCGGCGGCGGCGCGGCGGAAGGCGACGGGCTCGACGGCTCCAACTCCTTCCTGAAGAACACCCCGGTCGAGATCACCGAGGCCGAGGTGCCGATCCGCGTGCTGTCCTACGGGCTGATGCCGGATAGCGGCGGCGCCGGCCATCACCGCGGCGGGCTGGGCACGCAGATGACCTTCCGCCTGGCGACGCCGAACAGCGTGGTCACCGCGCGCAACCGCGACCGCGTGCGCTTCTCCTCCTGGGGCGCGCAGGGCGGCGCGCCGGGGGCCACCTGCGGCTTCACCCGCAACCCCGGCACGCCGCGCGCCGAGGCGCTGGGCAACACCGATGTGGTGCGCTGCGCCCCGGGCGACGTGCTGAGCATTTCCGCCTCCGGCGCCGGCGGCTGGGGCGATCCTTTCACCCGGCCGCTGGCGGCCGTGCTGCAGGACGTGGCCGAGGGCAAGGTGACCGAGGCCGGCGCCCGCGCCTATGGCGTCGTCATCGCCGCGGGCGCGCTGGACGCGGCCGCGACCGGGGCGCTGCGCGCGACGCCGCGCCCGGAACCCCAGGCCATCCTGTTCGACGCCGCCCGCCAGGAATTCGAGAAGATCTGGTCGGAGGCGGCCTGGGACCGGCTGGCGGAACTGTTGTTCGCGCTGCCGGTGGAATGGCGCTTCTTCATGAAGCACGAGGTCTTCGCCGAGATGGCGGCGGATGCGCAGGCGCAGGCCGATCCGGTCGCCGCCATCGAGCGCGGCTTCGCCGCCGCCGCCGCGCGGCATCCGCAGATCGGCCCGGTGACGCGGAGGGACGCCGCATGAAGATCGATTTCGCCGGCCGCCCCGTGCTGGTCGCCGGCGCCGCGCGCGGCATCGGCCGCGGCATCGCGCTGGGCTTCGCCCAGGCGGGCGCCCGGGTCTTCGCCGCCGACCGGCTGCTGGCCGAGATGGCCGACCTGCCCGTCGAGGCCAGCCAGGTCGACCTGGTCGACCGCGCCGAGGTGCGCCGCTGGGTCGCGGGCGCCACCGCCGCCGCCGGCCAGGCGCCGGCCGCGCTGGTCTATGTGGCGGGCGGCGTGCTCGGCCAGTCGGCCAGGCCGGTGGAGGAGGTCGAGGAAGCCGATTGGCGCGGCATCGTCGACATCAACCTGACCGGCGCCTTCCTGGCCGCCCAGGCCGTGGTGCCGGGGATGAAGGCGCAGAAATCCGGACGGATCATCTTCATCGTCAGCGGCGCCGGGCTGCGCACCTCGCTGACCGGCATCCAGGCCTATGCCGCCGGCAAGGCGGGGGAGATCGGGCTGACCCGGCAGCTGGCGCAGGAGCTCGGCCCCTTCGGCATCACCGTCAACGGCCTGGCGCCGGGCTTCCAGCGCACCAGCCCGGATTACGAGCGGCAATGGGGCTCCTACAGCGAGGATCGCCAGGCGCGGCTGGTCGAGGGGGTGGCGATGCGCCGCCTCGGCACGCCGGACGACCTGGCGCATGCGGCGATCTTCCTGGCCTCCGACTTCGCCGGGATGATCACCGGCCAGACCATCTCCGTCTCGGGCAGTCCCTGAGGCCCGCACGACGCCCACCCCACCGCGCCAATCAAGGAGCAGAAGCCATGGCGACGACGCGTAGGACTGCCTTGAAGACCGCGCTGGCGGCGAGCGGAACGCTGCTGGCGGGCGCTGCCCCGGCCCGCGCCGCCCCGGCCAAGTTCGTCTATGCGAACAACAGCCCCTACGACAACATGGACCCGCACACCGTCTTCGACACGGCGCGCGCGGCGACCCGCTTCAACCTCTATGACGGGCTGTATCGCTGGGTCGACAACCCGCCGAAGATGATCCCCTGGCTGGCCGAGAGCCACACCGTCTCCGAGGACGGCAAGGTCTATACCTTCACCCTGCGCCAGGGCGCCAAGTTCCACGACGGCAAGCCGGTCACCGCCGAGGATGTGGTGTTTTCGCTGGAGCGCATCCTGGCGCTGAAGAAGGGGCCGGCCAGCCTCTATCTCGACGTGATCAAGCCGGGCAGCACCAAGGCGGTCGACGCCCGCACGGTGCAGTTCAACCTGACCCAGCCCTCGGCCATCTTCCTCGGCACCGTGCCCGACATCCTGGTCGTCAACAGCGAGCTGGTGAAGAAGAACGCCAAGGGCGACGACTGGGCCGAGCCCTGGCTGGCGCGCAACGAGGCCGGCAGCGGCTCCTACGCGCTGCGCCGTTACGACCCGGCGGTGGGCTGGAGCGCGCGCCGCTTCCGCGAGCATTTCGCCGGCTGGGGCGAGCGCGCCTTCGAGGAGGTCGAGTTCCGCACGGTGCTGGAGACCAACACCCGCGTGCTGGGCCTGCAGCGCGGCGACTACCAGGGCGTCGACGGCTACCTGCCCTATGACCAGATCCAGCGGCTGCGCGGCGCGCCCAACGTGCAGATCATCGAGCATGAATCGCTGCGCGTCTTCCAGTTCGCGCTGAACACCACGCGGGCGCCGCTGGACGACGTGCATTTCCGCCGCGCGCTGGCCTATGCCTTCGACTATGAGGGCTTCATCCGCGACATCATGCGCGGCTCGGTCGCGCGCAATCCGGGGCCCAATCCGAACCCGCTCTGGGGCTCGCCGGAGGGGCTGGCCGGCTACAGCTTCGACCTCGACAAGGCGCGGGAGGAGCTGAAGCAGGTCAAGGGCCCGCTGCGGCCGATCACCATCAACGCCCTGGCCGGCTTCTCGGAATCCGAGCAGGCGGCGGTGCTGTTCCAGAACACGCTGCGCCAGATCGGCGTCGAGGCGCGGGTCGAGGTCTCGCCCTGGTCGGTGGTCTCCAGCCGCATGCGCACCGCCGACACCCAGGCCGATCTGGTGCCGCTGTGGAAGAGCACCTACTACGTCGACCCCAACAACTGGGTCGGCGAGCTGGTCGGCTCGCGCTACCGCGGCACCCGCAGCTTCAGCTACTACTCGGACCCCGAGGTCGACGCCCTGCTCGACAAGGCGCTGCTCAGCAGCGACCAGGCGGAACGGCAGAAGCTCTATGCGGCGGTGACGCAGATCGTCAACGACCGTGCGATCGGCATCTTCATCTACAACACCAAGTGGTACGGCCCCTATGCCGCCGATGTCGAAGGCATCCGCTTCTCGCCGGTGAGCAACGGCCAGGACCTGCGCTGGGCGCAAGGCAAGGCATGAGGCCGCGGGGCAGCCCGGGCGCGGGGTCGGCATGGTCTGGCTGAACATCATCCTCAACCGGCTGGCCTGGCTGGTGCCGACCCTGCTCGGCCTGCTGCTGATCGTCTTCCTGCTGTCGCGGGTGGTGCCGATCGACCCCGCCAGGCTCGCCGCCGGCGACAACGCCTCGCCGGCGCAGGTCGAGGCGGTGCGCCAGCAGCTGGGCTTCGACCGGCCGCTGCCGGTGCAGTTCCTGCGCTATGTCGGCGACGTGGCGCGCGGCGATTTCGGCACCAGCCTGTTCACCCAGCAGCCGATCGTCGACGACCTGGCGGCGCGGCTGCCGGCGACGCTGGAGCTGACCATCGTCGCCATCCTGCTGGCCGCCGGCATCGGCATCCCGCTCGGCGTGGTCTGCGGGCTGCACCGCAATTCCTGGATCGACCACAGCTTGCGCATCGTCACCGTCTCCGGCCTCGCCGTCGCCTCCTTCTGGCTGGCGATGCAGTTCCAGTTCCTGTTCTCGATGAAGCTCGGCTGGCTGCCGCTTTCGGGGCGCATCGAGGGCTTCCCGCCGGAGGAGGTCACCGGCCTGGTCATCATCGACGCGCTGATCGAGGGCGATGGCGAGATCATCGGCTCGGCGCTGTCGCATATCGTGCTGCCGGCCATCACCCTGGCGCTGCCGGCGGCGGCGACGGTGGTGCGCTTCACCCGCAACGGCGTGCTCGGCGCCATCGGCTCGGCCTCGGTCGCCTACCAGACGGCGATGGGCTATCCGCGCCGGCTGATCGTCTGGAAATACGTGTTGCGCCAGGCGATCAGCGCCACGGTGACGCAGCTCGGCCTGATCTTCGGCATCCTGCTGGCCGGCGCCGTGGTGGTGGAGACGGTCTTCGACTGGCCCGGCATCGGCGCCTATGCGGTGCGCTCCATCCTGCAATCCGACTACAACGCGGTGATGGGCTTCACGCTGTGGACCGGCGCGATCTTCGTGCTGATCAACCTGCTGGTGGACCTGCTGCAGGCGGCGATCGATCCGCGGGGGGCGCGCTGATGCTGCGCCGCCTGGCCCGCGACCGCGCCGCCTTCCTTGGCGGGCTGCTGATCCTGGGGCTGATGCTGGTCGCGATCTTCGCGCCGATCCTGGCCCCGTACCCCGACGATGTCTGGCAGTTCCACACGCCGAACCGGCTGCTGCCGCCGGGGCCGGAACGGCTGTTCGGCACCGACCGCATGGGCAGCGACGTGTTCAGCCGCATGCTGTTCGGCGCCCGCATCACCCTGACCCTGTCCTTCATCGCGGTGGGCTCCGCCGTGCTGATCGGCGTGCCGATCGGGCTGGTCGCCGGCTACTGGGACACCTGGTTCAGCGAGCTGCTGATGCGGGTGGCCGAGATCTTCCTCGCCGTGCCGCAGATCGTGCTGGCCATCGCCATCGCGCAGACGCTGGGCCCGTCGATCGAGAATGTCATCCTGGCGCTGTCCATCACCTATTGGCCGTTCTGGGCGCGGCTGGTCTATGCGCAGACCCGCTCGATGCGGAACGAGGTCTTCGTCGAATCCGCCATCGCCCTCGGCGCCAAGCCCTGGCGGGTGATGCTGCTGCATATCCTGCCCAATATCGCCTCGCCGATCATCGTGCGCACCTCGATCGGCATGGGGGCCACCATCCTGACCGCGGCGACGCTGGGCTTCCTCGGCCTCGGCGCGCCGCCGCCGACGCCGGAATGGGGCCGCATGATCGCCGAAAGCCGGGAGTACCTGCCCGAGGCCTGGTGGTACGCCATGGCGCCGGGCCTGGCGATCTTCCTGACCGTGCTCGGCTTCAACCTGTTCGGCGACGGCCTGCGCGACATCCTCGACCCGCGCACGCGGCGCAGCGTCGGAGGCGGCCGTGGCTGACATCCTGACCGTCGAGAACCTGGCGCTGGGCTTCCGCACCGAGGGCGGGCTGGCCCGCGTGCTGGACTGCGTCAACCTCACCGTCCGCCCGGGCGAGATCGTCAGCCTGGTCGGCGAGAGCGGCTGCGGCAAGAGCACGCTGGCCAGCGCCATCCTGGGCACCCTGCCGCGCGGCCTGGCGGTGGTGGGGCAGGGCAGCGTGACGCTGGACGGCGCCGACATGCTGCGCGCCGGGGCGGCCGCCGGGAAGGTGCGCGGCCGCACCGTCACCTTCGTGCCGCAGGACCCTTTCGCCAGCTTCAACCCGCTGTTCCGCGTCGGCACCCAGATCATGGACCTGATGCGCTGGAAGTCGCCGCGCCGCCGCGAAGGCTCCTGGTTCTATTCGCCGCGCCGCCGCCGCGCCGACCGCGAGGCGGTGATCGCCATGCTGGAGGCGGTGCAGCTGCCGCAACCCGCGCGGCTGCTGCAGAAATACCCGCATGAGCTCTCGGGCGGGCAGCGGCAGCGGCTGATGATCGCCATGGCGCTGCTGCCGGAGCCGCGGCTGATCATCGCCGACGAGCCGACCACGGCGCTCGACGTCACCGTGCAGGCGCAAATCCTCGGCGTGCTGCGGCGGCTCGCGGTGCAGCGCGGCGTCGCCGTGCTGTTCACCACGCATGACCTCGGCGCCGCCTGGGAAATCTGCGACCGCGTCACCGTCATGTATGCCGGCCAGACCGCCGAGATCGCGCCGCGCGACAGCTTCTTCACCGCCCCGCATCACCCCTATACGCGGCTGCTGCTGCGCAGCCTGCCGGAGGAAGGGCGCGACCCGGTCGGCATCCCCGGCAGCGTGCCGAGCCCGTTGTCACCGCCGCTCGGCTGCCGCTTCCACCCGCGTTGCCCGCGCGCCGATGCGCGGTGCCAGGCCGAGCGCCCGGTGCTGCGCGGCGAGGCCGACCACCTGGCCGCCTGCCACCACCCTGTCCTTGCCGCGCAGGAGGCCCGCCTCGATGCCTGACCGTCCGCTGCTGGAGCTGCAGGGCCTGAAGCGGCATTTCCCGGTGCGCGGGCTGTTCAACCGCCGCGTCGGCACGCTGCGGGCGCTGGACGGCGTCGACCTGGCGGTGGCCCCGGGCGAGGTGCTGGGCATCGTCGGCGAGAGCGGCTGCGGCAAGTCGACGCTGGGCAAGACCATCATGGGCATCCATGCGCCGAGCGACGGCGCGGTGCTCTTCGACGGCGCCCAGGTGGCCGGCGGCGGCGTCCGCCGGCCGGACGGGCTGCGGGCTCAGCTGCAGTATGTCTACCAGGACCCCGGCGCCTCGCTGGACCCGAGCTGGACGCTGCGCCGCTCGCTGCACGAGCCGCTGGTGATCCACACGAAGCTGCGCCGCGCCGAGCGGGAAGCCCGCATCCAGGAGATCGTCGCCGCCGTGGGCCTGCCGGCCGCGCATCTCGACCTCTATCCGCACGAGATCAGCGGCGGGCAGCAGCGCCGTGTCGGCCTGGCGCGGATCCTGGTGCTGGGGCCGAAGCTGGTGATCCTGGACGAGCCGACCTCGGGCCTCGACGTCTCGGTGCAGGCGGCGGTGCTGGCGCTGTTCCGCGAGCTGCGCCAGGCCTTCGGCCTGACCTATCTGTTCATCAGCCATGACCTGGCCGTGGTGCGCTCGATGTGCCACCGGGTCGCCGTGATGTATCTCGGCCGCGTCGTCGAGATCGGCCCGGTCGCCGAGATTTTTGCCCGGCCGCGGCATCCCTATACCCAGGCGCTGCTCTCGGCGGCGCCGCGCATTGGCGGGCCGCGGGTGACCGAGAACTTCGCGCTGCAGGGCGAGCCGCCCGATCCGTCGCAGATGCCGGAAGGCTGCCGCTTCAGCGTCCGCTGCCGCTGGGCCGCGCCGCAATGCAAGGTGGAGCCGGCGCTGGAGGATGGCGTCGCCTGCTGGCGCTGGCGCGAGCTGGCGGCGGGGCTGGTCCCGGCCGCGGCGGAATAGGCGCCCGCCTGGGCCAGGCTACAAGCCTCGATGAGGGCGGGCGGTTCCGGGCAGAAAGATGCTGCGGCGCGCCGGTCGCCCTGGCATAACCGCGGCGCGATGAGACGGCATTCACCCCTGCGGCGGCGCGCCGCCCCCCTGCTGACCATGGCGGCCCTGCTCGGCCTGGGCGCCGGGCCAGCGCAGGCGCAGGCGCAGCGGGCCACCACCGCCTTCGCCGTCGGCGCCGTGGTGCCGTCGCCGTCCTGCGTCGCCGCGGTGACCCAGCGCGAGCGGCTGTCGGTGACCTGCTCCGGCACCGTGCCCTTCATCGCCCAGGCGGCGATGCTGTCGGGCAATGTCTCCTGGGACGGCATCGCGCCCAGCCTGTCGGTGTCGCTGCTGTCCGAGGCGGGGTCCGCCGTCATGCGCGAGGCCGCGCCGCATGCCGGGCTGAACGACGGCGTGCTGATCACGGTTATCTACTGACCGGCATCTGCTGATCGGCATTTGCTGCCCGGCATTTGCTGATCGGCATTTTGCTGACGGGGCGTGCGATCGCCTGAGACGGCATCGTCGACAGGCGTGACACACCCGCCCAGGCTAATAGGTCACGGTGACCTGCACCGTGTCCGTGTAGCTGCCGGGCGCCACGTTCTGCCCGGCCGGGATCCGGCCATAGACCGAGAAGCTGCGGCCGGAGCCCAGCAGGAACAGCGTCTCCGTCCCCGAGACCACGGCGGTGCCGCCGGTGCCGTCGCCCCAGATGCTGGCGCCGGCGCTGTCGCGGAACAGCTGGTAGGCCAGGTGGCTGGCGCCGCTGGCCATCCGCCGCGCCGCGTAGCTGCCGCCGCCGCCGGCCGAGAGGCGGATGCTGTAGCTCAGGTTCAGCCCGATCAGCGCGACGCAGGTCAGGCTGATGGTGCCGACCGAGGTGGTCGTCGCGGCCGCGCGCGGCGAGTAATTGCCGAAGGCCAGCGGCGTGGCGGCCAGGGTGCAGGCCGCCTGCGCCGCCGCGGGCAGCAGCAGCAGGCCGGCGACCGGCAGGCAGAATTTCAGCGGCATGGCAGGGGTCCGATCAGCGGCAGCTCGCCGGGGGTGGGGGCGAAGTCGAATTCGACGCGGCAGGTCTTTCCCTCCGGCAGGGTGACGCTCAGCCGGTTGCGCGGCTGCAGCTCGGTGACGAAGACCTCGCCGTCATAGCCGACCGGCAGCGGCGCGCCGCCCTCGGGCGTGGCGATGCTGCCCAGCGGCAGCGGCCGGCCGCCGGCATCCGACAGCCGCACCCGGGCCGCCGCGCTGCGGGTGACGGGGAAGCGCACGACGACGCCGGCGCGCTCGCGCGGGGTCACCATGCGGGTGGTGTCGCCCACCGAGGCGTCGGGCGGCAGGTTCTCCGGCGCGATGCCCAGGCGGTTGCCCTCATAGGCGCGCAGGTCCGGCACCAGCAGCCGGCCGCGCGCATCGGTGGTGCCGACGGGGCGGTTCTCCTGCACCACGCCGATGCCGGCCTGGCCGGTCTCGACCACGGCGAAGGCGTTCTGCACCGGGTTGGAGAAATACACCCCGCCGCCCAGCGTCGAGATGGCGCCGCGCGCCTCGCCCCGCAGCGCCGTCTCGCCGCCCAGCCGGTCGACGCCCCCCAGCACCCGCCCGGCGGCGCCGCGGTATTCGAGCTCGCCGAGATAGCGCGGGATGCCGCCCTCCGAGGCATAGCCGCGCCAGCCCAGGTCGCCATTGGCCACCGCCGCCTGCTGCGCCTGCAGCGCGCCATAGCTGCGCCCCTGGTCGAGCGAGGCGCTGGCCGCCCCGGTGGTGCGGTTGCCCAGCGCGAAGGACAGGCCCAGCAGAAAGCCCTCGCCGCTGTTGCCGGCCAGGTCGCTGAAGCCGGTGGCGTAGAAGCTGGTCCGCTCCGACAGGGAGCGGGTGTAGCTGACGGTGACGATCGAGGCATCGGGCAGCGTCAGCAGGTCGGCCCGCTGGCGCAGGCCGCGGCGCAGCCCGCCGTCGCGCTTGACCTCGGCATAGGCCATCGACAGCGAGCCGCCGAGGACCGGCACCGAGGCGCTGGCGCGCAGGATCCGCCGCGGATAGTCGGCGCCGTCCAGCGCCGCGACATCGGCATAGCCGGGGCTGGCCCAGGTGACCGAGGCGCCGAAGCTGAGGCCGAGCGTCACCCGCTCGAAGCCGGCGCCGAGCTGCCAGCCGGTCAGCGCCGCGCCATCCTCGGCCCGCGCCTGGCTGGCCGCGCCCGACAGCGAGACCGAGCCGATCGAGCCCACCCCGAGCACCGCGCCGGCGCCGGCCATCGCCAGCTCGGCGCCGCCCTCGGCATGGCCCTCCAGCGTCAGGGCGTTGGCCAGGCCGTAGCGCGCCGAGACGATGCCGACCGGCGGGCCGTAATCGTCGCTGACCAGGCCGTAGTTGCGGCGCACCCAGCCGAGCTCGGCCGAATAGGTCAGCAGCCCCGGCGCCAGCAGCGCGGTCGAGGCATAGAAGGGCAGGGTGCTGGTGGTCTCCCGCCCCAGCGCGTCGCGGACGCGGACGGCGACCTCGCCGGCGCCGGTGATCACCGGCAGCTGCCGCACCACGAAGGGGCCGGAGCCGGTCGAGGTGGACAGCTGCTGCACCCCGTTGACCAGCACGTCGACGGTCGACGGCACCGCCGCCGAGCCGGTCACCACCGGCACCGGGAAGGTCACCAGGTCGGGCCGCAGCCCGAAGTTGCGCGCCACCTGGAAGCCGCCCAGCCGCACCGGCCGGGTCCAGGACAGGCCGCCGCTGATCAGGTCGCCGGCCTGGTAGCGGCGCATCCGGTCCTCGTCGTCGCGGGTGAAGCTGGTGCCGAGGCGCACCACCGATTCCTGGCCGGCATAGGCGCTGCTATAGGCCAGCATGTCGGTGCTGAAGACGCCGAAGGGCCCGAAGACCCGGCCCTCGGCATAGCCGGCGCCGAGCGTGCGGCCGCGCGCCGCGGTGACGTTCAGGTCGTAGTTCAGCAGCGCGCCATAGCCGCTTTCCGATGCGGCCCGCTCGCCCGGACGCGCCGCGGCGCCGAGCTCGGCCGGCACCCGGCTGGCATCCTCGGCGGTGAAGAGGATGCGCGAATTGGCCTCGTCGAGGCGGAAGCGCAGCCCGGGCAGCCGGTCGAGCGGGATCATGGTGCGCGCCGGGATGCCGGGCGAGACGGCGATGCCCAGGCTGCGCAGGTCCTCGGCCCGGGCGCTGAGCACCCCGTCGCGGTCGGCGAAGGTGCCGATGGTGTTGGTGCTCTCCTCATTGACCACCACGTCGAGCAGCAGGCTGCGCTCGGCGGCTGGCGCCGGGCGTGTCAGCAGGGTGGCGGCCAGCGCCGCCAGCATGGCGTGCCGCGCCCCCACTGGCCTGCCTCGGGCACGCCCGCCTAAGGCCCGACCGGAAGGTCCACGGTGAAGCGGCCGGCCTCGCCGGTGCCGCTGGCCTGCACCGTGCTGCCCGGACGAAGCGCTGCGCCTCGGGCCAGCCAGCGGCGCTCCTGCCCGGGCAGCACATAGGGGTTCTCCGGCCCGGTCAGCGCCAGCGGCGCGCGACCGCCGGGCAGGGTCAGCGACAGCTGCGCCAGCTGCGCCCGCCGCGTGCCGCGATTGACCACGGTCAGCTCGCCGCCCGGGCGCAGCTGCCATTCGAGCTCGGCCCGGCCGCTGGCGACGGCCTGGGCGAAGACCGGGATGGACAGCCGCAGCGCGAAGCGGACCTGCTGGCCGGCATCGGTCGGCCCCGGGATCTGGTCGACCAGCAGGCGGAAGGCGGTCTCCCGCCCCTGGGCGGGCGCGCGCAGCACCATGCGCACCACCTGCGAGGCGCCCGGCGCCAGCTGGAACAGCGGCGGGCTGACCATCAGGTCCTGCGTCGGCGTCAGCTGGTCGGAGGTCGCGTCCTGGGTCCAGGCGAAGGCGCGCACCTGCACCGAGGTGGCCGTGGTGTCGCGGTTGGTGACGGTGATCACGCCCGCCTGCTGCCCCGGCGCCAGGTCGGCCGAGACCGGCGCGACCTCGATGGCGCCGGCCACGGCCGGGCGCGGCGCCCAGGCCAGGGCCACCAGGGCCAGGGCCGCCAGGGCCAGGGTCGCCAGGGCCAGGGCGCCCCCGGCCTCCAGCACTTGCCGGCGTTCGACCAGGGGGCGGGTGGCGGAGCCTGCGGGCATGACGGCCTCCCTTGTCTCAATAGGTCAGGGTGACGGTGACGGTGTCCGTGTAGCTGCCGGGCTGCGGCCGCTGGTTGGCCGGCACGCGGCCATAGACGGTGACGGCCTGGTTGGTGCCGGTGCCGGTGCCGGCCTGGGTGTCGGTGCCCGTGGTCTCGCCCCAGATCGCGGTGCGCGAGGCGTCGCGATACAGCGCGTAGTTCAGCACGGTCGAGGTGCCGGCGCTGGTCATGGCGCGCTGCGTCGCCGCCGTCGCGGTGCCGAGGTTGAGGGCGATGGTGTAGGGCGTGTTGGTGGTGCAGAGCACCGTCAGGGTGGAGGTCTGGTCGCTGGCCGCGGTCGGCGTGTAGTCGCCGAAGGCCAGGTTGGTCGCGGTGACGGCGCAGAGCTTCAGCACGGTCGCCGTGACCTGGAAGCTGGTGGTCGCGGTGGCGGTCTGCGCGGCGGCCGGCGGCGCGAGGGCCGTGGCCCCCAGCAGGCCGGCCAGGAGGGCGCCGGCCAGGCGAGGATATGCCAGGCAAGGATATGCCAGCCGGGGGGAGATCGTCCGGGCTGCAGGCTGATCGGCAGCGGAAAGGCGGGTCATGGCTCGCTCCTTCTGACGTGATCGCGGCAATCTGTGGTTGTGGAAAAAACGGATCGCAGCCTTCGAGTTGCGGAATCTCGCAGCCCGCGCAATGGGGGCGGCGCGGCCGGCAGCGAAGGCTTATCCGGTAATTTTCTTCCCCATGCGCCGTCAGAAAGAAATTTTCCTGCTGCGCAACATCGCTGCCACAGGAATGCGGTTTGTCGGGGAATTCCCACGGACATTCGCCGACAAATTCCGACATCACAACGATAACGGAGGGCGCGGTCCGGGCGCAGGGCCGCCGGCACGGCGACGCCACCGCCGCCGCGAGAAGGCCGGACGGCGGGCGGAGCTCTAGCCGGGCGGGCTGATCAGCGCCTTGATCCGGCTGGCCAGGCCTTCCATGGCGAAGGGCTTGGTCATCACATGCATCCCCGTGCCGAGCTGGCCATTGCCGAGCACGGCATTCTCCGCATAGCCGGTGATGAACAGCACCTTCAGCTCGGGCCGGGCCAGCCGCGCCGCATCGGCCATCTGCCGCCCGTTCATGCCGCCGGGCAGGCCGACATCGGTAACAAGCAGGTCGATCCGCGCGTCGCTGCGCAGGATGGCCAGGCCGGCAGCGCTGTCGGAGGCCTCCAGCGCGGCATAGCCGAGCTCCTCCAGCACCTCCATCACCAGCATCCGCACGGTGGGCTCGTCATCGACCACCAGCACCGTCTGGCCGGCATCGGCGCGGGGCGCCAGGCCGGGCGCCTCGGGCTCCTCCGCCAGCTCGGCATCGCCCAGGTAGCGCGGCAGATAGACCCGCATGGTGGTGCCCTGGCCGGGCTCGGAATAGATCTGCACCTGGCCGCCGGACTGCTTGGCGAAGCCATAGGTCATCGACAGGCCGAGCCCGGTGCCCTGGCCCTGCGGCTTGGTGGTGAAGAAGGGGTCGAAGGCGCGCGCCACCACCTCCGGCGACATCCCCGTGCCGGTGTCGGTGACGCTGACGGTGACATATTGCCCGGGCTGGGTGTCGCGCTCCCGCGCCGCGCGGGGGTCGAGCCAGGCATTGGCCGTCTCGATGGTCAGCCTGCCGCCGCGCGGCATGGCGTCGCGCGCATTGATGCAGAGGTTGAGCAGCACGTTCTCCAGCTGGTTGGGGTCGACCAGCGTCGGCCACAGCCCGCCGGCG
This sequence comes from Roseomonas sp. 18066, assembly GCF_902706185.1. Classification (GTDB taxonomy): domain Bacteria; phylum Pseudomonadota; class Alphaproteobacteria; order Acetobacterales; family Acetobacteraceae; genus Pseudoroseomonas. The sequence goes on along the minus strand of NZ_CACSJM010000038.1, from coordinate 3,158 downwards.
GCGACCACCTCGAGATCGATGGCCGGGCCGGTGGTGCGGCGGATCAGCTCCTCCATCCCCGCCATCAGCCGGTTCACGTCGGTCGGCCGCGGGTCCAGCGTCTGCCGGCGCGAGAAGGCCAGCAGCCGGTGGGTCAGCGCCGCCGCCCGCCTGGCCGCGCCCTCGGCCACCGCGACATAGCGTTCCAGGTCCTTGACGCGACCTTGCGCGATGCGCGCCGTCAGCAGCTCCAGCGCGCCGGTGATGCCGGCCAGCAGGTTGTTGAAGTCATGCGCCAGCCCGCCGGTCAGCTGGCCGACCGCCTCCATCTTCTGGCTCTGCCGCAGCTGCTCCTCGGCATGCAGCAGCTCGGCGGTGCGTTCGGCGATGCGCTGCTCCAGCGTCTCGTTCAGCGCCCGCAGCGCGGCGGCGGCGCGGTCGCGCTCGGCCTCCACGGCGCGGCGATGCTCGACATCGATCAGCACGCCGGGGAAGCTCAGCGGCGTGCCGTCGGCGGCGCGGTCGACCCGGCCATTCGCCTCGATCCAGTAGTAGCGGCCGTCGGTGCGGCGGACGCGATACTGATGCGCATAGGCGCCGCCGCGGGCGATGGCGGCGCCGATCGCCTCCGCCAGCGCCACCTGGTCGTCCGGATGCACGGTGGCGACCACCTGCGCCAGGCTGAGGCCGATGCGGCCCATCGCCGGATCCAGGCCGAAGGTCTCGGCGAAGGCCTGGTCGACGGTGAAGCGGTCGTTCGGCAGGTCCCAGGACCAGGTGCCGATGATGGCGCCGGCGGCCAGCGCCAGCTGCACGCGCTGGATGTTCTCCCGCGCCAGGGCCTCGCTGGCGCGCAGCGCCGCCTCGGCCTGCTTGCGCGCGGTGACGTCGCGGAACAGCACCGAGACCTGCCGCTCGGCATGGTCCAGCCGCGCCGAAGACACCTCGATATGCCGCCCGGCCGTGGCGAAGTAGCGCTCGAAGCGGATCGGCACGCCGGTGCGCAGGACGCCGCCATAGAGCTCGAGCCAGCCCTCCGCCTCGTCGGGCGCCAGGTCGCGGAGCGTGCGGCCGACGATGCCGGTGATGCCGGTATGGCGCGCATAGCCGGCATTGGCCTCGACATGGACGTAATCGCTCAACGGGCCATGCGGGCCGTCGAAGAACTCGATGACGCAGAAGCCCTCATCCATGGTGTCGAACAGGGCGCGGTAGCGCGCCTCGCTCTCGCGCAGCGCCTGCTCGGCCGATTTGCGCGCGGTGATGTCGAGCACGGTGCCGATCAGCCGCTGCGGCCGGCCGGCCTCGAAATGCGTCTCGCCCTGGGCGGCGACCCAGCGCTCGACACCGTCCGTCAGGCCGATGGTGCGGTATTCGGCGGCGAAGCTGCCGGAGCCGGCCGGGTCCAGCGAGCGCTGCACGGCGGCATCCGCCCGCGCCCGGTCCTCCGGGTGCAGCCCGGCCAGGAAGCTGCCGGCATAGCTGACCGGCGCCCCCGGGGGCAGGCCGAACAGGGCGCGGCAGCGGTCGTCCCAGGTCAGCGCCTCCTCGGCGACGCGGTAGTCGAAGGTGCCGATGCCGGCGCCGGTCGCCGCCAGCCGCAGCCGGTCGGCCTGCTCGCGCAGCGCGGCATCGGCCTGGCGCCGGGCGCTCTGGTCCAGCATGGCGCCGATCATGCGCAGCGGCTGCCCCGCGGCGTCGCGGATCACATAGCCGCGGTCCAGCACCTCGGCATGGCTGCCATCGGCGCGGCGGAAGCGATACTCCTCCGACCAGCTGGTGCCGCCGCCATCGATCACCGCATGGATGCTGCGATCGATGCGGCCGCGGTCGTCGGGGTGGATCTGCGCGATCCACCAGTCGCCGGTCGGCTCCACCTGGTCCGGCGCATGGCCATAGGCGGTCTCCAGCGCCTCGTTCCACAGCACGCTGTTGCGCGCCAGGTCCCAGTCCCAGATCGCGTCGTTGGTGGCGCGCGAGGCCAGGCGATAGCGCTCGCTCACCGCCCGCAGCGAGGCCGCCGCCTCATGCTGGCCGGTGCGGTCGCGCAGCAGCTTGACGAAGCCCAGCGCCTCGCCCTGCTCGCCGCGCAGCGGGGTCATGCTGCCGCTGGCCCAGAAGCGCTGTCCGTCCTGGCGCTGGTGCCAGCGCTCATCCTCGCCGCGGCCGCTGGCCAGCGCCTCGCGCATCTCGCTGGCGGGGCGGCCGGCGGCCTGGTCCTCGGCGGTGAAGATGCGGCTGGCCGGCTGGCCCAGCATCTCCGCCTCGCGCCAGCCCAGCACCTGCTCGGCGCCGCGGCTCCAGCGGGTGACGTGGCCGTCGAGGTCGGTGGCGATGATGGCGAAGTCGCCGGCGCTGTCGAGGATCTGCCGGTTCCGCGCGGCGGCGCTGCGCTGCGCCGCCAGCGCCCGGCGCAGCTCCATCTGGCTCATCACCTGCCGCGCCAGGGTGCGCAGCCCGAAGCGCTGCCGCTCGGTCAGCCCGGCCGGCCGCGGCGCGGTGTCGAGCACGCAGAGGGTGCCGAGCGGCAGGCCCTCGGCGCTGCGCAGCAGCTCGCCGGCATAGAAGCGCAGGCCAGCCTCGGCCTCGACCAGCGGGTTGCAGGCGAAGCGCGGGTCGTCGCGCAGGTCGGGGATGATCAGCTCGCCCTCGCTCAGCAGCAGCCGGGCGCAGATGGCATTGTCCAGCGGCATCTCGCGCAGGCCGAGGCCGAGCTCCGCCTTGAACCATTGCCGGTCGGCGGCGATCAGGTTGACCGCCGCGATCGGCACCTCCAGCAGATCCGCCGTCATGCGGACCAGGTCGTCGAATTCCTGCTCCGGCGGGGTGCCGAGGATGCCGTAGCCGTCGAGGGCGGCCAGCCGCTCGGCCTCGCTCCAGGCGCCGGCCATGCCTTGTTGGGGCATTCCCTGTTCCGGCATGGCGGTCAGGCCCCGGCCGGCCGGCGGCGGGCCGGCATGGTGCGGGCCGGCATGCTGCGGGCCGGCATGCTGCTGGGAGGCTGGCGGCGGGGAGGGAGCAGGGTCGTCGCGGCGGTCATCGGATCGGGGCAGGCCTCGGGCGCCTGGCGAGGGCGCTTTGCGGGAGGGCGGGAAGGTCGGGCACCCTCTTAACGCGGCTTGGCCCGTTTCGTCAGTTTCCGAAATGTCACGGTGGTGCCAGGACAGGTGGTGCGGGGG
>NZ_CACSJM010000037.1 GCF_902706185.1 Roseomonas sp. 18066 | reverse complement strand
GCCCCAGCCCGCCCCAGGGCACCATGACCAGCGCCAGCAGCGCCATCGCCGCCGCCGGCGCGCCGCCCAACCCCATCCGCCGCAGCTGGGCCAGCGCGAAGACGGCGCCCACCGCGAATCCGGTGACGCTCTCGACGAAGGCGCCGCCCAGCAGGGTGGCGGCGAAGATGCGGCGCGGCGTCGCCTCCTCGGCGCCCTGGTCGGCAGGGGCCAGCCGCGTGATGGCCGCGTGGAAGATCAGCCCGCCGGCGAGCACCCCGATCGGCTGGATCGCCAGGAAGGCCGCCCGCAGGCTTTCCATCCCGAGGAAAGCCGCCGTGCCGCTGCCCTCCGGCAGGGTCAGCGCGATGGCGGGCAGGCTGGCGGCCAGCGCGGCCAGGCAGGCCGGCACCGGCCCGGCACGGCCGGACAGCAGGAGGGCGAGCAGCAGCAGGAGCGGCGCGGATTGCAGCAGGAGGAGCATGATGCCTGCATCCTTCCTGAGCAAAGCCGTCCGCGCCAGGGGGTGCGACGCGGCCGTGCCCCCTGGCCTCGCCGCGCGATTGGCCGCAGCATCGCGGCCATGAGCCTGTTCCTCCTGAAGCGCCTCGGCGCCGCGCTGCTGGCGATGTGGGTGATGAGCCTGCTGGTCTTCACCGGTGTCTTCGCCATCGGCAATCCGATCGACGTGCTGATCAACCCCGCCGCCGACCAGCGGATCATCGCCGAGACCATCGCCCGCTACGGCTTCGACCAGCCGCTCTGGGTGCAATACCTGCGCTTCCTGAACGGGTTGCTGCATGGCGATTTCGGCCGCAGCTTCGTCTTCAACGAGCCGGCGCTGGCGCTGATCGCGCAGAAGCTGCCGGCGACGCTGGAGCTGGCGCTGACCGCCATGGTGATCGCCGTCGTGATCGGCCTGCCGCTCGGCCTCTATGCCGGGCTGCGGCCGAAGGACCTGCCGGCCCAGGGCATCATGGCCGCCTCCATCTTCGGCTTCTCGCTGCCGACCTTCTGGGTCGGGCTGATGCTGATCCTGGTGTTCAGCGTCGAGCTCGGCTGGCTGCCCTCCGGCGGCCGCGGCGAGACCCTCTCGGTCTTCGGCATCGAATGGAGCTTCCTGACCCTCAACGGCCTGTATCACCTGGTCCTGCCGGCGACGAACCTGGCGCTGTTCAAGCTGTCGCTGATCATCCGCCTGACGCGCGCCGGCATCCGCGAGACCATGCTGCAGGACTACGTCAAATTCGCCCGCGCCAAGGGCATCCGCCCGGGCCGCATCGTCGTCGTCCACGCGCTGCGCAACATCCTGATCCCGATCGTCACCGTCATCGGCCTCGAATTCGGCAGCGTCGTCGCCTTCGCCGTGGTGACCGAGACGATCTTCTCCTGGCCCGGCATGGGCCGGCTGATCATCGAGAGCATCCAGACCCTCGACCGGCCGGTGATGGTGGCCTACCTCATGCTCGTGGTGGCGATGTTCATCCTGATCAATGTCTCGGTCGACGTGCTCAACACCCTGCTCGACCCGCGCCTGCGGCACCGCGCATGAGCGCCCCTATGAGCCCCCCCGTGAGCCCACCATCCAAGCCGGTCTCCCCGGCCCGCATGTTCTGGTCCGACTTCGCCGAATCGAAGCTGGCCCTGCTCGGCCTCGCCATGGTCGTCGTCATCGTGCTCGCCGCCGTGACCGCGCCCTGGATCGCGCCGCAGAACCCCTATGACCAGGCCGGCCTGTCGCTGATGGATGCCCGCCTGCCGCCCGGCACCGAGGGTTCGGGCGGCTATGCCCATTGGCTCGGCACCGACGCCGCCGGGCGCGACGTGCTCTCCGCCATCCTCTTCGGGCTGCGCACCTCGATCTTCGTGGCCGTCGCCGCCGGCGCCTTCGCGCTGTGCCTCGGCACCGTCGCCGGCCTCTTCGCCGCCTGGCGCGGCGGCTTCGCCGAGCAGGCGGTGATGCGCCTGGTCGACCTGCAGCTGTCGCTGCCCGCCATCTTGCTGGCGCTCGTCCTGGTCGCCGCGCTGGGGCAGGGGACGCAGCAGGTGGTGATCGCCCTCGTCGCCGCGCAATACGCCTATTTCGCCCGCACCGCCCACGGCGCCGCCAGCGCCGAGCGGCACCGCGACTACATGGACGCCGCCCGCGTCCTGGCCCTGCCGCCGGCCCGCCAGATGCTGCGCCACCTGCTGCCCAATATCCTGCCGCCGCTGATCGTCGTGGCCACCGTCCAGGTCGCCAACGCCATCGCCATCGAGGCGACGCTCTCCTTCCTCGGCGTCGGCATGCCGGTGACCGAGCCGTCGCTGGGCACGCTGATCGCCAACGGCTTCCAGTTCATGCTGTCGGGGCGCTACTGGATCAGCGTCTATCCCGGCCTGGCCTTGCTGGCGCTGATCATCGGCATCAATCTGGTCGGCGACCAACTGCGCGACGTGCTCAACCCGCGGCTCCGCAAATGATGTGAGAAAGCCGCCGGCGTCGCGCCCGTTCAAGGGAGAGACGCCGCATGGCCATTTCACTGGTTGCCCCCCGCAAGATCCTGATCGGCGGCGGCACCCTGCAGCAATTGCCGACATTGCTGCGGGAGCTCGGCCTGGCGCGGCCGCTGGTGGTGACCGACCCCTGGATCGTCTCCTCCGGCATGATCGACCGGGTCCTCGCCCCGCTCGCCGAGGCCGGCATCGGCGCCCGCGTCTTCTCCGAGACCGTCGCCGACCCAACCGACACCGTCGTCGAGGCGGGCCTGGCCATGCTCAAGCGCGGCGGCTTCGACTGCCTGGTCGGCTTCGGCGGCGGCAGCCCGATGGACACGGCGAAGGCCATCGGCATCCTCGCCGCCGCCGGCCCCGGCCAGCACCTGCGCGACTTCAAGGTGCCCGCCGCGGCCGACCGTGCCGCCCTGCCGTTGGTCTGCATCCCGACCACCGGCGGCACCGGCAGCGAGGCCACCCGCTTCACCGTCATCACCGACACCCGCAACGACGAGAAGATGCTGATCGCCGGCCTCGGCGCCCTGCCCACCGCGGCGCTGGTCGATTACGAGCTGACCTTCAGCGTCCCCCCGCGCATCACCGCCGACACCGGCATCGACAGCCTGACCCATGCGCTGGAGGCCTTCGTCTCCCGCCGCGCCAACCCGCTGGCCGATCTCTACGCCACCGCCGCCATGCGCCTGATCAGCCGCAACCTGCGGAAGGCCTATACCGCGCCCCGTGACGCCACGGCCCGCGCCGGGATGATGGAAGGGGCGATGCTGGCGGGCCTGGCCTTCTCCAACAGCTCGGTGGCCCTGGTCCACGGCATGTCCCGGCCGCTGGGCGCGCATTTCCACGTGCCCCACGGCCTGTCCAACGCCATGCTGCTGCCCGCCGTCACCCGCTTCAGCCTGCAGGCCGCCCAGTCCCGCTACGCCGAGGCCGCCCGCATCATGGGCCTCTCCACCGGCGACGACGCCACCGCCGCCCAGGCCCTGCTGGCCGAGCTCGAAGCGCTGAACCGCGAGCTGGGGGTGCCGAGCCCGCGGCAATTCGGCATCGATCCCGGCGACTTCAAAAGACTGCTGCCGAAGATGGCCGAGCAGGCCCTCGCCTCGGGCAGCCCGGGCAACAACCCCAGGCAGCCGGATGCTGGCGAGATCACCAGGCTCTACGAAGAAGCTTTTGCCTGAAACGGAGAAAGGCCAGGGGGAAGGAATTCCCCCTGGACCCCCATCTTCCTTCTGTCCGCGCTGCCGCAGTCACCCACCCAGGCGAAACGCGCGGCTGGAGACCGAGATCGCGTTCAGGCCCGGATCCTTCGCATTGGCGAAGCAATAGCCATCCGCTTGATGCACCGGGCCGAAAGTCAGGCCGCGCTCGGCGGCCGACCGGCAAAAACCCTCGACGTCTTCCACATCGAAGACCAGCTTCACCAGCGATTGCCCGGGCCGCTGGCCCTTTGACGCCGGATGCAGCATCAGGATCGCCCCGCCATCCGTCGGCACCAGCTCGACGATGCGGTCGCCCTCGGCCCGCGTGACGCGAAAGCCGAAATGCGTCGCGTAGAACCGCGCCGTCTCCTCGACGTCGCGGACATAAAGCACCACCCGGCTCAACGGCACGGCATTCCCCCATGGCAGCCACCACCGCTCATGACCCGCGAAGCCGAGATGGGGAAGGGGGGCTCAGCAGCCCTGCAGGTTGCGGTGGGTCCAGTGCCGCGTGCTGGCCCAGGCCGGCAGCGCCGCCGCCGTCAGCGGCCGGCTGATCGCATAGCCCTGGGCATTGTCGACCCCCGCCGCCGCCACCGCCCGCCACAGCCGGCAGTCGCTGATGCCCTCGGCCGTCACCGTCATGCCATTGGCATGGGCGCGGCGCACCAGCATGGCGACCTCGGCCCGCGCCCGGTGGCTCTCCGGCATCGCCGCCACCAGCGAGCGGTCCAGCTTGATGCCGGCGAAAGGCAGGTCCAGCAGCGCCACCCGCTCGTCCTGCAGCCCCATATCGTCGACCAGCACCGGCAGCCCCAGCGCCCGGCAGCGATGCAGGGCCCGGCGCAGCGCGCTGCGGTCGCGCACCGGCGTCGTCTCGGTCAGCTCCAGCATCAGCGCATCGGCCGGGAAATGCGCGGCATCCCGCAGGGCGCACAGCCGCTGCGGCACGGTGCGGTCCAGCAGCAGGCTCAGCGGCAGGTTCAGGCTCAGCGAGGCGCCCAGCCGGCCGATGATCGGCCCAAGCTCGGCGAAGGCCGCCTGCGCCACCGCCACCGACAGCGCGCTGACCTGGCCGCTGCGCTCGGCCAGCGGCACGAAGCTGTCCGGCCCCAGCGGCACGTCGCCCTTCGGCTGCCAGCGCGCCAGCCCCTCGATCAGGATCGGCCGCTCATCGGCGATGCGCAGCACCGGCTGGTAGCGCACGCTGATCTCGCCCCGCGCCAGGCCCCGCGCCAGCACCGACGGGTCGGTCATCGGCGCCGGCCCGGGCGGCGGGCTTTCCCGCAGCGCCGCGGCCAGGTCGGAGGCGCGCGCAGGCACGCCGGGGCCGCGCGCATCTTCCTGCACGACGATCAGCCCGGTGGCGACGAAGGGGTCCTGCGCGGTGGCCAGCAGCGCCGGCCAGGCCTTGCCGGCGGCGGAGGGCTGGCAGACCAGGTGGCGCGCCGGGTCCTCGGCGGTGAACAGGTGGCGCAGCGCCTCCCGTCCGGAGCTGAGCAGCCGTGGCGGCGTGCCCGCCAGCCCATGCATGGCCTGCAGCACCGCCGGGTCGCGCGCCAGCAGCAGCGTATGCTCTGCTCGGCTGGTGACCGGGATAGCTTGCGGGGGCATGCGGATTCCTTCCGGCATAGCGCCGTCCAGACTTACTTAGCCCGCCCTCAGCCAAATGCCAAGATTTGTCTTAATATTAGGACATGCTCTCGGAAAACGCACGAAACGCAACCGCAGATGGTCCTGGAAACGTTTCCGGCCGGCCCTTCGCAGGGCCGGCCGGATTGCTTTCTCGCCAGACTCGTGCCGCCGCCATCGCGGCGGACCGGTGCTCCCCGCCTTGTGATCAGCCGGCGCCCTTGCCGGCGGTCACAGGCTTGGCAACGGCGGCTTCGGTGCCCCGCCGCAGTCGATTCTCGCCCAGATAGAGCAGGATCGGCGCCGCGATGAAGATCGAGGAGGAGGTCGAGGCGATGATGCCGAAGACCATGGTCCAGGCGAAGCCGGCCAGCGCGTCGCCGCCGAACAGCGCCAGCGGCAGCGCCGACAGCAGCAGCGTCATCGAGGTGCCGAGCGTCCGGTTCATGGTCTCGTTGATCGACTTGTCGATCAGCTGCTCCAGCGGCATCGTCTTGTACTTGCGGAGGTTCTCCCGCATCCGGTCATAGACCACGACCTTGTCGTTGACCGAGAAGCCGATGATGGTCAGCACCGCCGCCACCGTCGTCAGGTTAAACTCGATCCGCGTCACCGCCAGGAAGCCGATGACCTTGGTCGTCTCCAGCAGCAGGGTGACGATGGCGCCGATGGCGAACTGCCATTCGAAGCGGAACCAGATATAGGCCATCATCGCCAGCATCGAGACGCCCAGCGCGATCAGGCTGCCCAGGAACAGCTCGGCGCTGACCCGGTTGCCCACCGCCTCGGTGCGCAGCAGCCGGGTGCCCGGGGTGATCTGCTCCAGCGTGGCACGGATGCGGTTGACGGCGCTCTGCGTCGCCCCCTCGTCGCCCTGCACCGGCAGGCGCAGCAGCACGGTGGAGGCGTCGCCGAACTCCTGCACCCCGACATCGCCGAGGTCGAGGCCAGAGACGCCCGCCCGGATCGCCGCCAGGTTGGCGGCCGCGGGCGTGCGCACCTCCATGACGATGCCGCCACGGAAGTCGATGCCCTTCTCCATCCCTGGATAGAAGGCCAGCACCAGCGATAGGAGCGACAGGACGATGGAGAAGGCGATGCCCAGCCGGCGGCCGCGCATGAAGGGGATCTTGCTGTCGTCCGGGAACAGACGGAACAGCGGACGGGACAGGAACATGGATCGTATCCCCTCTCAGACCGGCAGGGTCTTGGGACGGCGGGCACGATACCAGGTGGCGACGAACAGCCGCACCAGGGTCGTCGCCGTCCACATCTGCACGATGGTGCCGATGGCCACCGTCACCGCGAAGCCGCGCACCGGGCCCGAGCCGAAGCCGTAGAGGCAGGCCATGGCGATCAGGTTGGTCAGGTTGCTGTCCAGGATGGTCCCCGACGCCTTGCTGAAGCCGAGCTCCAGCGCGTTCACCGGTGGCTTGCCCTGGCGGTACTCCTCGCGGATCCGCTCGTTGATCAGGATATTGGCGTCGAGCGCGGTGCCCAGCGTCAGCACCACGCCGGCGATGCCGGGCAGGGTGATGGTCGCCTGCAGCACCGAGAGCGCCGCCAGCATCAGCAGCAGGTTCACGAACAGCGCGATATTGGCGAACCAGCCCAGCAGCCCATAGGCCAGGCCCATGTAGAGGAAGACGAAGGAGGCGCCGACGCCGAGGCTGATCAGCCCCGCCCGGATCGCATCCGCGCCGAGCTCGGGGCCCACCGTCCGCTCCTCGACCACGGTCAGCGGCGCCGGCAGCGCGCCGGCGCGCAGCAGCACGGCCAGGTCATTGGCGGTCGCCGCGGTGAAGTTGCCGCTGATCTGGCCGCGCCCGCCGGTGATGGGCTCGTTGATCCGCGGCGCCGTGATCACCTTGTTGTCGAGGACCACGGCGAAGGGGCGGCCGGTATTCTGCCGGGTGATCTCCGAGAAGCGGCGGGTGCCGACCGAATCGAAGCTGAAATTGACCACCCACTGGCCGTTGCGCCCATCCTGCCCGGCGCGCGCGTCGGTCAGGTTGGCGCCGTCCACCTCGATCCGGCGGCGCACGGCATAGCGCTCGCCGGGCGATTCGCCGGAGAGGAACTCGACCCCCGGCGGCGGCACCGCGGCCGAGGTATTGGCCGTCTCGTCCACCAGGCGGAAGGTCATCCGCGCGGTGCGGCCCAAGAGTTCCTTGATCCGGTTCGGATCCTCGAGGCCGGGCAGCTGCACCAGGATGCGGCTCGACCCCTGGCGCGCGATCTGCGCCTCGGAGACGCCGGTCTCGTCGATGCGGCGGCGGACGATCTCCACCGACTGCTCGACCGCGCCGCTGGCGCGTGCCCGCATCGCGGCCTCGGACAGCGTCGCCGTGATGCTGCCATCCGCCTGCGCCGCCATCTCGACATCCGGCGCCGTGGCGCCGGCGCCGACCGGCACCGGATTGGCCAGCTCGCGCAGCGCGGTCAGCGCCGCCTGCTGCTGGCCGGCATCGCGCAGCCGCAGCACCAGGCGGTTGGCCGCCGGCTCCGGCTGCAGCGCGACATAGCCGATATTGGCCTGGCGCAGCCGGGTCCGGGCGCCATCGGCCAGGCCTTCCAGCCGCTCCCGCGCCACCGCGCTCAGATCCACCTCCAGCAGCAGGTAGGACCCGCCGCGCAGGTCCAGCCCGAGCGAGACCTGCCGCGACGGCAGCCAGGACGGAATGGCCGTGCGCGGGAACAGGTTGGGCAAGGACAGCAGCACGCCAAGCAGGATGACGCCAAGAATGGCGGCGACCTTCCACCGCGCGAAATACAGCATGGCCGAAGAGGCCCCCCAATCTAGAGGGAGCGGAAAATGCTGGGTCGCGCCCCCCGATGCAACCCACCATGCATCACCGGAGACTCTCTGCTACATGCGCGGCACCATTCCACGGGACAGGACAGGGGCATGCGGCTGAAGCTTGGCATTCTCGGGGCAGGGCATTTCGGCCGGTTCCACAGCCTGAAAGCGGCCCGCGCGGACCGTGTGGACTTCCTCGGCCTGGCCGATCCCGACCCCGCCCGGGCGGCGCTGGTCGCCGGCGAGGCCGGCTGCCAGGCCTGGGACAGCGCCGAGAGCCTGATGCAGGCGGCCGACGCGGTGATCATCGCCGCCCCCACCGCCTTCCACCACGGCCTGGCCGCCCAGGCGCTGGCCGCCGGCTGCCATGTCTTCGTGGAAAAACCGATCGCCGCCAGCCGCGACCAGGCCGACGCCCTGGTGGCCCAGGCCGCGGCCGCCGGGCGCGTGCTGCAGGTCGGCCATGTCGAGCGCTTTGGCGCCGGCATGATGACCCTGCAGGGCAGCGCCGGCGTCGGCCGGCCGCTCTACATGGAGGCGGTGCGCATCGCCCCCTTCCGCCCGCGCAGCCTGGACGTGACGGTCATCCTGGACCTGATGATCCACGACCTGGACCTGATCCTGTCGCTGGCCCAGTCCGAGCTGGTCGCCGTCGAGGCGGTCGGCACCGCCGTGGTCTCCCAGACCATCGACATCGCCAACGCCCGGCTGCGCTTCGCCAACGGCGCCCAGGCGACCATCACGGCAAGCCGCGCCAGCCTGAAGATGGAGCGCCGCCTGCGCGTCTTCGGCAGCGAGGGCTATGCCAGCCTCGACTTCCTGGCGCGCGAGCTGAAGCTGGTCCGCAAGGGCCAGGGCGAAGGGCTTGAGCAGATCCCCGGCCACGGCATCGAGACCTTGTCCTGGACCGACCGCGACAACCTGGAAGCCGAGCAGGCGAGCTTCGTCGCGGCCTGCCTGGACGGGGCGAAGGTGGTGGTCGACGGGCACGCCGGGCGGGCCGCTTTGGATGCGGCGCTGCGGGTCGAAGAGGCTGTCGCCGCTTCGTTGAAAGCAGCAGGTGTCTGAGAAACAAAGCAAAGGCCAGGGGAATGAATTCCCCTGGACCCCATCTTTTTTCTATCGGATTGCCATGTCCACGTGGCGACGGGGCATGAAATGGCCCAGCATCAGCGCGACCTTTGATCGAGTGCTGATGTATTAAAACAGCGTCCCGCCGCGACGCCCGTGCGAAGGGGCAGTTCTGGCGCAGGTCACGCCACAGCCGGTCATCAGAAAAAAGAAGGGGGTTCGGGGGAATTCATTCCCCCGACCTTGCCCCTGTCTTCGCCTTTACTGCAGAGCGATCAGCCCCAGGCTCGCAGCCCCCAGCACCAGCAGCGACACCACCACGGTTCCGGTCACGCGCGGTCCGGCCTGGGCGACGCTGCGGATATCGACGCCGAGGCCCAGGGCGGCCATGGCGAGCAGGGTCAGCAGGCTGGCCAGCGTCGCCAGGGGCGCCAGCAGGGCGTCCGGGATGGCGCCCAGGGCGCGCAGCGCGGCCAGGCCCAGGAAGCCCAGGATGAACCAGGGCACCAGGCGCGCCAGGCCGGGCTTCTGGCCGCCCTGGGCGCCGGCGCGCAGCGACAGGGCCAGCACCACGGGGCCCAGCATCAGCACGCGCACCAGCTTGACCAGGGTGCCCACCTGGACGGCCAGGCTGCCGATCGGGGCGGTGGCGGCCAGCACCTGGGGCACGGCATAGACGGTCAGGCCGGCCAGGATGCCGTATTGCACCTCGGTCAGGCCGAGGACCGGCATCAGCAAGGGCAGGGCCAGCACCACGCCGACGCCGAGGACGGCGGTGAAGGCGATGGCCGCGGCCACGTCGCGGGCCTGGGCGCCGATGACCGGGGCGACCGCGGCGATGGCCGAGTTGCCGCAGATCGAATTGCCGCAGGCGACCAGCATCGCCATTTTCTTCGGCAGGCCGAGCACGCGGCCCAGGCCGTAGCTAAGGCCGATCGAGAGGGCCACCACGGCGGCGATGCCCAGGATCAGCCAGGGCCCCGCCGCCATCATCGCGGTGACGCTGAGCGAGGCGCCGAGCAGCATCACCGCGACTTCCAGCAGCATCTTGGCGCTGAAGGCGATGCCGGTGGCGCAGGATTTGGGCGGGGTCCAGAGGCTGCGCAGCGTGGTGCCGATCAGGATCGAGAGGACCAGCGCGTCGAGCCAGGCGCGGCCGAAGGCCAGGCGCTGCGCCTCGGCCAGCAGGGTGCCGGCGCCGGCGACCGCGGCGCAGAGCGCGACACCCGGCGCATGGGCGCGGCCCCACGCCATCAGGCGCTGCGGCGGGGCGGGCAGGGGGCTGCTGGTGGCGCTGGACATGACAGGACCGTGACGGTTTCGCGGCGGACGATGCGCCCGCGCCATCCAGTGATCCAACGCGTTGTTCTTATGGTTTCAATCGATATAATCGAACGATGACGCTGGACCAGCTGCGCATCTTCCTGGCCGTCGCCGAGCGCGAGCATGTCACCCGCGCCGCCGAGGCGCTGCACCTGACGCAGTCGGCCGTCTCGGCGGCGATCCGCGCGCTGGAGGGGCGGCACGGCATCACCTTGTTCCACCGCATCGGCCGCCGCATCGAGCTGACCGGGGAGGGCCGCATCTTCCGCGCCGAGGCCGCCGCCGTGCTGGCCCGCGCCGAGGCGGCGGAGCTGGTGCTGTCGGAGCTCGGCGGGGCGCTGCGCGGGACCTTGCGCATCCAGGCCAGCCAGACGGTTGCCAGCTACTGGCTGCCGCCGCTGCTGGTGCGCTTCCAGGCCGAGTGCCCGGGCGTCGCGGTGGAGGTGGCGGCGGGCAACACCACCAGCGTGGCCCAGGCGGTGCTGGAGGGCAGCGCCGAGCTGGGCTTCGTCGAGGGCGAGGTGGAGGAGGCCGCGCTGTCCCAGACCATCCTGGCGCGCGACCAGCTGGTCATCGTGGTCGGGCCCAACCATCCCTGGGCCGATGGCGCCCCCCTGGCGCCGCGGCAGCTGACGACAAGCCCCTGGATCATGCGGGAGGAGGGGTCAGGCACCCGCGCCGCCTTCGAGCTGCTGCTGGCCGGCTGGGGCCTGGCGGCGGAGACGCTGCGGGTGACGCTGGAGCTGCCGTCCAACGAGGCGGTGCTGGCGGCGGTCGAGGCCGATGGCGGAGCGACGGTGGTGTCGGAGCGCGCGGCCGGGCCGCACCTGGCGGCCGGGCTGCTGGTGCGGGCCGGGGTGACCCTGCCACCGCGCAGCTTCAAGGCGCTGCGGCACAAGGAACGCTATGCCAGCCGCGCCAGCCGGGCGCTGCTGGCGCTCGCGCTCAAGGGCTAGAACAGCCGCTGGTTCTGGCCGTAGGGGACGACCAGCTCATCCTTGCCGACCATGTTCAGCAAAGCGCGGGCGCGCTCGTCGAGCTGGTCGCGGTCGATGCGGTCGCCGCGCAGCCCGGCCACCTTGCGGTCGATCGAATCGCGCTCGGTCTCGGCCTGGGCCAGGGCGATGCGGGCGGCGACGATCTCGCCCGCCTTGGCCTCGCGCGCCAGCGAGCCGACGCGGGGGCCGTGCACGGCATACCAGGCGAAGTGCCAGATCAGCCCGGCGAAGACCAAGGGCAGCCACAGCACCTGAATCGCTCGCTTGATGGCCCGCATCTTCACCCCTTCCGTGACCCGCGCAGGTTAAGGGACTGATAACGCGGGCAGGCAAGGGGCAATGGAAAAGCCGTCGCTTTCTTGCATCGCGTGTTGCCGGCAGGACACGGGAAACCGCCCGCCCGGGCTTAAGCTTCTGCCCGGCCAGGATTTCCGCCGCACGCCCGGTTGCGAGGAACGAAAAAGGGGGAGCCGAAGCTCCCCCTCAGGTCGCGCGGCAGGCGCGGAAGCTCAGCGCCTCAGGATCGAGCGGCCGGCATAGCGGGCCGAGGTGCCCAGCTGCTGCTCGATGCGGATCAGCTGGTTGTACTTGGCCAGCCGGTCCGAGCGGCTGAGCGAGCCGGTCTTGATCTGGCCGCAGTTGGTGGCGACCGCCAGGTCGGCGATGGTGTTGTCCTCGGTCTCGCCCGAGCGGTGCGACATGACGGCGGTGTAGCCGGCGCGATGCGCCATCTCGACCGCTTCCAGCGTCTCGGTCAGCGAGCCGATCTGGTTGACCTTGACCAGGATCGAGTTGGCGGTGGCCTTCTCGATGCCCTGGCGCAGGCGCTCCGGGTTGGTCACGAACAGGTCGTCGCCGACCAGCTGCACCTTGCCGCCCAGCTTCTCGGTCAGCAGCTTCCAGCCGGCCCAGTCATCCTCGGACATGCCGTCCTCGATCGAGACGATCGGGAACTTGCCGCAGAGGGCGGCCAGGTAGTCGACCATGCCGGCGCTGTCGAGCTTCTTGCCCTCGCCTTCCATGTCGTAGACGCCGTCCTTGAAGAACTCGGTGGCGGCGCAGTCGAGCGCCACCATCACGTCCTCGCCGAAGCGGTGGCCGGCCTTCTCGCAGGCGCGCTCGATGAAGGACAGCGCCTCCTCGGCCGAGCTCAGGTTGGGGGCGAAGCCG
Organism: Roseomonas sp. 18066; assembly: GCF_902706185.1. Taxonomy (GTDB): domain Bacteria; phylum Pseudomonadota; class Alphaproteobacteria; order Acetobacterales; family Acetobacteraceae; genus Pseudoroseomonas. The sequence goes on along the minus strand of NZ_CACSJM010000037.1, from coordinate 30,121 downwards.
CCCTCGTCGCCGACATTGGTGCTGTGGCCGGCATCGTGCAGGCCCTTCTTCAGCGCCTGGAAGATCTCGGAGCCGATCCGGGTGGCTTCCGCCAGCGAGCCGGCGGCGACCGGCATCACCATGAATTCCTGGATGTCGATCGGGTTGTCGGCATGCTGGCCGCCATTGATGATGTTCATCATCGGCACCGGCAGGGTGCGGGCGAAGACGCCGCCGACATAGCGGTACAGCGGCAGGTCGAAATGCGCCGCCGCCGCCTTGGCGGTGGCCAGGCTGACGGCCAGGATGGCGTTGGCGCCGAGGCGGCTCTTGTTGGGGGTGCCGTCGAGGGCGATCATGATCTCGTCGATCTTGACCTGCTCGGTGGCATCCAGCCCGGAGAGCGCGTCGTAGATCTCGCCCTCGATATTGCCGATGGCCTTCTGCACGCCCTTGCCGCCGAAGCGGGCCTTGTCGCCGTCGCGCAGCTCGACCGCCTCATGCGCGCCGGTCGAGGCGCCCGAGGGAACGGCGGCGCGGCCGACGGCCCCGCTCTCCAGCACGACATCGACCTCGACGGTGGGGTTGCCGCGCGAATCGAGGATCTCGCGGGCGATGATGTCGGCGATCGCGGTCATTCTGGGCTCCCGTGCCTGTGGCGGTGTCCCGGCGATAGGCTGCAACGCGGCGAAGGGCAAGGGGGCCGCCACGGCCGCCACCGGGGCCCGATCGACCACCACGCGGGTTTGTCCGGATAAGCCGCCCAAGGCGACGCGGGGGCCGGCGAAAGGGGGCGTCACGCCGCCGGCATGGTCTCCAGCGGCGGCGCATGCTTGGCGTCGTACATCATCGCATCGGCATGGTGCATCAGCGTCGCCGCGTCGCGCCCGTCCTCCGGGTAATGCGCGGCGCCCATGCTGGCGCCGACCGACAGGATCTGTCCGGCATATTCCACCGGCTGGCCGATCAGCAGCCGCAGCCGCTCGCCGATGCCCCAGCCCGGCGGGCCGGCGACGCCGCCGGCCGGCAGGTCGGGCAGCAGCACGACGAATTCGTCGCCGCCGAGGCGCGCCACCGTGTCCCCCGGCCGCAGCGCGTGGCGCAGCCGGGCGGCGACGGCCTGCAGCATGGCATCCCCCGCCGCATGGCCCAGCGTGTCGTTGATCGCCTTGAAGCGGTCGAGGTCGATGAAGATCAGCGCCAGCCGGCCATCCTGGCGCTCGGCGCGGCCCAGCGCCTCGGTCAGGCGCTGGTCCAGCAGCAGCCGGTTGGGCAGGCCGGTCAGTGCGTCGTGCTGCGCCTGGTGCGCCAGCCGCTGGGCGAGCGCCGCGGTGTTGCGGTGGTGCCGGGCCAGCGCATGCAGCAGCCAGACGGCGGCCAGCGTCAGCGCGGCACCCCCCAGCAGCATCACCAGCGGCAGCGGCGCCAGATGCGGCCAGGTGCCGCGGCGGGTCAGGGTGATCTGCCAGATCCGCCCGGCGACGGCGACGCCATTCTCCTGCCGGTCGCCGGCCCGGGTCGCCGGCGCGGCGCGGTCCGGCGGCTGCGGCTGGCTGTCGAACAGCAGCTGCGGCGTCGTCCCTTCCGCCGCGGCGGTGCCGGCGGGGCCGCGATCCTCGATGCGGATGCGGTATTCCTGCAGGTGGTCGCGCAGCAGCGGGCTGATCATCTCGGCAGCGCGGAAGACGCCGTTGACCTGGCCGATGAAGGCGTCGCGCCGCTGCTCGACGGTCCAGAGCGGCGCGCCGCGGCGATAGACGGCATGGCGGATGGTGAAGCCCATGCCGCCCTGCAGCAGGCTGAGCGGCTGCGAGGCCACCGGCTCGCCGCTGTCGCGGCTGCGCTCCATGACGCGGCGGCGGCTGGGCTCGGCGGTGGTGTCGTGGCCGAAGGCGGCCTCGTTGCCGGCCATCGGCTCGTTGTAGAGATTGGGCAGGTAGAAATCCCGGCTGCCGGCGGGATGGATGGCGTAGTCGGGATAGCCATGCGGATCGAGGCTGCTATCCGCCCGCACCGCGGCCTCGAAGCCGCCCTTCTCGGCCGCCAGCACCAGCGGCGCGAACTGGATGCCGACCACGCCGGGGAACCGCTCGGGCAGCTTCATGTTCAGGGCATGGCGGTGGAAATCGGCGCGGCTGACCTGGTCGCCGACCTCGAACAGGGCGCGGAAGCCGGCGATGACGTCCAGCGCGCGCAGCGTCCGCTCCTCGACCAGGCGCTGGACATGCAGGCCGGCCTCGCGGAACCGGGCATCGGCCTCGATGGCGGTGCGGCGCGCGGCGAGATGCCACAGGGCCAGCGTGGCGCAGAGGCCGAGCAGGATCAGCAGGCGCGAAGCCCGCCGCAACAGCGTGAGGCGGGCCGCCAGGGCTTTGGGGTCGGCGGGCATGGCAGTGAGGCTTCCCGTGAGCAGCGGATGCCTCAGTTTCTGATGAAAAGGTAAAGAAAGGATTTAAGAGCGCAGGGAAAGGCCGGGGGAATGAATTCCCCCAGACCCCCATCTTCTTTCTGAGGGTGCTGCCGCCCCCAGATGGCGACGACGGACAAAACAGCCCGGCCGCAACACGGCCTTTGAGCGCAGCCTATAATATGAAAATGGCGCAAGCATTAATGCCCGCGCCCTATTTCAGTGCTGCGTTCCGCTTCTCAACAAGGCAGCGGCAGCCGGATAAAAAGAATGATGGGCTCGGACGTATACGTCCGAGGGGGGAAGAATTCATTCTTCCCCCAACCTTCAGACCAAGCGCGCCTGCTTCACCGCCGCGCCGATGAACCCGCCGAACAGCGGATGCGGCTGGAACGGCTTGGACTTCAGCTCCGGATGGTACTGCACGCCGATGAACCAGGGGTGGTCCGGGTATTCGACGATCTCCGGCAGCAGCCCGTCCGGCGACATGCCGGAGAAGCGCAGGCCCTTTTCTTCCAGCCGCTCGCGATAGGCGATGTTCACCTCGTAGCGGTGGCGGTGGCGCTCGGTGATCTCGGCCTGGCCATAGACCGCGCGCACCAGCGAGCCCTCGGCCAGCGCCGCCGGATAGGCGCCGAGCCGCATGGTGCCGCCGAGATCGCCCTCGCTGGAGCGGCGCTCGCGGTCATTGCCGCGCAGCCACTCGGTCAGCAGCCCGACCACCGGCTCCTCGCAGGGGCCGAACTCGGTCGACGAGGCGTGGTCGAGGCCGACCAGGTTCCGCGTCGCCTCGATCACCGCCATCTGCATGCCGAAGCAGATGCCCAGGAAGGGGATCTTGTGCTCGCGGGCGAAGCGGACCGCCTCGATCTTGCCTTCCGCGCCGCGCTCGCCGAAGCCGCCGGGCACCAGGATGCCGTGCACGCCTTCCAGCCGCTCGACCGCGTTGGGGGTCTCGAAGATCTGGCTGTCGACCCAGTCCAGCTTGACCTTCACGCCGTGCTGGATGCCGCCATGCACCAGCGCCTCGGCCAGCGACTTATAGGCGTCGAGCAGGGTGGTATACTTGCCGACGATGGCGATCTTGACCTCGCCCTCGGGGTTCTCCAGGCGGCGGACGATGCGCTGCCAGTTGGAGAGATCGGGCTCGCCATAGATCGACAGGCCGAAATGCCGCAGCACTTCGCGGTCCAGCCCTTCGGCATGGTACTGCAGCGGCACGGCGTAGATCGAATTGGCGTCCAGCGCCGGGATCACGCTCTCCGGCCGCACGTTGCAGAACAGCGCGATCTTGCGGCGCTCATTCTCCGGGATGGGCCGGTCGCAACGGCACAGGAGAATCTGGGGCTGGATGCCAAGTCCCAAGAGCTCCTTGACGGAGTGCTGGGTCGGCTTGGTCTTCAGCTCGCCGGCGGACGGGATATAGGGCACCAGGGTGAGGTGCATGAAGAGGCTGTTCTGCGGGCCGAGCTCGTTGTTGAGCTGCCGCAGCGCTTCCAGGAAGGGCAGGCTCTCGATATCGCCCACCGTGCCGCCGACCTCGAGCAGGACGAAGTCCAGCCCGTCGGTGTTGGCGGTGGCCGCTTCCTTGATGGCGTCGGTGATGTGCGGGATCACCTGGACGGTGCCGCCCAGATAGTCGCCGCGGCGCTCCTTGGCGATCACCTCGCCATAGATGCGGCCGGAGGTGTGGCTGTCCCCCTTGGTCGCATGCACGCCGGTGAAACGCTCGTAGTGGCCGAGATCGAGATCGGCCTCTGCCCCGTCATCGGTGACGAAGACCTCGCCGTGCTGATACGGGGACATCGTGCCCGGATCGACGTTGAGATAGGGGTCGAGCTTGCGAATGCGGACCTTGTAGCCCCGCGCCTGCAGCAGGGCGCCGAGGCTGGCCGCCGCGATGCCCTTGCCGAGAGAGGAAACCACGCCGCCGGTGATGAAAACGAACCGCGTCATGGGAGTCCTTTCTAGCAATCGGCCGGGCACGCGGGAAGCGGGCGGCACGGCAAGGCTGGTGTTCTGGGAAAGCAGGGGTCGCCGCGGCCTTCCGGCCGGGCAGCGCCCTCATAAAACGTTTCGGGCGCCGGAGGGTGGTCCGGCGCCCGATTCGGGAAGTCAGTTCGTCGGCACCGAGGCCGGCGGCGGCGTGGCCGGCGCCGCCGGGGTGGGCGTGGCAGGCGCGCCCGTCGCCGGAGAGCTGGCCGCCGGCGGCGGCTGGTCCAGGATCGAGCGCGGCGCGCCGGTGCCGCGGCCCAGCATGGCCATGGCCAGCGCCAGGCCCATGAACAGGAAGGCCAGCACCCCGGTGGTGCGGGTCAGCAGGTTGGCGGTGCCCCGCCCGCTCATGAACGAGCCCATCCCCTGGGACGAGCCGATGCCCAGGCCGCCGCCCTCGCTGCGCTGCAGCAGCACGACGCCGATGAGGGCGAGGGTCACGAAAAGATGCAGGACGAGCAGGACAGTCATCATGGCGTGGGCCTCTTAACCGTGTTCGGGCGGCAGCGCCAGCGGCAGAACGCGCCGCTTCGCCATGAATCTGGCATGGCTGCCGCGGGCCGCCGTCACAGCGCCGCCGCCATGGCCAGAGCGACGCCCACCGCCGCCGCCCGCACCGCGCCGCGGTCGCCCGGAAAGACATGCCGCTGCACCGTGACGCCGCCGCCGCGCCGTGCCGCCGCCAGATAGACCAGCCCCACCGGCTTGCCCGCGGTGGCGCCGCCAGGCCCGGCGATGCCGGTGGTGGAGACCGCCAGATCCGCCCCCGACTCGCGCAGCGCGCCGGCGGCCATGGCGCCGGCGACCTCGGCGCTGACCGCGCCATGCGCCTCCAGCATCGCGGCCGGCACGCCCAGCATCCGGGTCTTCGCCTCGTTCGAATAGGTGACGAAGCCGGCCAGCACGCTGGCGGAGGAGCCGGGGATGGCGGTCAGCGCCGCGGCGACCAGCCCGCCGGTGCAGCTCTCGGCGGTGGCGATGGTCAGGCCCTCCGCCGCCAGGCGCTGCAGCAGGCGGGTGGCGGCGTCTTCCGTGCCGGGCTCGAAGACGGTCATGGCAGCAACCCCCCGAGACGCAGCGCCAGGATCACCGCGGCGGCCATGCCGCCGGCGATCAGGTCGTCCAGCATGACGCCGGTCGGCCCATGGCGGCGATCCGCCCAGCCCACCGGGCCCGGCTTGGTGATGTCGAACAGGCGGAACAGCAGGAAGGCCAGCAGCACGCCGGCCAGGCCGCCGCCCAGCGGCAGGGCGGCCAGCGCCAGGCTCTGCCCGGCGCCTTCGTCGATCACCACCCAGCCGGGATCGGCCCTGGCGGCCGGCAGCCGCGTCAGCGCCCACCAGCCCAGCAGGCTGAGCAGCAGCGCCAGGCCGAGGCAGGCCCAGGGCCCGCCCAGCACCACCGGCAGCACCAGTGCGCTGCCCCAGGTGCCGGGCGCGGGCCGCAGGAAGCCGATGCCGCCCAGGCTGGCCAGCAGCCGCGGCAGGGCAGGGGAGGCGGCCAGCGGCGCAGGCGCCACCGCGACGGCGGGATCGGACATCAGCGGCCCCGGCTCAACGGACGGTGCCGACGGGCAGCCAGGGCTTCAGCGGATGGTCCAGCGCGCCGTCGCCGGCCAGCGCCCGGTAGATCACCGCATTCTCGATGATGCGCTGGACGTAGTTGCGGGTCTCGGTGAAGGGGATCTGCTCCATCCAGTCCAGCATGTCGACGCCGCCCGCGCCCGGCGGCAGCCGCGGGTCGCCATAGGTGACGATCCAGTCGTCGACCCGCCGCGGCCCGGCATTATAGGCGGCCGCCGCCATGGCCAGGTTGCCGAAGCGGGCGATCTGGTCGGCGAGGTAGCGCGCGCCGAGCCGCATGTTGTGCTCCGGCTGGCTGGTCAGCCAGCCGACCTGGTGCGGCACGCCCAGCTGGCGCGCGACCAGCGCCGCGGTGGTCGGCAGCAGCTGCATCAGCCCGCGCGCATTGGCGGGCGACACGGCGGAGGGATCGAAATTGCTCTCCTGCCGGGTGATGGCATAGGCGAAGGCGGGCTCGATCTCGGCCCCGGCCGGCAGGGCATAGGGGGTGGGGTAGCCCTCGGGGATCATCATCACCCCGTCGATGCCGCCGCGGCGGCTGACCCAGACGGCATGGTCCTGGCGGCCGATGGCATTGGCCAGCCGCGCGGCCAGGATCTGCTCGGCCGGCGTCGCCGCCACCTCCTCCAGCCGCAGCAGGAAGGCGCGGGCGCGGTTGGTGTCGCCCAGGTCGGCCAGCGTCAGCACCGCGCGGGCCAGCTCGCGGTCGAGATAGGCATTGGCCGCCTCGGGCGTCGGCTGCGGCGGGCGATAGCCGGCGATGCGGGCGGCCAGCTGCGGCGCGCTCTCGCCCAGCGCCATGGCGCCGAGCTGGCCATAGAAGGCGGTGGGGAAGCCGGCGGCGGCGGTGAAATGGGCCCGCGCCTCCTCGGCGCGGCCCTGGCCGGCGGCGGCGCGGCCGCGCCAGTAATGCGCCCGGGCATTGGTGATGACGCTGCTGCTGCCCTGGCCGAGCGCGGCGAAATGCTGGGCGGCGCGGGCGCCATCGGCCATGCGGCGCAGCGCGATGAAGCCGGCCAGGAACTCGGCCTCGTGGAAGGCCTCGCCCTCGGTCTGGCCGTGCCGCGCCGCGATGCGATAGGCGCCGCTGACATCGCCGAGCCGCAGCAGCTTGCGCGACAGCACCTGCCGCTCGCTCCAGACGGCGCGCGCCGCCTCGGAGGACAGGTCCTTCTGCAGCGGCTCGGCGCGTTCCCAGACGCCGGCCGCCTCGCGGTCGCGCTCCTGCTGGCGGTAGAAGCGGGCGAGCTCCAGCGACAGGCCGAGATCGTCCTTCGCCCGCGGCAGCGCCTGGGCCTCGGCCCCCGCCTGGCCGCCGGCCAGCGCCAGGCGCAGCTCGGCCGGCAGCCGCGCCTCGGGCGGCAGCAGCGGCAGCAGCCGGGCGGCGGCCGCGCCCTGGCGCAGCCAGGCCAGGCGGTTGAACCGCGCCAGGTGGTCGGCCGGCGTCAGCACGCCCTGGAAGGCGGCGACGAAGGTCGGCTCGGACACCGCGTCGGCGCTGCCGTCGCGCCAGCCGGCGCGGATCACCCGGCGGGCGCCCTCGGCATCGCCGCGCCGCTGCAGCGCCTCGGCCAGCTGCCGGGTGGCGGGCAGCGTCCGCGGCGGGGTGCGGGCGAAGAGCGCCAGGACCAGCGCGTCGTTCGCCATCACCGGCAGCACCTCCTCGCCGCGCGCGGTCAGGGTGGATTGCAGCGGCCAGTCGGGATTGGCGGCCATGAAGGCGGCCACCTCCTCGGCGCTGGCCTGGCCGCGCACCTGCAGCCGGATCCAGGTGACCAGCTTGGCGGCCAGCGGGTCGGCGCCCTGGCGGGCGATGCCCTCGGCCTCCGACCAGCGGCCGGCCTGCACGGCGACCATGGCGGCGCGGCCGGCGGCGCGCGACGGCTCGGCCGCCCAGGGCTGGGCGCTGGCGGCGAGCGGCGCGGAGAGCAGGGCCAGGGCCGGCAGCAGGGCCAGGGACCAGCGGCGGAGCGAAGGCAGGGCGGCGGCGTGCATGGGGGCGGACCCTATCCGATCGGCGCGGCTTCTCCCAGCCTTCAGAGGGGCCGCCGGCGGGCCGTCATGCGGCGATCGGCGCGGCTCCCTTGTGCCGGGGCGGCGGCGGCCGTAGCTTCGCGGCGTCAAACGCCTGCCATCCCCGGGAAGGAAAGTCTGGTCCCATGTTCAAGGGTTCCCTCGTCGCGCTGATCTCGCCCATGTCCGCGGACGGCGCGCTGGACCCCAAAGCCTTCCAGGAGCTGGTCGCCTGGCAGGTGGCCGAGGGCACCAGCGGCCTGATCCCGGTCGGCACCACGGGCGAGAGCCCGACCCTGTCGCATGACGAGCACCGCCGCGTGGTCGAGCTCTGCGTCGAGGCGGCCGGCGGGCGCGTCCCCGTCATCGCCGGCACCGGGTCGAACAGCACGGCGGAAGCCATCGCGCTGACCCGCCACGCCAAGGCGGCCGGCGCCGACGCCGCCCTGGTGGTCACGCCCTACTACAACAAGCCGACCCAGGAAGGCCTGTACCTGCATTTCACGGCGATCGCCGATGCGGTCGACCTGCCGATCGTCATCTACAACATCCCGCCGCGCAGCGTGATCGACATGTCGGTGGAGACCATGGCCCGCCTGGCCAGGCACCCGAACATCGTCGGCGTGAAGGATGCGACCGCCAACCTGGCCCGCCCGCTGCACACCCGCCTGACCGCCGGCGCCGATTTCTGCCAGCTGTCCGGCGAGGACCACACGGCGCTGGCCTTCCGCGCCGCCGGCGGGGTGGGCTGCATCAGCGTCTCGGCCAATGTGGCCCCGCGGCTCTGCGCCGAGATGCATGCCGCCTGGGAAGCCGGCAACATCGCCGAGGCCATGGCGATCCAGGACCGGCTGACCCCGCTGCACGACGCCATGTTCTGCGAGACCTCGCCGGGCCCGGTGAAATACGCGGCCAGCCTGCTGGGCAAGTCGACGCCCTTCTGCCGCCTGCCGATGGCGCCGGTGGCCGAGAGCACCAAGGAGCGGGTGAAGGCGGCGATGCTGAGCGCCGGGCTGCTGAACTGAGGCGACCGCCTCCCCATATCGCCACGACCGAACATGAAGGGGCCGGCGCCGCGGCGCCCCCCATGCTGAGAGACACATGGCCGAGCCCCGCAAGAAATCGCTGATCGCCCACGGCACCGCCGCGCAGAACCGCAAGGCGCGCTTCGACTACAAGATCGGCGACACCTACGAGGCGGGGATGGTGCTGCTGGGGCCGGAGGTGAAGTCGCTGCGCGCCGGCCGCGCCGCCATCGCCGAGGCCTGGGCCGGCGAGCGCGACGGCGAGATCTGGCTGTTCAACTGCTATATCCCGGAATGGCAGGCCGGCAGCTTCGTCTCGCAGTTCGAGCCCCGCCGCCCGCGCAAGCTGCTGCTGAAGAAGAAGCAGGTCGAGGTGCTGACCGGCTCGATCGCCCGCGACGGCGTCACCCTGGTGCCGCTGGAAATCCTGTTCAACGAACGCGGCATCGCCAAGGTCGTGCTGGGCCTGGGCGAGGGCAAGAACAAGGCCGACAAACGCCACGCCATTGCAGCCCGGGACTGGCAGCGGGATAAGGCAAGGTTGATGCGGGACCGGGGCTGAAGATCAGAGGCAGGTCGGGGGAATGAATTCCCCCGAACCCCCTTCTTTTTTCCGTTCCGTTGGCCGTTGAGGCCGCAGCCGCCTCACCACAAGCGGCACCAGGGCGTCCCGGCGGGACGCCTTTTTCATAAAATCAGCGCCAGCTCACAGGTCGCGCTATGGCCGGGCCGTTTCACGTCCCGTCCCCACGTGGACACGGCAGTCACCCCAGAAAGAAGATGGGGGTCTGGGGGAATTCATTCCCCCAGCCTTTGCCCTATGTCTTTACTGCGAAAGGCTTTTCCGCAGATCCGCCAGCACTTCGCGCAGCGCGCCATGGGCCTGGGCCACGTCGCGGCGCAGCAGGAAAGCGCGGGTTTTCGACTGGGTTTCGTTGTCGCCTTCGGTCAGTTCCGTGGCCCCGGCCAGGAAGTCCTGCATGGCTTCCGGGGACGGCGTGGCGCCTTTCGCCCCGGCCTCGTCGATGCGCAGGATCAGGTCCGAATAGCTGCGCAGCCAGGCGAAGGCGGGGTCGTGCATCACCGCCTGCAGCAGGGCGTAGGGGTTGTTGGCCGCCGGGTGGCCGATGGCCTGGGCGTTGAGCAGCGTGCGATGCAGCTCCGCCAGGCGGGCGGTCAGCATCTTGTGGGCGGGCTGGGCGCGCGGGACTTGGATCATGGGCCGTCTCACTCGATGGGGGCTGGCACCGCTTCCGGCATGGCGGGCGCCGGCGGCAGGCGGATCAGCAGGTAGATCATGATGGCCATGGCCGGCAGCGCGGCCGCGGTGGTCAGCAGGAAGAAGTCGGGCCAGCCCAGCCATTCGGCCAGCCAGCCGGAGCTGCCGCCGATGGTGCGCAGCGGCACCGCGGCCAGCGACGAGAGCAGCGCGTATTGGGTGGCGGTGAAGGCCCGGCTGGTGAGGCTGGACAGGTAGGTGACGAAGGCGGCGTCGGCCAGGCCGTCCGTGAAATTCTCGATGCCGACCTGGGCCCAGAGCATGGGCATGTCGTGCCCGGCATGGGCCAGCGCCACATACATCAGGTTGGACAGCATCTGGGTCATGCCGGTCAGCACCAGGGCGCGGGCGGTGCCGATGCGCACCACCAGCCAGCCGCCGGCCAGCGCGCCGAGCAGCGTGGCGAACAGGCCGAAGACGCTGCCGACGGCGGCGACCTCGGTGCGGCTGAAGCCGAGCTCGCGGTAGAAGGGGGCGACCATCACGCCGGCCATGGCCTCGCCCAGCTTGAAGAGCGCGATGAACAGCAGGATGGCCAGCCAGTGCTTGCGGCGGACGAAGTCGGCGAAGGGGTCGACGATGGCGGCGCGCAGCCGGGCCGACCAGGCCATGGCGGCGCGCGGCGCGGCGGCGGGCTCGGGGCCCAGCCAGACGGCCAGGAAGCCGACGCCGATCAGCGCCGCGCAATAGGTGAAGGCCAGCGGCCAGCCGGCGAATTCGGCGACGGTCAGCGCGCCGGCATTGGCCGCCAGCATCGCGCCGCGATAGCCCCAGACGTAGTAGGCCAGGCCCAGGCCCTGCTGGCGTTCCTCCAGGAACTCGATGCGGTAGGCGTCGACGACGATGTCCTGGCTGGCGGAGAGGAAGGCGACCAGGACGGCCACCATGACGGTCAGCGCCGGGTCGACCGCCGGGTTGGTGAAGCCCAGCGCCAGGATGGCGAGGGCGAGGACCGGCTGGATGCTGGCCAGCCAGCCCCGCCGGCGGCCCCAGCGGCGGAAGAAGGGTGGCGGCGCGTGGTCGATCAGCGGCGACCACAGGAATTTCAGCGAATAGGACAGGCCGATCAGCGCGGTGAAGCCGATCGCCGCCAGCGAGATGCCGGATTCCGACATCCATTGCCGCAGCACGAAGGCGGTCAGCGGCAGCGGCACGCCGGCGGAGAAGCCGAGGGCCAGCATGATCAGGAAGCGGCGGTCGTTGGCGATCGCGGGGAGGAGGCGGGGCATGGGCCGCCAACTTGCCATGCCGGCCGCGGCTTTAGAACCGGGCCGGCCTGGGGTGGGCGAAAATCAACCCGGCGGGCAAGCCTGCGCGAGTCGCGCAGAAATCCCAGGGTGCCTAGCGTCCACGATGCGGAAAATGCGCGAAGATAGCGCCTGATGCGGCTGTATGCAGGCCTAAAATCGCGCGATCCACGCAGGATGCGGTTGACTTCCCCCGCCAGGAGGCCGAAGCAACGCCGCAATTCTGCGCATTTCGCGCACAACGAAAGGCCCGGGCCTGGCCCGGGTCCGTGAGGACGTTGATGCAGATTCCGATCAAGCGTGGCATCGAGGCGGTGCCCGGCGGCATGATGGTGGTGCCGCTGGCGCTCGGCGCCCTCATCGCCACCTTCTTCCCCGACACGCCGAAATTCTTCGGCTCCTTCACCGGGGCGCTGTTCAACGGCTCGCTGACCATCCTGGCGGTCTTCTATGTCTGCATGGGCGCCAGCATCGACTTCAAGGCGACCCCCTATATCCTGAAGAAGGGCGGCACCCTGTTCGGCGTGAAGGTCGGCATGGCCATGGTGCTGGGCGTGATCTTCGGCCAGATCCTGGGCGAGGCCCCGGTCGGCGCCGGCGTCTTCGCCGGGCTGTCGACGCTGGCCATCGTCGCCGCCATGAACGACACCAATGGCGGCCTCTACATGGCGCTGATGGGCCAGTATGGCGAGCCGCGCGACGTCGGCGCCTATACCGTCATGACGCTGGAATCCGGCCCCTTCCTGACCATGATCACGCTGGGCGTGGCGGGCCTCTCGGCCTTCCCCTGGCCGACGCTGGTGGGCTCGATCCTGCCGCTGCTGGTCGGCATGCTGCTGGGCAACCTGGACCGCGACATGCGCGCCTTCCTCAGCCGCGCCATCCCGGTGATGATCCCGTTCTTCGCCTTCGCCCTCGGCAGCGGGCTGGACCTGGCGAAGGTGTGGCAGGCCGGCCTGCTGGGTCTCGGCCTCGGCGTCGCCGTCGTCGTGGTCACCGGCATCCCGCTGTTCTTCGCGGATCGCGCCATCGGCGGCACCGGCGTCGCCGGCGTGGCCGCGGCGTCCACCGCCGGCAATGCCGCCGCGGTGCCGGCCATCGTGGCGGCGGCCAACCCGGTCTATGCGGATGCCGCGGCCCACGCCACCATCCTGGTCGCGGCCGCCGTCATCGTCACCACCGTGCTGGTGCCGCTGCTGACCGCCTGGACCGCCCGCCGCTTCGGCAACCGCCACGACAACGCCCCCCAGGCGTAAGGACAAGAAGAATGGCCGCCCTGCCGCCGCGCTGGCTGATCCTGGCCGATGACCTGACCGGCGCCGCCGATTGCGCCATCGCCTTCGCCCGCCGCGGCCTCGCCGCCTCGGTGGGGTGGCATGGGGCGGCGGAAGGGCAGGGGGGCGCCACGCCCCCCGCCATCCTGGCGATCGATGCCGACAGCCGCCGCCTCGACCCCGGGGCGGCGGCGTCGCGCCATGTGGCGCTGCTCGCCGCGCATCACGGCGCCGGCGTCGGGCTGATCAAGAAGATCGATTCGACCCTCCGCGGCCAGCCGGCGGCCGAGCTCGCCGCCACCTGCGCCGCGCTGCGCCAGGCCGGGCAGCCGCGCCTGGCCATCGTCGCCCCCGCCTTCCCGGCCACCGGCCGCACCACCGAGGCCGGCAGCATCCGCCTGCAGGGCACGGCGCTGGAGACCACGCCGCTCTGGGCGCGCGACCACAGCTACGACACCGCCCATCTGCCCGGCGTGCTGCAGGGCGTGGGCCTGACCGCCCGCCATTTTTCTCTGACGGTCATCCGCAGCGGGCCCGCGGCGCTCGCCACAGCCCTGCAGCAGGCCATCGCCGAGGGGCTGGACGCGGTCGTCTGCGACGCGGTGGAGGCTGCCGACCTGGACCGCCTGGCCGCCGCCAGCCTGCCGCTGGCCGAGGAAGTCTTCTGGGTCGGCTCCGGCGGCATCGCCGCGGCGCTGGCCGCCACCCTGCCGCCCGCGGCCGAAGCCGCGGCACCCCCGGTGCTGCCGCCAGCCCAGGGCGGCGTGCTGGTCGTCGTCGGCAGCGTCGCCGAGGCCTCCCGCGCCGCGGCCGCCAGGCTGGTGGCGTCCGGCACCGCCACCCGCTTCGGCGTGCCGCCCGCTTTGCTGCGCGCCGGCGACCGCCATCCGGGCTGGGGCGCGCTCGCCGCCGGCATCGCCGACAGCCTGGCGCAGAAGCGCGACACCCTGGTCGAGATCGACGCCGACCCCGCCGCCGATCTCAGCCAGGGCGCCATCCTGGCCGAGCGGCTGGCAGCCCTCCTGGCGCCCGCCGCCCCGGGCATCGCCGGCCTCTTCGCCACCGGCGGCGAGACCGCCTGCGCGCTGCTGACCCATCTCGGCGTGCATGGCATCCGCCTCCTGGAGGAGGTCGAGCCCGGCGTGCCGCTCGGCATCACCGAGGGCGCGCGCGCCATTCCGGTGATGACCAAGGCCGGCGCCTTCGGCCATGAGGGCACCATCCTGAACAGCCTGTCCCGCCTGCACGCCCTGCTCGGAGCCTGATCCCATGACCAACGCCCCTGCCGTCGACACCCGCCCCATCGTCGCCATCACCATGGGCGACGCCTCGGGCATCGGCCCCGAGATCATCATGAAGGCCCTGGCCCGGCCGGACGTCTATGCGATCTGCCGCCCGCTGGTGGTCGGCGACGCCAACCGCCTGCGCGAGGCCGATGCGCTGACCAAGACCAACCTGCAGGTCGCGGCGCTGCAGGAGCCCTCGGGCGCCCAGTACCAGATCGGCACCGTCGACTGCATCGACCTGGGCCTGATCCCGGCCGGCCATCCCTTCGGCCAGCTCTCGACCCTCTCGGGCGAGGGCGCCTATCGCTACATCGAGCGCGCCACCCGCCTGGTCGAGGCCGGCGCGGCCGACGCCATCTGCACCGCCCCGCTGTCGAAGGAGGCGCTGCACGCCGCCGGCCACAAGTATCCCGGCCATACCGAGCTGCTGGCGCATCTGACCGGCACGCCCGAGGTGTCGATGATGCTGGTGGCGCCGAAGCTGCGCGTCATCCACGTGACCACGCATATCGGCCTGATGGACGCGATCCGGAAGATCGAGCCGGCGCTGGTCGAGCGCGTCATCGCCCGCGGCCACGCCACCCTGGTCAAGGCCGGCATCGCCGAGCCCCGCATCGGCGTCTGCGGCATCAACCCGCATGCCGGCGAGAACGGCCTCTTCGGCCAGGGCGAGGAGGAAGAGAAGATCATCCCCGCCGTGCTGGCCTGCCAGGCCAAGGGTTGGTCCGTCACCGGGCCGCTGCCGGCCGACACGCTGTTCTTCCGCGCCGCCCGCGGCGACTTCGACCTGGTGGTCGCCATGTACCACGACCAGGGGCACGGGCCGGTGAAGGTGATGGGGCTGGAGGCCGGGGTGAACATCACCATCGGCCTGCCCGTCATCCGCACCTCGGTCGACCACGGCACCGCCTTCGATATCGCCGGCAAAGGCATCGCCGACGAAGGCAGCCTGATCGAGGCGCTGCGGCAGGCGGTGGATCTCGCGCCGAAGCGCAGCAAGTAAGACAGCAAGCAGCGGGGGGAGGTATCCCCCCGCGCCCCCTTCTATTTCTGCAAAACGGCTCTTGCGGGACCGGTGCACACCGGTCCAGATCGGCGCATGCGACACCGGAAGAGCCGCCACGACGATATCCTGGGCGCCATGGCCGAAGGCGTCGTGGACGTCGACAGCCTGGCGGCACGCTTCGGGGTCTCGGCCTCGACCATCCGCCGCGACCTGCAGGACCTCTCGGCCCGCCGCGCCATCGCCCGCACCTATGGCGGGGCGATGCTGGCCCATGCCGTGCCCGAGGAAAGCCTGGGCGCCCGCAGCCAGCAGCACCGCGACGCCAAGGCCGCCATCGCCGCCGCCGCCCTGGCCCTGGTCGAGGAAGGCGACACGCTGATCCTCGACGGCGGCTCGACGGTCGAGGCGCTGGGCCGCCGCCTGGCCGGCCGCCGGCTGCGGGTGATCACCAACAACCTGGCGCTGATCCCGGTGCTGGCCGATGCGCCGGGGATGGAGCTGGTCGTGCTGGGCGGCACGGTGCGGCCGATCAGCATGGGCACCACCGGCAGCCTGGCCGAGCAGGCGCTGCGCTGCATGACCGCCGACAAGCTGTTCACCAGCGCCGACGGCGTGATGCCCGGCTATGGCCTGTGCGAGGCCACGCTGGAGCAGGTGTCGCTGAAGTCGCTGATGATGCGCCAGGCGGCCGAGGTGTTCGTGCTGGCCGATGCCTCGAAGCTGGGGCGGGCGGAGCAGCCCTTCTGGGCGCCATTGCGCCCGGGCGTGGCGCTGGTGACCGATGCCGCGGTCGAGGCTTGTGCTGGTTTCGCGGCTGAAGGCGTCCGCGTCGTGCCGGCTGACTGACAAGAATAGAAGGGGCCCCGGGGGGGACCCGAGGCATTGCCTCGGACAGACCCCCCGGCCTTGCCGTTCTCTAGGCCGCGCGAACCTTCGACACGAAGTCGTCCACCGCGCCGGTCAGCTGCTCGGACTGGCGCGACAGGTCGCTGGCGGCGGCCAGCACCTGGCTGGCGGCAGCCCCCGTGCTGCTGGCGCCCTGGCCGACCGAGGCGATGTTCAGCGTCACCACGCCGGTCGCCTGCGCCGTCTCCTGCACGGTGCGGGCGATCTCGGCGGTGGCAGCACTTTGCTCCTCGACGGCGGCGGCGATGGCCACCGTGATGCGGCTGACCTCGTCGATGGTCGCGGTGATGGCGCCGATGGCCTGGACCGCCTGCTGCGTCGCCTGCTGGATCGCGCCGATCTGGGCGCCGATCTCCTCGGTCGCCTTGCTGGTCTGGGCGGCGAGGTTCTTCACCTCGGATGCCACGACCGCGAAGCCCTTGCCGGCCTCGCCCGCGCGCGCCGCCTCGATCGTGGCGTTCAGCGCCAGCAGGTTCGTCTGGCTGGCGATCGAGGTGATCAGGTTCACCACCTCGCCGATCTTGCCGGCGCCCTCGGCCAGGATGCGGACGGTGTTGTCGGTCTCCCGCGCCCGCTCGACCGCCTGGCCGGAGACGCTGGTGGCCTGGGTCACCTGCCGGCTGATCTCGCTGATCGAGGCCGAGAGCTCCTCCGCCGCCGAGGCCACGGTCTGCACGCCGCCGCTCGCCTCATGCGCGGCCGAGGCCACGGAATTGGCCTGGGCATTGGTCTCCTCCGCCGTGCCGGTCATGGCGCGGGCGGTGGCCTCCAGCTCGGTCGCCGCCGAGGAGACGACGCCGACCATGTCGCCGACGCGGGCCTCGAAGGCGCTGACCAGTTGCGCCAGGGTCTCGGCGCGCTTCTGCCGGGCCTGCTGCGCGGCGGCCTGCTCGGCGGCCAGGGCGTCGGCATGCTGCAGCCCGGTGCGGCATTCGTCGACGGCGCGCGACATGTCGCCGACCTCGTCGCCGCGGGCCAGGTCGGGCAGGGCGACGGCATAGTCGCGCTGGGCGATGCGGCGCAGCGCGGCCGCCAGGCCCACGATGCTGCGGGCAATGTGGCGGTCGAGGAACAGGGCGGCGCCGATGCCGGCGAGCAGCGCCAGGGCCAGCACCAGCCCGGTCAGCCAGAGCCCGCGCTGATAGGTCGCGGCGGCTTCCTCGGCGGCGGCACCGGCGCCGGCCTCGTTCAGCGCGCTGAGCTCGTCCAGCGTGGCGAAGACCTTGCGGATCGCCTGCGCGCCCACCGTGTTGAACAGGCCAATCGCCGTGGCGTCGCCGCCGGGCGCGGTCAGAGCGCGCTCGGTCGCCGCCAGATAGGCGGCGTATTCGCTGCGGGCTCGGGTCACCAGCGCCTGCTCGCCCGGGGTGGAGCTGAGGCTGGCGGTGGCGGCGAAATCGACCTCGACGTCGCGCCGGCGGCTGGCCACGTCGGTCTGCGCCGAGGCGCGCTGCTCGGCATCCGCGGTGGCGACCACGCGGGCGGCGCTGGTGCGCTCGCGCGACAGGCTGAATTGCAGATGCGTGATGGCGCGCACCGAGGGCAGCCAGTTGGACTGGATCTCCACCACCCCCGCCTGCACATGGCTGAGCTGCTGCAGCCCCAGCAGGCCAAGCAGGGTGGTGAGCAGCAGCAGCAGGCCGAAGGCGCCGAGCAGCTTGCTGCGCAGGCGAAGGCGGCCGACGAGGGTGCGCATCTCTTTTTCCGGGACTGGTTTACCATCCCGTCTTCGTTCTGAATCTTTTCTTAAATATTAACGACCCAATCCCGGTTGGCCGCAAAAGACGACGGCACATGACCGTGTCGCCATCTGTCGGCTGCAACTTCCACCGCCGCCGGTCCTTTCGCCCCCTGGGAACAGGAAACCCCTGGGAACAGGAAAGCGGCGCCATGGCAGGCCAGGCCAGCACGGCCCATCGCGGCAGCCGCGCCTATGCGGTCAGCCTGGCGCGCGGCGTGGCCGGCGCGCTGATCTTCGCCTTCCCGCTGGTGATGACGATGGAGATGTGGTCGATCGGCTTCTCGGTGACGCCGCCGCGGCTGCTGCTGTTCCTGGTGCTCGGCCTCGGCGTGCTGGCGGGGCTCGCCTATTACAGCGGCTTCGAGCCGGCCACCGACTGGCTGGACGCGCTGCTCGACGCGCTGGTGGCCTTCGCCATCGGGCTGGTCGGCAGCGGGCTGCTGCTCTGGCTGTTCGGCATCGTCACCGCGGATCTCGGCTGGCATGCCGCGCTCGGGATGGTGGCGCTGCAGGCGGTGCCGGCGGGGATGGGGGCGGTGGCCGCGCGGCGGCAATTCGGCGCCCGTCCCGGCGAGGCGCGGGAGGACCGCGCCGGCTATCCGGCGCAGCTGTTCCTGATGCTGGCCGGCGCGCTGTTCCTGGCCTTCAACGTGGCGCCGACCGAGGAGGTGCTGCTGATCGCGCTGCGCATGCGCCCCGTCCCGCTGATCGGGCTGATGGCGCTGTCGCTGCTGCTGCTGCACCTGCTGGTCTATACCATCGGCTTCGCCGGGCAGGAGCGGCGGCCGGAAGGCGCCGGGCTCTGGCGCACCTTCTGCGCCTACACGCTGGCGGGCTACGGCCTGGCGCTGGCGGTCAGCTTCTACGCGCTGTGGACCTTCGGCCGCGCCGACCTGGAGAGCCTGCCGATGATGGCCATGGCAACGGTGGTGCTGGGCTTTCCGGCAGCACTCGGCGCCGCCATCGCCCGGCTTGTGGTGTGACGGCCATGGGCAGCAAGCCGGCGCTGGAATGGATCATGGCGGCGATCGGAGCGGGGCTGACGCTGGCCACCCTGGCCGTCGTCGCCAGCGACATTTCCGCCAGCCGTGGCGACCCGGTGCCGCGGCTGCGCATCGCCGCCGAGGCCCCGCGGCCGGATGGCCAGGGCGCCTTCCTGGTGCGCTTCACGGTGACCAACGCGGCGCCGGCGACGGCGGCGCAGGTGACGGTGGAGGGCGTGCTGGCAGAGGGCGACCGCGTGCTGGAGACCAGCCAGGTCACGCTCGACTATGTGCCGCGCGGCTCCAGCGCCCGTGGCGGGCTGTGGTTCCGCCAGGATCCCGGCGGGCGGCTCCGGCTGCGGGTGACCGGCTATGCCGAGCCCTGAAGATTAAATTGCCGTAGACCCGGAATCGGGGCCCGGGATCACGGATCGACGGCGCGGGCGAGGACCGCGACATCGGCCGCCGCGGCCGAGGTCGGGTGCCGGCTGAGCAGCGGGGTCTGCCGGCGGATGGCGTCGCGCACCCGCTCGTCGCGCCGCACCAGCCCGGCCAGCGGCACGTCGCGCTGCAGGAAGGTGCTGCAGGCGCGCTGCAGGGTCGCCGCGGTGCGGCGGCCGGAGGCGACGTCGATCGCCTGGTTCACCACGATCCGCGCATCGCCGCCCGGCCGGTCGGTGCCATGCAGCTTCAGCGTGGCATAGGCGTCGGTCAGGCTGGTCGGCTCGTCGGTGGCGACCACCAGCAGCGTGTCGGCCGCCGCCGCCAGCCGGCGCGTGGCCGGCGCCAGGCCCGCGCCGAGGTCGAGGATCACCACGTCCCAGCGCCCGGTCGCCGCGCGCAGCAGCGTCGCCACATGCTCGACCACCTCGGGGCGCAGGCTCGCCAGCATGCCGCTGCCGGAGCGCCCGGCGAGCACGTCGAAGCCGCCCTCGGGATGGTGGATCACCGCCTGGGTCAGCGCGATCCGCCCGGCCAGCACGCCCTGCAGGTCGCGCTCCGGCTGCAGGCCGAGCTGCACGTCGACATTGGCGAGGCCGAGGTCGCCATCGGCCAGCAGCACCCGGCGGCCGCGCTGGGCCAGCGTCTGCGCCAGGGTGATGGCCAGCCAGGTCTTGCCCACCCCCCCCTTGCCGGAGGCGATGGCGATCAGCCGGCCGGCGGTGGCCTGGGGCTGGAAGTTGAGCGGCGGGTCCGGGCGGAAGGCGAGGTCGGGCATCAGGGGAGGACTCCAGCCGTCAGCGGGGGGACAGGCAAGGGGGTGTCGGCGGCGGGCGGGGCGTGGCTGCGCCGGCGCAGCCGCGCGGCGAGCCATTCAGGGTTCAGCGGCAGCAACTGGCCGGAGGCCTCGGGGCCGGTGCCGCCCACCGACAGCACCAGCTGCCCGGCGGCGGCGGCGGCCAGCACGCTGCCCAGGCGGCGCGTCGCGTCCAGCCGGGTGGCGACCAGGTGGGTGGCGCCCAGGGCGCGGAAGGCGCGGGCCAGCTCGGCGGCCTCGGCGCAGTCCAGCCCGGCCGGCAGGACGAGGGCCACATGCGGCCGGGTCTGCGCGATCAGCGCCGCCAGCAGCCGCGCCTGGTGCGGCTCGAAGGGGTCGGTGCCGGGGGTGTCGATCAGCACGGCGCCGCCCGGCGGCCGCAGCGCGATGGCCTGCAGCGCGGCGGAGGGGCTGGTGGCCTGGGCCAGGCTCGCGCCCAGCACCTCGGCCACGCCGGTCAGCTGGTCGGCCGCCCCCGGGCGCTGGTGGTCGGTGTTGATCAGCAACGGCGGTGATTCGCCATCCATCACGTGGCGCGCGGCGATCTTGACGGATGTCAGGGTCTTGCCGGCGCCCGGCGGCCCGGCCAGCAGCAGCGGCCGCGTGCCCAGGACGGGCAGCCCGCCGAAGCGGAAGCCGGCGGCCAGCGTCGCCTCCAGCGGGCCGGAGAGCAGCCGGTCGCGCAGCGGCGCGGGCAGGTTGTGGAAGGCCAGCGCCGCATCGTCGGAGCCGTGGCTGGGCTCCAGCGCCGAGGCGGGCGCCGGCCAGGTGGCGCGCTCCAGCACCGGCTCGGCGGTCGGCAGCACCACCGGCAGCGGCTCGTCCGGCGGGTCGACCTCCAGCGCCGCGGTCGCCTCCACCCCGCCATTGACCCGGCGGGAGGACAGCAGCACGGCATCCGGCCCGAGCTCGGCGGTCAGCAGCCGCATCGCCTCGGTCATCGTGGGGGCGCGGATGACGCGGATGCGCATGGGCTGCTACCCGGGCCTCAGACGCTGCCGAGGACGCGGATGCGCGCCCGCGGATGGATCTCGGCCTGGGCCAGCACCGGGGTGGTCGGGCGGAAGCGCTCGACGACGGCGCGGACATGGGCGCGGATGGCGCCCGAGCAGACCAGGGCCGGGGCGTCGCCGGCAGCGCCCGCGCGGTCCAGCGCGGTGCGCAGCTTCTGCGCGAAGTCGTTGACGCGGGACGGCGCCATGGCCAGCTGGCGCTCCTCCGAGGGGCCGATCAGCGCCTCGGCGAAGGCGGCCTCCCATTCGGCGCCCAGCGTCAGCAGCGGCACGTCGCCCTGGTGGCCGCGCGCCGATTCGGTCAGCTGGCGGGCCAGCCGCGCGCGCACCACGGCGACGATGCTGGCGAGGCCGCGGGCGCCGCCGCCGGCGGTCGCCTCCTGGATGCCCTCCAGGATGGTCGGCAGGTCGCGGATCGAGACGCGCTCGGCCAGCAGCGCCTGCAGCACGCGCTGCACGGTGCCGATGCTGGCCTGGCCGGGCACCAGGTCGGCGACCAGGCGCTTGTTCTCCTCCGGCAGCCCGTCCAGCAGGCGGCGGGTCTCGCTGTGGCTCAGCAGGTCGGCCATGTTCTCGCGCACCACCTCGGTCAGGTGGGTGACCAGGACGCTGGCGGCATCGACGACCGTGCAGCCGCGGGCCAGGGCCTGGTCGCGCAGCGTCTCCTCGATCCACAGCGCCGGCAGGCCGAAGGCCGGCTCCTGGCAGCGCTCGCCGGGCAGCGGCGGCAGCTTGCCGCTGGGGTCGATGGCCAGCAGCATCGGCGGCTTCACCTCGCCGCGCGCCGCCTCGACCTCCTTGACCCGGACCACATAGGTCGACGCCATCAGCTGCATGTTGTCCTGCACCCGGACGCTGGGCAGCACGAAGCCCATCTCCTGCGCGATGCTCTTGCGCAGCTGGCGGATCTGCTCGGTCAGCCGCGGCGCCTCGCCGGAGGCGAGCGAGAGCAGGCCATAGCCGATCTCCAGCCGCAGCTGGTCCATGCGCAGCGCCTCGGCCACTGGCGCCTCCTCGGCCGCGGCCTTGGCGGCGGGGTCGAGCGGTGCGGCGGCGCGGGACGGCGCCAGGGCCTTGGCCTGCTCCACCTTGCGCCGGTTCCAGGCGAGGCCGCCGCAGACGCCGGCGATGGCCAGGAAGGGCAGCGCCGGCATGGACGGCATGGTGGCCATGACCAGCGCGCTGCCGGCGGCGATGGCCAGCGGCTTCGACGAGGTGCCGAGCTGGCCGGCCAGGATCTGGTCGGCGCGGCCCTCGCCGCCGCCCTTGGTCACCACGATGCCGGCGGCGACCGAGATCAGCAGCGCCGGGATCTGCGTCACCAGCCCGTCGCCGACGGTCAGGATGGCGAAGGTCTCGGCGGCGTCGCCGAAGCCCATGCCGTGCCGGCCCATGCCGATGGCCAGGCCGCCCAGCAGGTTGACGGCGGTGATGATCAGGCCGGCGATGGCGTCGCCGCGGACGAACTTGGCGGCGCCGTCCATGGCGCCGTAGAAGCCGCTCTCCTCCTCCAGCTCGCGCCGGCGGCGGCGGGCCTCGGGCTCCTCGATGATGCCGGCGGACAGGTCTGCGTCGATCGCCATCTGCTTGCCGGGCATGGCGTCGAGGCTGAAGCGCGCGGCGACCTCGGCGATGCGGCCGGAGCCCTTGGTCACCACCATGAAGTTGACGATCAGCAGGATGGCGAAGACCACCAGGCCGATCAGCACGTCGCCGCCCATCAGGAAGTTGCCGAAGGCGGCGATGACGCCGCCGGCCGAGCCCGGCCCCTCATGCCCATGCGTCAGCACGGCGCGGGTGGTGGCGACGTTCAGCGCCAGCCGCATCAGCGTGGTCAGCAGCAGGATGGTGGGAAACGAGGTGAAGTCGAGCGGCCGCTGCAGCAGCAGCGCCACCATCAGCACCAGCACCGAGGCGGTGATGGAGATCGCCAGGCCGAGGTCGAGCAGCATGGTCGGCAGCGGCACCAGCATCACCGCCAGCAGGCAGATGACGCCGAGCGCCAGGCCCACATCGGTGCCGATGCGGAACTTCTTCAGCGCGGCGGGCAGCGGCAGGGCGAGGGCCACGCTCGCTTACTCCGCCGCCGCCGCGCCGCCGGGGGCGGTGACCGCCAGGCCCGAGGCGCGGTAGTCCTGCAGCTTGTTGCGCAGCGCGCGGATCGAGATGCCCAGCACCTCGGCGGCGCGCGTCCGGTTGCCCAGGCAATGCGCCAGGGTGCCGAGGATCAGGTCGCGCTCGACATCCTCCATGCGGCGGCCGACGAGCGCTGCGATGCCCTCCTCGGCCGAGAGATTTGGCGTGGCGGCAGGGGCGGGCGCCGACGGCTGCGGCGCGATGGCGCCATAGCTGGCATAGGCCGGCGCGCTGGCGGTGCTGGCCGTGCTGGCGGCGAGCTCGCCCGGCGTCGGCAGCGGCGGCTGCGGCACGGGGGCAGGCCGTGGCGGATCGGCGAAGAAGGCGGCGGCGGCGGCGATGCCGGCGGCGGCGGCAGGGATGGCGGGCGCGGCGCCGGCCAGCTCGATGGCGTCCGCGCCGATCTCGTCGCCCTCGGCCATCAGCACGGCGCGGTGCAGGGCGTTCTCCAGCTCGCGCACATTGCCGGGCCAGGAATAGGCCAGCAGCGCGCGGCGGGCGGCGGCGTTCAACGGCCGCGCCGGCAGCCCGTTCACCTCGGCGAAGCGCGCGGCGAAGAGATCGGCGAGGGGAAGGATATCGCCCGGCCGCTCGCGCAGCGGCGGCAGCCGCAGCCGCACCACGTCGAGGCGGAAATACAGGTCCTCGCGGAAGCGCCCGGCGCGCACCTCGGCCATCAGGTCGCGGTTGGTCGCCGCCAGGATGCGCACATCGACCTTGATCGGCCGCGTGCTGCCCAGCCGGTCGATCTCGCGCTCCTGCAGCGCGCGCAGCAGCTTGGCCTGCAGCCGCGGATCCATCTCGCCGATCTCGTCGAGCAGCAGCGTGCCGCGCTCGGCCTGCTCGAATTTTCCCTTCCGCGCGGCGACGGCGCCGCTGAAGGCGCCCTTCTCATGGCCGAAGAGCTCGCTCTCCAGCAGGCTCTCCGGCAGCGCGGCGCAGTTCAGCGCGACGAAGGGACCGGCGGCCCGGCGCGAGCCGGCATGGATGCGCCGCGCCATCACCTCCTTGCCGGTGCCGCTCTCGCCGGTGATCAGCACGGACGCCTCGGCGCGCGCCACCTGGTCGGCCCGCGCCATCACCGCGGCCATGACCGGGTCGCGCAGCGCGGCGGCGGCGGCGGGCTCCTCCGGCTGCTCGCCGGCGGCGGCCTGCAGCATGGCCGCGATCAGGTCGGCATCGGGCGGCAGGGGCAGGAAGTCGCGGGCGCCGGCGCGGATCGCGCGCACGGCGGTCTCGGCCGCGGCATCGACGCCGCAGGCGATGACCGGGCAGAGGATGCGCTCGGCCAGCATGGCGCGCACCAGCCAATCGATGTCGTGATGCACCTCGCAGAGCAGCACGTCGGCGCCGTCCGCGCGCAGCCGGGCCATGGCGCTGGTGACGCCTTCGACCTGGGCGATCCGCGCGCCGCGCGCCTGGGCCATGCGCGCGGCCAGCCCCAGCTCCCCCGCCAGGGGGCCGACGATCAGCACGCGGGGCATGGGCTCAGCCCACCCGGTCGGTCTTGACGATCTCGGTCATGGTGACGCCCAGCCGGTTCTCGCCCACCATCACCACCTCGCCACGCGCCACCAGGCGGTTGTTGACGTAGATGTCGACGGCCTCGCCGAGCTTGCGGTCGAGCTCGACCACCGCGCCACGGCCCAGCTTCAGCAGCTGGCTGACCTGCATGGTGGCGCGGCCCAGCACGGCGCTGACCTGGACGGGAATATCGTAGACGGCGTTGAGATCGGCGGCGGCGCGACGCGGCACCTCGCCTTCCGGCACATCGGGCAATTCGCCCAGCGCCACATTGCCGCGCATCATCGGGTCCTGCATTTTGCCTTCCCTCTGCCTCTACCCTGGAACTCTACTGTCGCCGGCCTGTTCTGGGCCAGCACGCGGCAGTCTTCAGCATGCGCCTGTCTCGCGCACGCAATCGTCACCGGCATCTGTCACCGGCAATTCTCACCGGCAATCGTCACCGGCATGCATCCGCCGTCGGCAAGCAGCGTCAGCCGATCGGCGCCAGGCCGGCCTCGTCGGCCAACGCCGCCGGCGTCACCAGGCCGCAGGCGACCAGCGCCGCGACCACCGCCTGCCGCGCCGCGGCGCCGCGGCGCGAGGCCTCGCCCGACTGCCAGCTTAGCACGGCATCGCCCGGCACGAGTCCTGCAACCGCGACAACCTCGACCTGCTTCATCGTCGCGAAGCGCGCGGAGAGCGGCGCCACCAGGGTCTCCTCCACCTGCACCGTGACCGCGGGCTCTTCCCGCAGCACCGGCAGCAGCGCGTCGACGAAAGCCTCGGTCTCGACAGCGCCGAAGCGCGCGCCGAGCGCGGGCATGGCGGCGCAAAGCGCTGCCAGCGCGGTCTCGGCGACGGCGCGCGCGGCATCCTCGGCGATGGCGGCACTCGCCCGCGCCGCCTCGGTGAAGCCGCTGGCGGCCATGCGCAGCGCCGCGACCGCCGTGGTGTCACGCTCCGCCTCGACCTCGGCGCGGCCCTGGGCCAGGCCCGCGGCCATGCCCTCGGCGCGGCCGGCGGCGAAGGCCTCGGCGCGGGCGGCCTCGAGCAATTCGGGCAGCGGGTCATGCGCCGGCTCCGGCGCCGCCGCCTTGATGGCGGGCGCGTCGAAGTCGTTGGCGGTGAACATATGCACCGGCGCCGAGCCCATGCCGCCGGCGATGCGGCGCGACGGCGTCGACTGCGTCGCCGCGGTCGCCGGCTTGCGGAACAGGATCGCGTGATGCGTGCCGATCAGCGGCGAGCTCTCGTCGAGCGCCATGGCGAGGTCGAGGCTCAATACACCAGCTCCTCGGGCTGGCCGCCTTCGGCCAGGCGGATCTCACCCTGCTGCGCCAGCTCCTTGGCCATGGCGACCATGGCCATCTGCGCCTCCTCGACATCGCGCAGCCGGGTCGGGCCGAGGGCGGCGATATCGTCCTTCAGCATCCGGCCGGCCCGCTCGGACATGCTCTTGAAGAACTGGTCGCGCAGGTTCTCCGAGGCACCCTTCAGCGCGATCGCCAGCTTCTCCTTCTCTACGGCGCGCAGCAGCACCTGCATGCCGGTCGGATCGAGCCGGCGCAGATCCTCGAAGGTGAACATCAGCGAGCGGATGCGCGCGGCGCTCTCCGAGGACTGCTCCTCCAGCGCCGCCATGATGCGGCCCTCGGCGCCACGGTCGAGGTTGTTCATGATCTCGGCCATCAGCTCATGCGAGTCGCGCCGCGCCGAGCGCGCCAGGTTCGACATGAACTCGGCCTTCAGCGTGCGCTCGACGCCTTCCAGCGCCTCGGCCTGCGGGCTTTCCATCCGCAGCATGCGCATCACCACTTCCATGGCGAAGCTGTCGGGCAGCAGCGCCAGCACGCGGGCCGCATGGTCGGGCCGCACCTTGGTCAGCACCACGGCGACCGTCTGCGGGTATTCGTTCTTCAGGTAGTTGGCGAGCACCGCCTCGTTCACGTTGCCCAGCTTGTCCCACATGGTGCGGCCGGCGGGACCGCGCAGCTCCTCCATGATCTGGGTGACGCGCTCGCGCGGCAGCGAGCGGAGCAGCATGCGCTCCGTCGTCTCCCAGCTGCCGATCAGCGAGCCGGCCTGGCCGATCTGCTCGGCGAATTCGTGGCACAGCGCCTCGACCGATTCCGCCGGCACCGAGCCGAGCTGCGCCATGGCCGAGGAGACGTCGCGCACCTCGTCGTCATGCATCCGGCTGAGCAGCTTGGAGGCGCGCTCCTCGCCCAGCGCCAGCATCAGCGTCGCCGCCTTCTGCGGTCCGGACAGGCCGCTGGCGCGGCGCACGGTGGTCATGCTCATGACTTTGCGGCCTCTTCAGGCGAGAGCCAGCGGCGGACCACCGCCAGCGTCTCGTCGGGATGCTTGTCGACCAGGTCGGCGAGGGTGTTCAGGCTCGAGATGCGGATCTGGCCGCTGACCATGGCGAGGTCGATCATGGTCTGGTCGGCATCCGACAGCGGCTCGGACGGGTCGCCGCCGGCCAGCGCTGCCATGCCCGGGCCCAGGCCGCTGCCCTGCAGCACGTCGTCGGGGCCCGGCAGGCTGCCGGCGACACCCGGCAGGGCGCCGGCCATGCGCGGGTTCATCCCCTGCACCAGCCGCTTGGCGACCGGGCGGCCGACCAGCAGCAGGGCAAGGAGCGCGACGATGGCATAGACGCCGCTCTCCAGCAGGCGGGCGGTCAGCGCCGGCGTCAGCGCCGGCAGGCCGAGGAAGCCGGCCGCCTGCTCTTCCGCCGCGCCAAAACCCGGGTCGGCGAAGCGGAGCGAGACCACTTCCAGCCGGTCGCCGCGCTGCTCGTTATAGCCGATGGCGCCGCGCACCAGGGCGCTGATGCGGTCGATCTCCTGCGGGGTGCGCTCGCGGAAGCGGGCGGGGCCGCCATTCTCGCCGGGCTCCCAGATGCCATCCACCAGCACGGCGACCGAGACGCGGCGGACCACCGGCTGCTCGCGCATCGTGTTGCGGGTGGTGCGGCCGATCTCGTAGTTGACCGTCTCCTCCTGCCGCGCCTCCTGGCTCTGCGGGCCGCTGGCCTGCGGCGCCGGCGGCGCGCCGGGCAGCTGGTTGGCCACCGAGACATTCTGCGGCTCGCCGTTGCGGCTGCTCTCGTTCACCGAGGACTGGCTGCGCGGCACCTGGTTCTCGGGGTCGAAGCGCTCCTCCGTCGTCTGGATCCGGTCGTGGTCCATCTCGATGGTGGCTTCGGCGCGGACGCGGCCCTGGCCGAGGATGCGCTCCAGCATCTCCTCGACCGAATGCGACATGCGCATTTCCTGGGCGCGGCGGATCTCTTCCTGGGTCTGCACCAGGCCGCTGGCGCCGACCTGGCCGCCGCGCGACAGCAGCTCGCCGCGGCCGTCGACGATGGCGATGTTCTGCGGCTTCAGGCCGGGGACGGCGGCGGCGACCATGTGCAGCACCGCCTGCACGCCCTCGCGGTCGAGCCGCTGCACGCCGCGCATCTGCAGCACGACGCTGCCCTGCGCCTCGCCGCGCTCGCGGGAGAAGGGCTCGCGCCGCGGCAGCACCAGGTGCACGCGCGCCTGGGCCACGCCGTCCAGGCTGCGGATGCTCCTGGCCAGCTCGCCCTCGAGGGCGCGCAGCCGGTTCATGTCCTGCTGGAAGGGGGTGGTGGTCAGGCCACCCTGGCGGTCGAAGATCTCGTAGCCGACGCTGCCGCCGGTGGGCAGGCCCTCGCGCGCCAGGTTGAGCCGCAGCTTCGGGATCATGTCCTCGGGGACCATGATCTCGGCGCCGTTGCGGCTCAGCCGGTAGGGGATGCGCGCCCGCTCCAGCGAGGCGACCACCTGGCCGGCATCGCGCTGGTCGAGATCGCCATAGAGGAGACCCATCGGCGCGGATGTCGTGCGCAGGGTCAGGAAGGCGATCAGCCCGAGCGTCAGCAGCCCGGTGATCCCCAGCGCCGCGAGGCGCATGGGCCCGAAGGCGCGCAGCGAGGTCACCAGGCGGCCCATGCCGCCCGCAACGCTGGCCTGCGCGGCATTCGCGCCGCTTTCCAAAGCTTCCGGTCCCGTCATGGGCCGCTGAGTCGCCGCATTCACCGCCGCCTCCGCGCGCGGTATCCTGCCGCGCGATCACTCTTTCGCGCGCGGGCGTTGATCAGATGTTAACCGGGCCTTGCAGGAAGGGTCGGGCGCCATGCGTTCGGGACGCAGCGCCCCTGCGCAGCGCCCGGCATGGTCGCGCCGCCAGGGGGTTTTGCAACCGCCCTGGCCTCGCTTGGTGCTCGCAGGATGTTTACTGCAGGCCGACCAGCTTATCCATGCTGACCGTCAGCCCGCCGATGGTCAGGGTCGGGTTGCCGTCGGTGCGGGTGACGCTGGTCACCGCGCCGGTCAGGGTCGAGGTCAGGCTGCCGGTGGAGGCGCCCTTCGAATCCGCGCCGGCCACCGTCACGGTGTACTTGCCGTCGGCGAGCGAGCGGCCGTTCGAATCCGTGCCGTCCCAGTTCCAGCTGGAGGCGTCGGAGCCCAGCGCCACGGTCGCCGTGCGCACCGTGGTGCCGCTGGCATTGGCGATGGTGACGATGGCCGTGCTGGCGCCGCCCGCGCCCGACAGCGCCGGCAGCTTGACGCTCTGCGTCTCGCCATCCTGCAGCACCATGGTCTCGCTGTTGATCTCGACATTGCGCCCGACCAGCGCGGTGGCGCTGAGCATCGAGGAGCTCTGCTGCAGCGACAGCAGCGTCTCCAGATGGGCGTTGGTCGCGATCTGCTGCTCGACCGCCGAGAACTGCGCCAGCTGCGTGGTGAACTGGGTCGAATCCGTCGGGTTGGTCGGGTCCTGGTTCTGCAACTGCGTGGTCAGCAGCACCAGGAAGCTCTGCATGTCGCCCGCCAGCTTGGTCCCGGCCGAGGCGCTCGCTTTGGTGCTGGTGGTGCTGGTGGTCGAGGCGGTGGTGACGGCGGCGGTGGTGGCCATTGGGAGAAGATCCTTGCGGCGCGGGTCGGGGTCAGACGGCGAGGTCGAGCAGGGAGGTCGACTGCAAGCGGCGTGCCGCGGCGGCGAGGGCCGCCTCCTCGGCCAATTCTGCCGGGGTCTGTCCCTGCCGGCCGCCACCCTGGCCGCTGCCCTGATTGCTCCCCTGGCCGCCGCGGCCGTCCTGGCGCTGCTGCGCCCCCTGGCCGCCGGAATCGCTCAGCCCCAGGCTGAGGCTGCGCCCGGTCTCGGGGCCCATCCCGGCCTGGGCCAGCGCCTGCTCGATGGCGCCGGCATCGCGCATCAGCAGCAGCAGCGTCTCTGCGCGCTCGGCCTTGACGCTGACCTGGGCGGGGCCGTCGCCATCCTGCTCGATGCTGATCTCGACACGGCCGAGCGCCTCGGGGGCGATGGCGACGCTGATCCGGCTGGGCCCGCCCTCGCTGCCGCGCAGCGCGACGCCGAGCACGGCGCGGCCGACCTGCTGCGCCGGCGGCGGCGGCGCGGCATGGCCATAGGCCTGCAGCGGCGCGCTGGGGG
>NZ_CACSJM010000036.1 GCF_902706185.1 Roseomonas sp. 18066 | reverse complement strand
CCTTCTGCGCCACCCCACCGCCCCCGATGCCGAGGGCCGGCTGCACCACATCACGCCGCACAATGCCGGCTGGACCTATGTCGGCTTCGACGTGCACCGCCTGGCGCCGGGGGCCTCGGTCACCCGGCTGGAGACGGCGCGCGAGACCTGCATCGTCGTCCTGACCGGCGTCGTCACCATCACCGTCGGCGACCAGCTTTTCGACAAGATCGGCGGCCGGGCCTCGGTGTTCGAAGGAAACCCCTGGTCGGTCTATGCGCCGCCGCGCCAGAGGCTGGTGGTGACCAGCGCGGCGGGGGCGGAGGTCGCCTTCTGCACCGCGCCCGCCATCGGCCGGCTGCCGGCGCGGCTGATCCCGCCCGATGCGGTGGGCCAGGAGCTGCGCGGCAAGGGCACCAATGTCCGCCACGTCCGCAATATCCTGCCCGATACCGCTGAGGCGGAGAGCCTGCTGGTGGTCGAGGTGGTGACGCCCGGCGGCAACTGGTCGAGCTACCCGCCGCACAAGCACGATGCCGACGACTTCCCCAACGAGACGGCATTGGAAGAAACCTATTACCACCGGCTGGCGCGGCCGGGCGGCTTCGCGGTGCAGCGCGTCTATACCGACGACCGCAGCCTGGACGAGACCATGGCCGTCGGCGACGGCGATGTCGTGCTGGTGCCGCGCGGTTACCACCCGGTGGGCGCGCCGCATGGCTTCGACCTTTGGTACCTCAACGTCATGGCCGGGCCGCGGCGCGCCTGGAAGTTCACCATGGCGCCGGAGCATGCCTGGCTCGGCTGGTGACGGCGGCGGGCAACCCGGCCCGCGCAGGCGGCGTTGCAGCTTCGGACAATCAAGGCCGGAGGAGCCATACCATGGGTCGCGGAATTCTGCTCTGGTTGCTGGGTATCCCCATCCCGGTGATCATCATCCTGATGCTGCTGTTCCGCTAAGGCCGGGAGCACCCGCCATGGCCAGCTCTCCCTCCAGCGGCAGCGCGCTCGGCGCCCGGCTCAGCCTCGGCGAGACCGAGCTGCCGTCTTCCTACCAATCCTCGGTCTCGGCCATTTCCTGGGGCGCGATCTTCGGCGGCGCGGCCGGCGCGGCGGCGGTGTCGCTGATCCTGCTGCTGCTGGGCGTCGGCTTCGGCCTGGCGGTGGCCTCGCCCTGGTCGGGGCCGACGGCCACCACCATCGGCGTCACCGCGGCGGTCTGGCTGATCGTGACGCAGTGGCTCTCGGCCGGCGTCGGCGGCTATATCGCCGGTCGGCTGCGCGCCCATTGGGCCTCGGTGCATGCCGATGAGGTCTTCTTCCGCGACACCGCGCATGGCTTCCTGGCCTGGGCGGTCGCGACGCTGGTGACCGTCGGCCTGCTGGCCTCGGCCACCACCGGTGTGATCGGCGGCGGCGCGCGGGCCCTGGCCTCGGCTGGCGGCGGCGTGGTGCAGGCGGCGGCGAGCACCGCCGGCCCGGCGCTGGCGCGCAGCTATGACCTGGACACCCTGTTCCGCCGCGCGCAGCCGGCGATGCAGGGCGACAATGCCCAGGCGGCGGCCGAGGCCGGGCGCATCATCGCCAGCGGCGTGGCCAATGGCGAGGTGCCGGAAGCCGACCGTGCCTATCTGGCGCAGCAGGTCGCGGCCCGGGCCGAAATCCCGCCGGCCGAGGCGCGCAGCCGCGTCGATGCCGCGGTGACCCGTGCCCAGCAGGCGGCCGAGACCGCCAAGCAGGCTGCGGAGACGGCGCGGAAGTCGGCGGCGACGGCGGCGCTGTTCACCGGCCTGTCGATGCTGATCGGTGCCTTCATCGCGGCCACCGCCGCGGCGCTGGGCGGCCGCTCGCGCGACCTCTGATCTTTAAGGAGGCGTGGTGACCAGGGCCCGGGGGCATTGCCCCCGGGCCTTTTTCAATGGGCGGCGCCGCGGCCCATCGGCGGCGCCATCGGGGCATGCAGCGGCGCCAGGCCGACGAAGCGCTCGCCGCGGGCGGCGATCGGCGCCAGGCGATGTGCCTCGCTGGCCGTGGCGCTGGCCAGGGCCGGCAGGCTGATATTGCGCGACGCCGCGGCCTGCAGCGGCGCCAGGTCGACATGCCGCGCCACCCCGG
Source organism: Roseomonas sp. 18066 (assembly GCF_902706185.1). GTDB lineage: Bacteria > Pseudomonadota > Alphaproteobacteria > Acetobacterales > Acetobacteraceae > Pseudoroseomonas. Next base: position 40,789 of record NZ_CACSJM010000036.1, on the reverse strand, counting down.
CGGCCAGCGGCAGCGGCGCCAGGTCAATGAAGCGCGGCACGGCGGGGGCGGCGGCCAGCGGCGCCAGGTCGACATGGCGGGCCGCGGCCGTGGCCGGCAAAGCGAGCGGCGCCAGGTCGAGGAAGCGCGGCTCGGCGGCCGGGCTGGCCAGCGGGGCCAGGGCCAGGCTTTCCGCGCCGGCGGCGCCGGTCACCGGGGCAAGGTCGTCGAAGCGCTCGGCCGGGGCCGCGGGCAGCGGCGCCAGGCCGAGGAAACGGCTGAGGCTGGAGGGCACGCCGACCAGCGGTGCCAGGCCCAGGAAGCGGCGCAGCCCGGTCTGCGGCATGGCCTCGGGCCGGGCGTGGTCGGCCTCCGGCGTCGGTTGCAGGCTGGTGGTGGCCGGCCGGTCGGGGCGCAGCCGGCTGCGAATTTCGTCGGTGGTCAGCGGGGCGGTGGGCTCGCCCGGCTCCTGGCCCAGGCCGAGGAAGCGGCGCAGCCCGTCGCGGGCATGGACCAGGCGGGAGAGGCCGAGGAAGCCGCGCGCGCTGCGCTGGCCGTCCTGCTCGCGCTCGAGCTCGATAGGGCGAAGATGCATGAGAGGCCTCCCGCAGGGGGGTGGGGCGGAGGGAAGCCCCTCCTAGGCCGCCCTTGTTCCGTGCTGGGACAGGTTTTCCCAGGTGCGGGTTGAGATTCGGTAAATGCGCGGCGCCGCGTCAGTCCCCGGCGGTCACTCTCCGGCCGCGCGGTGGTGGTGATGCGCCGGCCGCGCCAGGCCGAGGTTCTCCCGCAGGGTCGTGCCGCGATACTCGGTCTGGAACAGGCCGCGGCGCTGCAGCGCGGGGATCAGCCCGTGGAAGACATCCTCCACCGGGCCGGGATAGAAGGGCGGCAGGATGTTGAAGCCGTCGCAGCCGCGATGCTCGAACCAGTCCTGCATCTCGTCGGCGACCTCCGCCGCGGTGCCGACGATCAGGTGGTGGCCGGAGGCGGCGCGGGCCTGGAACAGCTGGCGGATCGTCAGGCTGCGCCCGTCCAGAAACTTTTGTAATTTGGCATGCTCGCTTTTCAGGGCGTTGCTCTCGGCCAGCAGCGGCGGCAGCGGCCCGTCGACATCATGCCCGCTCAGGTCGCCGAAGCTGGTCGACAGCGCCGCCAGGCCGAGCTCGGGATGGATCAGCGATTGCAGCTGCTCGAACAGGTCGCGCGCCTCCTGCCGGGTGCGGCCGATGATCGGCATCATCCCCGGCATCACCAGCGCGGATTCCGGCGCCCGGCCGAACTGGGCGAACTGGCTTTTGACACGGGCGTAGAAGGCGGCCGCCTCGTCGCGGCTGCGCTGCATGGTGTAGATCACCTCGGCCGTGCGCGCCGCCAGCGCCTGGCCGGGGCCGGAGGCGCCGGCCTGAGCGATCACCGGGTAACCCTGGATCGGCCGCGCCACGTTCAGCGGCCCGCGCACCCGGAAATGTTCTCCGCGATGATGCGGGGTGTGCAGTCGTGCCGGATCGAAATACTGGCCGCTTTCCTTGTCGCGGATGAAGGCGCCGTCGTCGAAGCTGTCCCAGAGGGAGAAAACCAGGTCGACATATTCCTCGGCGCGGCGGTAGCGCGAGCCGTGCTCCATATGGCTGTCGCGGCCGAAATTCAGCGCCTCCTGCTCGCTCCAGGAGGTGACGACATTCCAGCCCACCCGCCCCTCGGTGATATGGTCGAGCGAGGCGAGCTTGCGCGCCATGTTGTAGGGCTCGTTGTAGGTGGTGCTGGCGGTCGCGATGAAGCCCAGCCTCTCGGTCACCGCCGACAGCGCCGCCAGCAGGGTCAGCGGCTCGAAGACATCGATGCGGCTGTCATAGCTGAGCTGCTGCTCGTCGCGGGCATTGCTGCGCACGGCGATGCCATCGGCCCAGAACATGAAGTGGAAGCGGGCGGCCTCGGCGTCGCGGGCCATCTGCTTCCAGAAGCGGATGTCGATGGCGGCATCGGCCTTGGCCTGCGGCATGCGCCAGCCGCCGCCATGCGCGCCGGCCCCCACCAGGTTCAGCCCCAAGACCATCTGCTGCCCGTCATCGCGCATGCCGCCGCTCTCCATCCAGCCGGCGCCTATCGAAGACCCGAAGCCGCCGGCCGCCAAGAGGCCATTTCTGCTGTTTTCAGGCGGGTTCGGAGGATGGCGCGCGCAGGAAATCGCGCAGCTGGCGGACATGCGGGTCGCTGCCCGCCGCCGGGCCCAGCCGCAGGGTGAAGACCCAGCTGCCGGCCAGCGACTCCGGCGCGAACAGCCGCACCAGCCGGCCGGCGGCGAGCTCCGCCGCCAGCAGCGGCGAGCGGCCCAGCGCGATGCCGGCCCCCGCCAGCGCCGCGCCGATCGCCTGGTTGAAGCCGCTGAAGCGGATGATGCGCGGCGCCGGCACCGGCTCCCCCAGATGCTTCAGCCAGTGCCGCCAGTCCTTGTCCGGGCTGTCGGCGCTGTGCTCCTCCTCCAGCAGGCTGAGCCGGGCCAGCGCCGCGCTGCGCCCCAGCCGCGCCACCTCCGCCGCCACGGCCGGGCTGGCCACGGGGAAGATCTTTTCCTCGAACAGCAGGGAATCACCCGGCGGGACCTGGCCGGCGCGGGCGCGCAGGATGGCCAGGTCGATGCCCTCCGAGGCCAGGTCGGGCGACCCGGCCTCGACCGCCCGCATATGCCAGTCGACCGAAGGATGCCGCCCGGCGAATTCGGCCAGAAGCGGCGCCAGCCACAGCGAGGCGACCGAGCCATTGGCGCAGACCACCAGCCGCGCGCGCGGCCGCCCGGCCTCGGCGCGGAGCTCAGCGCAGCTCTCGGCGAGGGTGGTCAGCGCCGCCTCCACCGCCGCCAGCAGTTTTTGACCCGCGGCGGTGGGCGCGGTCTGGCTGTGGCCGGCGCCGTTGCGGGCGCGGGTCAGCAGCGGCGTGCCCAGCTGCGCCTCCAGCCCGCGGATCTGGTGGCTGACGGCGCTGGTGCTGACATGCAGCTGGTCGGCGGCACGGGCGAAGCTGCCGGCCCGCGCCACGGCGGCGAAGGCACGCAGCGCGGCGAGGGGCGGCAGCGGCGGGATCATCGCCGTATCATCTAGCTCAACAGCCGGTGAAAAGCTTGCATTTGCCGCGGCGCCGCACCGGTCGCAGCATCGCCTTCCGATCCCGGAGACCGCCTGCCATGTATTTCGACCTGCGCCTCTGGCGCCTGACCCAGGGGCTGCGCCTCGGCATGCTGGCGGGGGCGCTGCTGGGCTTGGCGGCGCTGGCCGCCGGCATCGCCCGCTTCGCCTGCCTGGGCGTGGCGCTGGCCCGCGTCTTCGCCGGCGGCGGGCTGGCCGAGGCCGCCTGGCCGCTGGCGGGTGCGGCCGCCGCCGTGCTGCTGCGCGGGCTGCTGGAGCAGGCGCGGGCGGGCCTGGCGCATCGCACCGCCGCCGCCGTGCAAACCAGGTTGCGGGCGGCGCTGTTCGACCGCATCGCGGCGCTGGGCCCGGCCTGGTTCGCCGGGCAGCGCACCGGCGGCGTCATGCTGGCCATGGTCGACGGGGTCGAGCAGCTGCAGACCTTCTTCGGCCAATACCTGCCGCAGCTGGCCATCGCCGCCTGCGCGCCGCTGGCGATCTTCCTGTTCATGGCCTGGTGGGACGTGCCGGTGGCCTTCGTGCTGCTGGTCGCGGCGCTGCTGACCCTGGTGCTGCCGGTGCTGGTGCATCGTTCGGACCGCCGCGCCGCGCTCGCCCGCCAGAAAGAGTTCAAGGCCTTCGGCGCCGAGTTCCTGGACGCGGTGCAGGGCCTGCCGACGCTGCAGGCCTTCGGCCAGAGCGCCAGCCATGGCGAGCGCCTGGCCCGCCGCGCCCGCGCCCTGTTCCAGACCACCTTCCGCGTGCTGGCCGTCTCGGTCTCGACCCGCGGCATCACCGATACCGGCATGGCGCTGGGCGCCGCGCTGGCGCTGATCCTGGGCGCGCATCGCGTCGCCGACGGGCAGATGAGCCTGGAGGCCCTGCTGGTCGTGCTGATGGCCGGCACAGAGATCTTCCGGCCGCTGCGCGACCTGCGCAGCGTGCTGCACCAGGGCATGGTCGGGCAATCCGCCGCCGCAGGGCTGCACGAGCTGCTGCAGGCCGAGCCCGCCATCGCGCCCGGTGGTGCTACGCTTGACCTGCGCGGCGCGGCGCCGGGGATCGCGTTCGAGGCCGTGCGCTTCGCCTATCCCGGCGGGCGGTCGCCGGCGCATGACGGGCTTTCTTTCAATATCCGCCCCGGCGAGCGCGTCGGCATCGTCGGGCCCAGCGGCGCGGGAAAGTCCTCGATCCTGCGGCTGCTGCTGCGCCAGCACGACCCGCAGGCCGGCGGCATCCGCATCGGCGGCCAGTTTCTTTCCGATGTGGACCCGGCCTCGATCGCGGCATCCATCGCCATCGTCGCCCAGGATGCCACGCTGTTCCATGGCACGGTCGCCGAGAACCTGCGGCTGGGCCGCCCAGGCGCCAGCCAGGAGCAGCTCGAAGCCGCCTGCCGCGCCGCCAATGCGCATGACTTCATCCTGGGCCTGCCCGGCGGCTACGAGGCGCTGATCGGCGAGCGCGGCGCGCGGCTCTCCGGCGGGCAGCGGCAGCGCATCGCCATCGCCCGCGCCTTGCTGCGCGACGCGCCGATCCTGATCCTGGACGAGGCGCTCTCGGCCGTGGATGCCGAGAACGAGGCGCTGATCCAGCAGGCGCTGGACCGGCTGATGCAGGGCCGCACGACGCTGGTGCTGGCGCATCGCCTGTCCAGCGTCATCGGCGCCGACCGCATTCTTGTCCTTGACCAGGGCCGGGTGGTGGAATCCGGCAGCCATGTCGTGCTGATGGCCGCTGGCGGCACCTATTTCCGCCTGATGGGCGCCCAGGCCGCCGAGCGCGGCGCCGGCGCGCCGCCCGACCGTCTGGACGTTGCCGCCGTGCCCGACGCCGAGCCTGCGGCGGCGCCGATCGACCTGAATGCCGAGGCCGCCGCCATCGGCGGGCGCGAGACCTTTTCCAGCCTGATCCGCTACATCCTGCCCTGGCGCGGCAAGCTGGCGCTGACCGTCGTGCTGGGCATCGGCCGTGTCGCCGCCTTCATCGGTGTCGGCGTCACCGGCGCGCTGCTGACCGCGGCGCTGGGGCGTGGCGAGCCGATCGGCGCGCTGGCGGTGGCCCTGCTGGTCCTGGCGCCGCTGGCCGGCGTGCTGCACTGGCTGGAATCCTGGCTGGCGCATGACATGGCCTATCGCCTGCTGGCCGAGATGCGCATCGACCTCTTCGCGCGCCTCGACGCGCTGGGCCCGGCCTATCTGCTGCGCCGCCGCGCCGGCGACCTGGTCGCGCTGGCCACCACCGATGTCGAGACCGTCGAATATTTCTACGCGCATACCGTGGCCCCGGCGGTGGTGGCGCTGCTGGTGCCGGCCACCGTGCTGCTGGTGCTGGGCTTCTTCGCCTGGCCGCTGGCGCTGGCGCTGTTCCCCTTCCTGCTCTTCGCGGGGCTGTCGCCGCTGCGTGGCCGGGCGCGGATCGACGCGCTGGGCAGCCAGGCGCGCGGCGCGCTGGGCGAGCTCGGCGCCCATGTCACCGAGACCATCCAGGGCCTGGCCGACCTGCTGGCCTTCCAGGCGGTGCCGCTGCGGCGCGCGGGCTTCCTCGAGCGTGTCGCCGCCTATCAGACGCGGCGGCTGGCGCTGCAGCACGACCAGGCCCGCGCCTCGGCCGGGCTGGAGGTCGCGACCGGGTTGGGCGGGCTGGCCGTCGCCGCCGGCGGCGCGCTGCTGGTGGCGCAGGGGCAGCTGGCGGCCGGGCTGCTGCCGATGCTGATCCTGCTGGCCATCGCGGGCTTCCTGCCGGTTTCCGAGATCGCCCAGGTCGGGCGGCAGCTGGCGGACACCATCGCCTCCACCCGGCGGCTGCGGCTGGTGGAGCGCGAGCAGCCGCGCATCCGCCCAGGCACGCTGACGCCGGCGACGCCGCAGGGCGGTTCCGAGATCCGCTTCGACGATGTCTGCTTCAGCTATGATGGCCGCGGCAGCCGTGCGCTGTCGTCGCTGGATCTGGTGCTGCCGGCCGGGCGCACCGCCGCGCTGGTCGGGCCCTCCGGCGCCGGCAAGTCGACGGTGGCCGCGCTGCTGCTGCGCTTCTTCGATCCCGATGCCGGCCGCATCACGCTGGACGGCATGGATCTGCGCGAGCTGACCCTGGATGGGCTGCGCCGCCATGTCGCGCTGGTCGCCCAGGATACTTTTCTGTTCAACGATACATTGGAAGCGAACATCCGGATGGCGCGGCCGGAGGCGAGTGCTGAGGAACTGGCGCGCGCCATCGAGCAGGCCTCGCTTCGGGACTTCGTTGCGAGCCTGCCACAGGGCCTGGACACGCCGGTCGGCGAGCGCGGGCTGCAATTGTCGGGCGGGCAACGGCAGCGCATCGCCATCGCCCGCGCCTTCCTGAAGGACGCGCCGGTGCTGGTGCTGGACGAGGCGACCTCGCATCTCGACGCCATCAGCGAGGCCGAGGTGCGCGCCGCCCTGCAAGGCCTGATGAAAAGCCGCACCGTGCTGGTGATCGCGCATCGCCTGTCCACCATCCGCGAGGCCGACACCATCCTGGTCATGCAGGCCGGCCAGCTGGTCGAGGCCGGCCCGCATGACGCGCTGCTGGCGCAAGGCGGCGCCTATGCCCGCCTGGTCGCCTGGCAGATGGAGGGCGCCGCCTAGCCGGCCAGCGCCGCGACGCTGTCCAGCAGCACCGCGGCGCCGGCGGCGAGCTCCTCCGGCGCGGTGAATTCGCGCGGATTGTGGCTGATGCCGCCGCGGCTGGGGACGAAGATCATCGCCGCCGGGCAGAGCCGCGCCATCATCTGCGCGTCATGCCCGGCACCGGAGGTGATGCGGCGGCAGGTGAGGTTGCGGCTTGCCGCGCTGGCCACGACCTGGGCGACGATGCCGGCATCGAAGATCACCGGCTGGAAGCGGGCGAGGCGGGTGGCCTCGACGGTGACGCCCTCGGCGGTCGCCAGCCTTTGCAGTTCAGCTGCGAATGTCTGTTCCGCCGCGGCGAGGCGGGTGTCGTCGGGATCGCGCAGGTCGAGGGTGAAGCGCGCCGCGCCGGGAATGACATTGATGGCGCCCGGATCGAAGGCGAGGGTGCCCACCGTCGCGAGCGTGCTGCCGCCGCGCGGCGCGATCTTCTCGCGGACAAAGGCGATGGCCTGCGCCGCGACCAGCCCGGCATCGCGGCGCATGGCCATGGGCGTGGTGCCGGCATGGTTGGCCTCGCCGATCACGGTGAAAGACTGCCAGGAAATGCCCTGCAGCCGGTCGACGGCGCCGATGGCGAAGCCTCCATGCTCCAGCACCGGGCCCTGCTCGATATGCAGCTCCAGATAGGCATGCGGGCGCAGGAAGCCGGGTGGCGCGTCGCCGTCATAGCCGATGGCGGTCAGCGCGTCCCGCAGCGTCACGCCGTCGGTGCCGCGGATGGCCAGCGCTTCGTCCAGTGCCATGCCCCCGGCATAGACCAGCGAGCCCAGCATGTCGGGGGCGAAGCGCACGCCTTCCTCGTTGGTGAAGGCGGCCTGCGCGACGGGCCGCGCCAGCCGCGTGCCGGCGGCCTGCAGCGCCTCGATCACCGCGAGCCCAGCCAGCACGCCGTAGCAACCATCATAGATGCCGGCATCGATCACCGTGTCGATATGCGAGCCGAGCATCACCGGCGCCGCATCGGCCGGCGCCGCGCCCTGCCACAGCCCGACGAGATTGCCGATGGCATCGACGGTGACCGCCATGCCGGCGTCGCGCATCCAGCCGGCGACCAGGTCGCGCCCGGCGCGGTCGGCCTCGCTGCCGGCGAGGCGGGTGAGGCGGCCCTCGGTGTCACGGCCGACCTGGCCGAGCTGCTGCAGCCGCGCGAGCAGTTTCGCGTCATCAATGGCAGGCAGGTTCATGCCAACGGCTCCGCATCCGGCGCCAGGCGCTGGCGCGCGATGGCGGTGAAGAAGCCGACGCCATGCGGGATGGCATCGTCGGCGAAATCATAGCGAGGGTTGTGCAGCGGCGCGGACTCAACGCCATTGCCGAGGAAGGCGAAGCAGCCCGGCCGCAGCGCCAGGAAGCGCGCGAAATCTTCGGAGGCGGTGATCGGCTCGGCCATTTCCTCGGCATTGGTGGCGCCCAGCGTGGCGCGGGCGGCGGCCAGGGCGGCGGCGGTCGCGCCGGGGTGGTTCAACGTCGGGATGAATTCGCGCGTGTAATCGAGCTCGGCGGTGCAGCCATGCGCGATGGCGACACCCTCCGCGATCCGCCGCATCTCTTTTTCAATCGTCGCGCTGATGATGGGCAGAAAGCTGCGCGCGTCGCCTTGGAGGCGGGCCTGGCCGGGCAGCACGTTGCGCGCGCCATCGGTGGTCAGCTCGGTCACCGAGACCACCGCCGCGGCCGAGGGCGGCAGGCGCCGGCTGACAATGGCCTGCAGCTCCACCACCAGCGCGCAGGCCGCCAGCATCACCTCGCGCCCTGCCTGCGGCTGCGAGGCATGGCCGCCTTTGCCGGTCAGGCGGATGTCGAAGATGTCCTCCGCCGCCATGATCGGGCCGGCGCGGGTGCCGAATTTTCCCACGGCCAGACCGGGGGCGTTGTGCAGCCCGTAGATCTCGTCGAAGGGAAAGCGGTCGAGCAGCCCGGCATCGAGCATGGCTTGCGCGCCGCGGCCCCATTCCTCGGCGGGCTGGAACAGGAAGTGGAGGGTGCCGCTGAAGCCGCCCTCCGTGGCCAGCCGTTCGGCGGCGCCGAGCAGCATGGTGACATGCCCGTCATGGCCGCAGCCATGCATCATCCCGGGCGCGGTGGAGCGCCATTCCGGCGTCCCCTGCTCGGTGATGCGCAGCGCATCCATGTCGGCGCGCAGCGCGAGGCTGCGCGCGCCATTGCCGCGCCGCAGCGTGCCGACCACGCCGGTGCCGCCGACGCCTTCGGTGACGTCAAGCCCGAAGCCGCGCAGCCTTTCCGCGACCAGCCGCGCGGTGCGATGCTCCTCGAAGCCGAATTCAGGATGGCGGTGGAAATCCCGCCGCCATTCGACCAGCTTCTGCCAGAAAGCGGCGTCGCTCACGCCAGCGCCCTTTCGCTGATCACCAGCACGACGCGCGCCTCGGCGCCCGGGTGGCGGCCATCGGCGATGTCCTGCAGCAGCCCGGAAAAACCCGTGGCGCCGGAGGGCGTGCTGGCCGGGCCGCCGAATTCCTTCAGCAGCCGCGGCGCCTCGACCAGACGTTCCTCGGGCACCGCGACGGCGCGCGGCGCGCGCGGCTGCAGCAGCGCGAGCGCCGGCCCGCTGGCCTCGCCGCAGGACAGCATTTCCGCCACCGAATGCAAGGCGCCCGGCAGGCGCAGCACCTTTCCCGCGGCGAGCGCGGCACCGACCGACGCCGCCGCGGCAGGCTCGACCACCGCCATCGCCGCGGGTGCCGCCAGAAAGCCATCCAGCCCCGCAACCATCGCCGCCGCCAGCCCGCCGACGCCGGCCTGGACATAGAGATGCGTCGGGAACGGCGCTGTCGCCTGATCGCGAATTTCCGAGGCGATGACGCCGTAGCCCGCCATGACATCGCCCACGACGGGATCGTTCGAATTGAGAGAAGTGTCCGCCACCAGCAGCCCGTCGCCCTGCTCGGCGGCCAGCACCGCGGCATCGACGGCGTCGTCATAGGTGCCCTGGACCCAGAGGATCGCCGCACCCATCGCGGTGATGCGTGCGGCGCGGGCCTGCGGCACGCTGGAATGCAGATAGACCGTGCAGGGCGCGCCCGCCGCCCGCGCCGCCGCAGCCACCGCCAGGCCATGATTGCCGTCGCTGGCGCAAAGCAGCGCGGGCAGCTCCTGCGGCCGCGTCGCCGCGTCCAGCAGCACTTCCGGCGCCACCCCGACATGGCGGGCGAGGGCGCGCAGCCCGGCATAGGTGCCGCCCAGCGACTTGAAGCTGCCCAGGCTGCGGGCGCCCTCGTCCTTCACCCAGAGCGCCGCGATGCCAAGCTTTTTTGCCAATTCCGGCAGGCTGCGCAACGGCGTCGGCGCATAGGCCGGGTCGAGCCGGCCGAGCAGGGCCGAGATGTCGCGGGGGGAGGGGAGGGTGTCGTGCTGTGCCATGCTAGCAGACTAGTTCAGCCCACCTGCCTGTTGCCGCCGTTTTCCGGCCACGCTACGCCTGAATCCGGCGTGGCGCGGGGTGACGACGATGAAAACCGGCATCGACCTGGATGACTTCGACCGCGCTTTGCTGGCCGAGGTGCAGCGCGACAACCAGACGCCGGCGCGAATCCTGGCCGAACGCGTCGGCCTGTCGGAAAGCGCCGTGCTGCGCCGGCTGCGGCGGCTGCGCCGGGCGGGGGTGATTCAGGCCGATGTCGCGGTGGTGCATCCGGCGGTGCTGGGCCGGCCGCTGACCCTGCATGTGCTGGTCTCGCTGGAGCGCGAGGGCTCGGCCCTGCTCGACGCCTTCACCCGCAAGCTGCGCGGGCGGGAGGAGGTGCGCCACGCCTGGTATGTCACCGGTGAGGCGGACTTCGTGCTGCTGCTGAACCTGGCCAGCATGGAGGCCTATGAGGCCTTCACCCGCGAGGTCTTCATGGACGACCCCAATGTGCGCGGCTTCCGCACTATCGTCGCGATGCGCGAGGTGGTCGGCCCCGCGCATCGCCGCTGATCAGCCGAGCGGCCCGACCTCGATCGAGCGCAGCAGCGTCGCGCGCGCTGTGCGCAGATGCGTGCGGCAGGTGCTGTCGATCGCCCGCCAGTCGCGCGAGCGCAGCGCGGCGATATAGGCGAGATGCTCGTGGATGGCGACGATGTTGCGTTCCTTCTCATCCGCCTTGTTCCACTGGTAGTGGTAGTGGAAGATCATGGCGATGAGCTGGTAGAAATCCTGGATGAAGCGGTTGCAGGACGCGCCATGGATCAGCCGGTGCAGCCATTCATCCAATTGAGAAAAATCGCTGAAGCGGCCATCGATCTCGCCAAGCAGCGCGTGGTGCTGCTGCTCGATCTCGGCGAGCTCCGACCAGGGCAGCGCTTCCGGCGGCAGCTCGGCGAAGCGTCGGGCCGAGCGCAGCTCGAAGATTTCTCTGATCTCGTAGATCTCGGCGGCGAAGTCGCGGGTGATGCCCTTGAAGATCCAGCGGCTGTTCGGCCGGCGCTCCAGCAGCCCGTAATGGCGGAAATGCGTGAGATACTCACGGATCGCCGTGGTCGAGGTGCCGAATTGCCGCGCCAGCTCCGAGGCGTTGATCGACTGCCCCGGCCGGCAATCCCCCACCAGCACCCAGTTCAGGAACTTTCTTTCCACGGCATCGGCGACGGCTTCCGTCTGCGGCTCGGGGAAGAATTCGTCGGCGGTCGGATGGCGCAGCAGGCAGCGCTTAGCACCTTCCTGCGCCAGGATGCCGGATGACTGCAGCGCGACCAGCACGGCGCGCACGGTGGTGCGGCTGACCGCCAGCGTCTGCGCCAGCTCCGCTTCCGATCCGAGACATTTCCCCAATTCGCGCTGCCGCAGCAGCACCAGGCAGCGGTTATGCGCCCGCTTGTAGACGGTGTTGGCCTTCATTCGTCGCTCGTTCTTGGCCTGCGCATGAAACATGGCCGCGGCCATGCCGTCCACCCGCCCCGACTGGCCGACTGGTATGGTGGTTTTTTGCACATTAAATACGGGTTGACACTGTCCCGGCGATCGGTTTTTTAAGCTCAATCAACAGGAACCAATAAGCCTGGAGAGGATGTGTCCCCCAATTTCCCCCGTCGCCGGGTGACCGGCTCGTGCCTGCGCGCCATCCCGCCTTCGTTGTGCGGTGCAGCATGAGCGCGCGCCTCATCATCCAGTTCGGCACCAGCCGTTTCCTGCAGGCCCATGCGGCGCTGTTCCTGCACGAGGCGCGGGAGCAGGGGCAGGTGGCCGGCCCGATCGTCGTGGTGCAGACCTCCGGCGCCGCCGACCGCGCCGGGCGCGTCGCCGCCTTCGGCCGGCCCGAGGGCTATCCGGTCATCATCCGCGGCATGCAGGATGGGGTGGCGATCGATCGCCAGATCCAGGTGACCAGCGTTGCCCGCGGCCTTTCCGCTGCGGCCGACTGGGAAGAATTGCGCGGCCTTTTCGTTGCTGATGCAGCCTACGTGATTTCCAACACAGGCGATGCCGGCTATGCGGTCGCCGAATCGGACCGTAGCTCGTCGCTGCTGCAGGGCGATGTGCCCGCCAGCTTTCCCGGCAAGATGACCGCGCTGCTGCATCATCGCTGGCTGCAGGGCGCCACGCCGATCACCGTGCTGCCTTGCGAGCTGCTGAACCGCAACGGTGCCGTGCTGCAGGGGCTGGTCATCGAACTGGCGCAGCAGGCCGGCGCCGAGACCGGTTTCGTAGCGTGGCTGCAGGCGACGGTGATCTGGGCCGACACGCTGGTCGACCGTATCGTCTCCGCCCCGCTGGAGCCGATCGGCGCCGTGGCTGAGCCCTATGCGCTCTGGGCCGTCGAGCGCCGCCCCGGCCTGGTGCTGCCTTTCGAACATCCCAGCCTGCAGCTGGCCGATTCGCTTGAGCCCTTCGAGCGGCTGAAGCTGCATATCCTGAACCTGGGGCACACCTTCCTGGCGGAAATCTTCCAGCGCGAAGGCCTCGCGGCCAACACTACCGTCAAGGACATGCTGGCGGATGCCGCAATCGCGGCGCGGCTCGACGCGCTCTATGCGGAAGAAGTGCTGCCCGGCTTCGCGGCGCATGGCATGGGCGACGAGGCCCGCGCCTATGTCGCCACCACGCTGGACCGCTTCAGGAATCCCTTCCTCGAGCATCGCGTCGCCGATATCGCGCAGAACCACGCGCTGAAGGTGGAGCGGCGCATCGCCGCCTTCATCGACTGGGTGGCCGAACGCGATGCGGCGCTGCCGATGCCCGTGCTGCGCGACCTGGTCGCGCGTCACGCCGTGCGGGAGCAGGCATGACCTATCAGTTCGATTTCTCCTCGTTGCTGCCCTATTGGCGGGAGTTTGCCGAAGGGTTGTGGCTGACGCTGCAGCTTTCCGCGCTCTCCACCGTGCTGGGCTTCGTCGGCGGCGCGCTTTGCGCCATCGCCCGCGCCGATGGGCCGCCCTGGCTGCAGCGCGCCGTCGGCGCCTATGTCGAGGTGATCCGCAACACGCCGCTGCTGGTCCAGGTCTTCCTGGTCTATTTCGGCATCGCCAGCTTCGGGCTGATCGTCGACGCCAACCTGGCGGCGGTGATCGCGCTGGTCATCAACGTCGTCGCCTATACCTGCGAGATCATGCGCGCCGGCATCGAGAGCGTGCACAAGGCGCAGGTCGAGGCCGCCGAATGCCTCGGCCTCAACCGCCGCCAGACCTATTGGCACGTCATCCTGCGGCCGGCGATCGAGCGCGTCTATCCGTCGCTGGTCAGCCAGTATGTGCTGCTGATGCTGGCCTCCTCGATCACCTCGCAGATCTCGGCGGAAGAGCTGACGGCGGTGGCCAACCGCATCCAGTCCGACACCTTCCGCAGCTTCGAGACCTATATCGTCGTCGGCCTGCTCTATCTCGCGCTTTCCTTTGTCGTGCGCTGGGCTTTCTGGGGCTTCGGCATGCTGATCTTCACCCGCCGCCGCAAGCTCGGCACGGCGCTGTAAGGGAGGGACGACACCATGCCGAGCTTTGGCTTCGTCCATGTCGAGTTCCTCGCCATCGCCGCGCTGTGGACGATTGGCCTGTCGGCCATCGCCTTCATCGGCGGCGGGATGCTGGGCTTCGTCATCGCGCTGATGCGCGTCTCGCCCAGCCCGTGGGTGCGCGGCATCGCCACGGCCTATGTGCAGGTGGTGCAGGGCACGCCGCTGCTGATCCTGCTGTTCCTGATCTATTTCGGCCTGGCCATCATCGGCTTCGACCAGCTGCCCGCGGTCATCGCCGCCGGCGCCGGCCTGACCATCTATTCCTCGGGCTTCCTCGGCGAGATCTGGCGCGGCTGCATCGAGAGCGTGCCGAAGACGCAGTGGGAGGCGGCGGAATGCCTCGCCATGACGCGCTGGCAGCGGATGACGCGCGTCATCCTGCCGCAGGCGCTGCGCATCGCGACCGCGCCCACCGTCGGCTTCCTGGTGCAGATCGTCAAGAACACCTCGCTCGCCTCGGTCGTTGGCTTCGTCGAGCTCGCCCAGGCCGGCAAGCTGATCAACAACTCGATCTTCCAGCCCTTCGTGGTCTTCGTCACGGTGGCCTGCTTCTACTTCATCATCTGCTATCCGCTGTCGGCCTGGAGCCGCGGGCTGGAAAGGAGGCTCAATGTCGGTCGTCGTTAAGCTCTCCAACGTCCATAAGAGCTTCGGTCCGCTGAAGGTCCTGGATGGCGTCTCCTTCGAGGTGGCGCGCGGCGAGGTCGTCGCGGTGATCGGCCAGTCCGGTTCCGGCAAGTCGACCGCGCTGCGCTGCATCAACGCGCTGGAGACCATCCAGCAGGGCAGCATCGAGGTCTGCGGTCATGCCGTGCATGACGAGAAGCTCGACAAGCGCGCGCTGCGCCTCGATGTCGGCATCGTCTTCCAGAGCTACAACCTCTTCCCGCATCTGACGGCCGAGCAGAACATCATGCTGGCGCCGACCTGCGTGAAGTCGCTGGGCAAGAAGGCGGCGCGCGAGATCGCCCGCGACTGCCTGGCGCGCGTCGGCCTGTCGGAGAAGGCGGATCACTATCCGGAGCAGCTTTCCGGCGGCCAGCAGCAGCGCGTCGCCATCGCCCGCTCGCTCGCCATGCAGCCCAAGGTCATGCTGTTCGACGAGGTGACCTCGGCGCTCGATCCGCAGCTGACGGGCGAGGTGCTGAAGGTCATGGAGGATCTCGCGCGCGGCGGCATGACCATGATCCTGGTCACGCATGAGATGGCCTTCGCCCGCAAGGTGGCGAGCCAGGTCGTCTACATGAACAAGGGCCGCGTCTGGGAAGCCGGGCCCGGCAGCATGCTCGACGCGCCGACCACGCCGGAGCTGCGCGATTTCGTCGGCAGCGGTCTCTGACCGCGCCTTATCTTTGCTGGAGGAACCAAGAATGAACCGTCGTACCCTGCTCGCCGCCGGCGCCGGCGCCGGCGCTGGCCTGGCCCTCGCCCCGCTGGCCCGCCCGGCTCTCGCCGACGCGCTGGACAATATCCGCGCCCGCAAGAAGCTGCTGGTGGCCATCGATCTCGGCAACCCGCCCTTCGGCCAGTCCGATGCGCAGATGCAGCCCAGCGGCTCGGATGTCGACACCGGCCGGCTGCTCGCCGCCGATTGGGGCATGCCGATGGAGCTGGTCCAGGTGACCGGCCCGAACCGGGTGCCTTTCCTGCTGACCGGCAAGGCCGACATGGTCATCGCCTCCTTCAGCGTGACGCCGGAGCGCGAGCGCGTCATCGACTTCTCCGCCCCCTACGGCGTCATCCAGATCGTCGTCGCCGGCAAGAAGGGCGTGGAGATCAAGGATCTCGCGAGCTTGGCCGGCAAGCGCGTCGGCACCACCCGCGGCAGCTCCAACGACAAGGAGTTCACCGACCGCAACACCGGCGCGCAGATCGTCCGCTTCGACGATGACGCGACGCTGATCACCGCGCTGGTCTCCGGCCAGGTGGATATCACCGCGACCTCGCCGCAGGTGATGCAGGCGGCCAACCAGCGCCATCCGCAGTCGCCCTTCGAGGTGAAGATCACGCTGAAGACCAACAACTACGCCATCGGCATCCGCAAGGGCGAGAGCGCCCTCCAGGCCGAGCTGAACACCTGGATCAGCGCCAATCTGAAGAACGGCAAGCTGAACGAGATCTACAAGAAGTTCCACGGCGTCGGCCTGCCCGCCGAAATGCTGGCCTGAGCTCGACGCGGCGCCCGGCGTGACATGCCGGGCGCCTTCCATATTCTGCTGACCCTGGAAAGAGATTCCGATGAAGGCCTTGATCTGCGACGAGCCCGGCAAGCTGTCGATCATCAGCCGCCCCGAGCCGAAGCCGGCCGCCGGCGAGGTGCTGGTGCGCATCCGCCGCGTCGGCATCTGCGGCACGGATTTCCACATCTTCCAGGGCAAGCACCCCTTCCTCGAATATCCGCGGGTGATGGGGCATGAGCTGTCCGGCACGGTCGAGAGCGCGCCGGCCGAGAGCAGGCTGAAGGCCGGGCAGAACGTCTATATCGTGCCCTACCTGTCCTGCGGGAAGTGCGTCGGCTGCCGCAAGGGCGTGACCAATGCCTGCCAGAACATCCGCGTGCTCGGCGTGCATTGCGATGGCGGCATGGCGGAATACCTGTCGGTGCCGGCGCAGAATGTCATCCCGGTCGGCGAGACCTCGCTCGACGACGCGGCGATGATCGAGTTCCTGGCGATCGGCGCGCATGGCGTGAAGCGCGGCGGCATCACGGCGCAGGACCGCGTGCTGGTGGTGGGCTCGGGCCCGATCGGCATGTCGGCCATCATCTTCGCCAAGGCGCGCGGCGCCCATGTCACCGTCATGGACATGCGCGAGGACCGGCTGGCCTTCACCCGCGAGCAGCTCTCGGCCGATGCGCTGCTGCTGGCCGATGCCGATGCCGAGAAGAAGGCCGCCCGCCTGACCGACGGCGATTTCTACGACGTGGTGATCGACGCCACCGGCAATCGCGGCGCCATGCAGCGCGGCTTCGGCTTCGTCGCCCATGGCGGCCGCTATGTGCTGGTCAGCGTCGTGCGGGAAGACATCACCTTCAGCGATCCCGAGTTCCACAAGCGCGAGACCACGCTCTTCGCCAGCCGCAACGCGCAGCCGGATGATTTCGCCGAGGTCGTCAAGCAGATGCAGGCCGGCAAGGTGCCGACCCGCGCGCTGAACACGCATCGCGGCTCGCTGGACGATGCGCCCAAGCTGTTCCAGGACTGGCTGCGTCCGGAGGCCGGCGTCATCAAGGCGATCCTGGAAGTCTGACGCGCATGACCGAGCCCCGCACCCTCCGCCTGCATGCGGCGGACAATGTCGTCATCGCCATCGACGCGCTGGCCGACGGCATGCAGGCCGCCGGCGGGGTTCTTGTCCATGGCCGCGTGCCCAAAGGCCACAAGCTGGCGGTGGAGAGCATCGCCGAAGGCGCGCCTGTCAGGAAATTCGGGCAGATCATCGGCTTCGCGGCGAAGCCCATCGCGGCGGGCGACTGGGTGCATGAGCACAACGTCGTCATCCAGGAGTTCGAGCGCGACTACGCCTTCGCCACCGAGGCGAAGCCCGACGAAGGGCTGCGTCCCGGCGAGGCGCCCGCCACCTTCCAGGGTTTTCTCCGTCCCGGCGGGCGGGTGGGCACGCGCAACTATATCGGCATCCTGAGCTCGGTGAACTGCTCGGCGACCGTCGTCGACTTCATCGCCGAGGAGATCCAGCGTTCCGGCATCCTCGCCGATTATCCCAACATCGACGGCGTGGTGCCCTTCACCCATGGCACCGGCTGCGGCATGGCGTCGAAGGGCGAGGAATTCGACCTGCTGGCGCGCACCCAATGGGGCTATGCCAGCCACCCGAATTTTTCCGCCATCCTGATGATCGGGCTCGGCTGCGAGGTTTTTCAAATTCCGCGCCTGAAGGCTACTTATGGCATCGAGGACGGGACGCATTTTCAGAGCCTGGTGATCCAGGAAAGCGGCGGCACGCGCAAATCCATCGAGGCGGGCGTCGCCAAGATCAAGGAGATGCTGCCGCTGGCCAATCGCTCGGTGCGGCAGACGGTGCCGGCCTCGACGCTCAGCCTGGCGCTGCAATGCGGCGGCTCGGATGGCTATTCGGGGCTGACCGCCAATCCGGCGCTGGGGGCCGCCGTCGACCTGCTGGTGCGGCATGGCGGCACGGCGATCCTGTCGGAGACGCCGGAGATCTTCGGCGCCGAGCATCTGCTGACGCGCCGCGCGGAAAGCCGCGAGGTCGGCCAGAAGATCGTCGACCTGATCGCGTGGTGGAAGGACTATGCCGCACGCGCCGGCGGCGAGCTCAACAACAACCCCTCGCCGGGCAACAAGGCGGGCGGGCTGACCACCATCCTGGAAAAGTCGCTGGGGGCGGCGGCGAAGGGCGGCACCTCGACGCTCCGCGGCGTCTATCGCTATGCCGAGCGGATCGACCGGCACGGCTTCGTCTATATGGACACGCCGGGCTATGACCCGGTGGCCGCGACGGGCCAGGTGGCGGGCGGCGCCAATGTGCTGTGCTTCACCACCGGCCGCGGCTCGGCCTATGGCTGCAAGCCGACGCCCTCGATCAAGCTGGCGACCAATTCCGACCTCTATCGCCGGATGGAGGAGGATATGGACATCGATTGCGGCGATATCCTCGAGGGCGTCTCGATCGAGGAGAAGGGCCGCCAGATTTTCGAGCACATCCTGGCGGTCGCCTCGGGGCAGCGCAGCAAGTCGGAATTGTTGGGCTATGGGCGCAATGAATTCGTGCCCTGGCAGATCGGCGCGGTGATGTGAGGCCGTCGCCCGGGGGGTCAGCCCCCGGGCGGCTGCGCCACCAGCGTGACGAAGGCCGAGAGCAGTGGCGGCATGTCGGCCGCCGGCACCGGCAGCTGGTCGGCCTCGATGCGCAGCTCGTCGAGGAAATTGCCGCTCTCGGTATAGAGCGCCAGGCGCAGCGCGTCGTCTTCCACCTGCGGCACGCAGACGACATTCTCGCCGCGCGATTCTTCCCTGGCGACGGCGACGAAGTTGCGGATCTCCTCGATGCCTTCGCTGCGGGCGCCGGCCTCGGTCAGGAAATCGGCGATCTCGGCGCCGGTCTCCGACGCCGCCACCAGGCCGAGCGGCACGCAGCCGCCGCTGCTCTCGAAGACCCCGGCGCGCCAGCGGTCGAAGAGCTGCATGCGGGCATGCTGCTCCGGCGTCAGCTCCGGCTCCTCGCCTTCGGCGGGTTCTTCCGGCGCCTCGGGCAGGCCGTTCAGCACGACCTCCTCCCAGACCGGAATGTCCCAGTCGATCTGCAGGCCGAGCAGCATGGCGAAGTCCTGGCCCTGCAGCGAGCCTTCGGGGGCCGGCGGCAGGTCGGCGGGGGCGCGGCCTTCGAGCAGGTCGAGCAGCACGCGGCGCAGCGCGATGGGCGACAGGCTGGCCAGCCGCTCCGGCGCGCGCCATTCCGGCAGGAAGCGCACTTCCAGCGCTTCCTCCAGCAGGGCGGCGCCGATCATGCTGGCGCCGATCGCCTCGGCATCCGGCAGCGGCCCGGGCTGCAGCGCCACCGGCAGGGCGACGAGCGAGGCCCAGCCGGAGGGGCCCATCTCGGCGCCTTCGGCCAGGACCAGCAGGCTGGCGGAGAAATCCTCGGCGGCTTCGTCGCCGAAGCGGTCGGCAACCTTGCGGCGGGCGACGTCCAGCACGCCGTCGCGGCCGGCCAGCAGCAGCTCCAGCGCCAGGTCGTCGAATTCCGGCCCGCCGCCTTCGCCGAAGGCGCGCATCAGCCGGTCGGCCGGGCTGCCGGTGATCTTGGCGGCGCTCAGGCGGGGCTTGGCCAGCGTGGGGTCGAGGCCGAGGACGCGCAGCGCGGTCTCGCCCTGCAGCAGGCGCTCGCGGTCGCGCCAGGCCAGGCGGTTGGCCTGGGTATCGGCGCGGCCATCCATGTAGCGGCGGAAGGCGCCGCGGTCGGCGCGCTGGACGAAGACCTGGACACCGTGGCGGGCCAGCACCTCGGCGGCGGCGCGGTTGGCGGCATTGACCGCGTCGATGTCGGTCTGCCCCGGCCGCAGCGTGTCGAGGCTGTCGGCATCGGCGTAGTGGGTGAAGAGGATGGCACCCAGGTCGGGGGCGAATTCCTCGGCCAGGGCGGCGGCCTGCGCCGCGGCATCGTGATCGGCCATAGGGGTGTGTCCTGCGCTTTGGCCGAACCTATGGCCCCCCGGGCAGCGATGCAACCGCGGCCCCCGCTCAGGCCGCGATCCGCAAGGCCCCGAAGGCGGCAGCGAAGTTCTGGCGCTCCTCGGCCGACATGTGCAGCCCCCGCTTGGTCCGCCGCCACAGCGCATCCTCGGCCGAGCGCACCCATTCATGCGCCACCATCCAGTCGAGCTCCCGCTCGGTGATGCCGCCGCCGAGGTCGCGGCCGAGGTCCTCCGCCTGGCGCGCGGTGCCGAGCACCGCCGGCAGGTCGCTGCCATAGCAGCGGAACAGCCGCTGCAGCAGGGCGCCGTCGAGGAAGGGATAGCGCGCGGCCAGGTCGGACAGCAGGCCGGTGGCATCGCGCCCGCCGAAATCGCCGCCGGGCAGGGGCGGGCCGCTGGTCCAGGCCGGGCGCGGCTGGCCCAGGGCCTGGCAGAGCTGCGTCGTCGCATCCTCGGCCAGGCGGCGGAAGGTGGTGATCTTGCCGCCGAAGACCGAGAGCAGCGGCGCGCCGTCATGGTCCAGCTTCAGCACGTAGTCGCGGGTGACGGCGGAGGGGTTCTCGGCGCCGTCGTCATGCAGCGGCCGCACGCCGGAATAGGTCCAGACGATATCGGCCCGGGTGACGGGCTTGCGGAACTGCCGCGACACCGCGCGGCACAGATAGTCCTGCTCGTCCTCCGTGCAGCGCGGCGGGCCGGAGGCCGGGTCGTGCGGCACGTCCGTCGTGCCGATCAGCGAGAAGCGGCCCTCATAGGGGATGACGAAGACGACGCGGCGGTCGTCATTCTGCAGGATATAGGCCTGGTCGCCGTCATGCAGGGCGGGGACGACGATGTGGCTGCCGCGCACCAGGCGGATGCGGTCGGGGGCGGGCACGCCGGCCGCGCCGAGGGCCTGCATCACCCAGGGGCCGGCCGCATTGGCGATGGCCCGGGCCCGGACCTGCCGCTCGGTCCCGTCGGCGTCGCGCAGCCGCGCGGTCCAGCCCGCGGCGTCGCGGCTGGCGCCGAGGAACTCGGTGCCCACCATGATCCGGGCGCCCCGCGCCGCGGCGTCGCGGGCGTTCAGCACCACCAGGCGGGAATCCTCGACCCAGGCGTCCGAATAGGCGAAGCCGTGCCGGGCGTCGTCGTTCAGCGGCGCGCCCCAGGTGTGCTTCCTGAAATCCAGCGACTGGCTGGCGGGGAGCGTCACCCGCTTCGCCAGGTGATCGTACAAGAAGAGACCGGCGCGCAGCATCCAGCGCGGGCGCATCTCCGGCGCATGCGGCAGGACGAAGCGCATCGGCCAGGCGATATGCGGCGCGAGGCGCAGCAGCACCTCGCGCTCCGCCAGGGCCTCGCGCACCAGGCGGAACTCGTGGTGCTCCAGATAGCGCAAGCCGCCATGGATCAGCTTGGAGGAGGCCGAGGAGGTGGCGCCGCCCAGGTCGCCGCGCTCGACCAGCGCCACCGACAGGCCGCGCCCCGCCGCGTCGCGGGCGATGCCGGCGCCGTTGATGCCGCCGCCCACCACCAGCAGGTCGAAGGCGTCGCGCATCAGAGCAGCCTCGCGCGGATGCGGGTGACGATGACCTCGGCCAGCAGCACCACGGCCAGGATGGCCAGCAGCACGGTGGCCACCCGCTCCCACTGGAAGAAGTTGATGGCATCGTCCAGCACCAGGCCGATGCCGCCGGCGCCGACCAGGCCCAGCACGGCGCTCTCGCGCACATTGATGTCCCAGCGGAACAGCGCGATGCCCCAGAAGGCCGGCTGCACCTGCGGCCAGACGCCCTTCAGCATCTCGCCACCCCAGCTGGCGCCGGCGGCGCGCAGCGCCTCGCGCGGGCCGTGGTCGGTCTCCTCCAGCGCTTCCGACAGCAGCTTGCCGACGAAGCCCACCGAGCGGAAGGCGATGGCGAAGACGCCGGCCGCGGCGCCGGGGCCGAAGATGGCGACGAAAAGCAGCGCCCAGACCAGCGAGTTGACCGAGCGCGACGCCACCAGCCCGAGCTGCGCCAGGGTGTTCAGCGGCCGGATCGGGCAGATGTTGCGCGCCGCCATCAGCGCCAGCGGCACCGCCAGGGTGAAGCAGAAGACGGTGCCCAGCGTCGCGATATGCAGCGTCTCGATCAGCGCGTCATGCACCGCCGGATAGTAATGCGCGATGTCGGGCGGCCACATCCGCACCAGCAGGTCGGCCATCTGCTCCGGCGCGTCCTCGAGGAACTCCGGGATGATGTCGATGCTGCGCACCGCCCAGGCGACGGCGGCGACGATGACCAGCCAGACCAGCCAGCGGCTGATGCGCTGGGCGGCGGTCAGCCGGGTCCATTCGCGCCGCAGCGGCGCCACGGGATCGTGCTTGGCAGCAGGGATGGCGTTCATCGCAGGGCGGCCCGGACGCGGCCGGAGATGATCTCGGCCAGGAAGATGAGGGCGATGATGGACAGCAGGATGGCGGCGACGAAGTCGTAGTCGAAGCGCTTGAAGGCGGCGAAGAGCGTGCCGCCGATGCCGCCGGCGCCGACGATGCCGACCAGCGTCGAGTTCCGCAGGTTGCTGTCCAGCTGGTAGAGGCAGAAGCCGATGAAGCGCGACGCCACCTGCGGCAGCACCGCATAGGCGATGACCTTCAGCGCGCTGGCGCCGGTCGCGCGGATGGCTTCCACCTGCTTCATCGAGATTTCCTCGATGGCCTCGGCGAAGAGCTTGGCGATGAAGCCGATCGAGGCCACCACCAGCGCCGCCGTCCCCGCCAGCGCGCCGAAGCCGATCGCCTTGACGAAGAGGATGGCGACGATGACGTAGTGCAGCGAGCGGCAGACGGCGATCACCGCGCGCACCGGCCCGGCCACGAACCAGGGCGACAGGTTTCTCGCGGCAAGAAGCCCCAGCGGCAGCGACAGAAGAATGCCGATGGCCGAGGCCAGCACGGCGATCTGCAGGGATTCCAGCAGGCCTTCCAGCAGCAGCGACCAGCGCTCGAAATTCGGCGGCACCATGCGGGCCAGCAGCTTGCCGCCCTCGCCCATGCCATGCGCGACGCGGTCCCAGGTCAGGCCCAGCCGGCTGGAGGCCCAGACCGTGTAGGCGAGCAGCAGCAGCAGCGCGATGCGCATCGGCCAGTTCGGCGCGAAGGCGACGCGCCGGGTCGGGGAGGGGGAGGTGGTGGCGCTCACATCCAGTCCTCGCCGCCATAGATGGCGCGCAGATGATGCGTCTCCAGCTGCTCCGGCGGGCCGTCGAAGATGACGCTGCCGCCCGACATGCCGACGATGCGCCGGGCATAGCGCTTGGCCAGATCGACGTTGTGGATGTTGATGATGACGGGCACGCCCTCGGCGGCCGTCAGCCTGGTCAGCAGCTCCAGCACCTCTACCGCCGTGCGCGGGTCGAGCGAGGAGGTCGGCTCGTCGGCCAGCAGGATGTCGGGGCGCTGCATCAGCGCGCGGGCGATGCCGACGCGCTGGCGCTGGCCGCCGGAGAGCGCATCGGCGCGGCGCGTCGCATGCTCCGGCAAGCCCACGGCATCGAGCAGCATGAAGGCGCGCTCGATATCGGCGGCGGGGTATTTGCGCAGCCAGGCGCGCCACAGCGGCACATAGCCGAGCCGGCCGCTGAGCACGTTCTCCATGACCGACAGCCGCTCGACCAGGTTGTATTCCTGGAAGACCATGCCGATGCGCCGGCGGGCCAGGCGCAGCCCGCGCCCGCTGAGCCCGGTCAGCTCCTCGCCATGCAGCTTGATCGAGCCGCGCGTCGGCTCGACCAGGCGGTTGATGCAGCGGATCAGGGTCGACTTGCCGGTGCCGGAGGGGCCGATGATGGCGGTGATGCCCTCGGCCGGCACCGCCAGGTCGACGCCCCGCAGCACCGGCTTGCCGGCGACGTACTCCTTGACGAGGCCCCGGATTTCCAGGGCGCTCGCCAGACCGGCAGCCGGTGCCGAAGCGGTCATGCTAGCAGACATCTTCTTCCCGAACTTACGGCTTGGGGGTCGCGGGGGCAGCGCCGGTCGGCGCCACATGGGTGGGCGCCGCCGGCTGCTGGCTCTGGGCGCGCTTGCGGGCCTCGGCCTCCAGCTCGCGGCGGCTCTCGGCATCGAAGGCGGCGCGGTTGTAGGGGGCGTTCACCGCATCGGCGACGGCGCGGACCGGGGCCCATTGCTCGGCATAGGTCGCCGGCCAGAAGCGGTCATTGCCGCCCAGGTCGCGTGCCATCTGCTCGGGGAAGCGGTATTCCAGGAAGCATTGGCGGATCTTCTCCGCCAGCTCCGGGCGCAGGTCATGGGCCAGGGCGAAGCCGCTGGTCGGGAAGGGCTCGCTCTCCCACAGCACGCGGAAATTCTCGCGCTTCACCTGGCCGCGCGCGACCATGCGGGTCCAGACGTCGGAGGCCACCGGCGCCGCGTCGTAGTCGCCGGCATTGACGCCCATCACGCTGCGGTCATGGCCGCCGGAATAGAGCACCTGGTAGTCCTGCTCGGGCCTCAGCCCGAGGCCGGGGAAGAAGGCGCGCGGCGCCAGGTTGCCGGAATTCGAGGTGGCCGAGGTATGGGCGACGCGCTTGCCGCGCAGGTCGGCGAGCGTCTGGTACGGGCTGTCGGCGCGCACCAGCATGACCACCTTGTAGCTCTCGTAGCCGGTGGCATCGCCCTTGACCGCGAAGGGGATGGCGCCGGCCAGGTTCACCGCGAAGGCGGTCGGGCCGGTGGAGAAGCCCGCGACATGCAGCCGGCCGGAGCGCATCGCCTCGACCTGCGCCGCGTTCGAGGTCACCTGGAAATACACCGCGCGCTTGCCGGTGCATTTGGTCAGGTGGTCGAGGAAGGGGCGGAACTGGCTGGCATAGAGCGCCGGATCCTCGACGGGCGTGTAGGTGAAGACGATGGTCGAGGGGTCGCGCAGCTTCGACGGTTCGGTCGGCGCATCGGCCACCATGTCGCGGTTGGCGTCGCAGAAGGCCTCGTCGAGCGCGCCGCGGAAGGCGCAGGCCTGCTGCGCCGCGGCCGGCGCGGCGGAAAGGCCGAGGCAGAGCGCCAGGGCTGAGCTGGCGAGCAGGATGGTCTTCATGCGGCGGTTTCCTCCAGGACGGCGCCGCGCGCCTTAAGCAGCGCGTCGGCGAATTCGGCGAAGCCCGCGCCGCCTTCGGCACGGGTGACATAGGCCGGCGGCGTGGTCATGCCGGCCAGGAAGGGGGCGACATTGGCGACGCCCACCGAGCAGGGCACGGCGGCGAAGAGCGGCGCGTCGTTCAGGCTGTCGCCGATAAAGGCCACGCGCGACGCCAGCTGCGCGAATTCGCCGAAGCGGGCGGCGAAGAAGGCCTCGATCCCGGCGCGCTTGTCCCAGGCGCCGATCCAGGCATTGACGTGGATCGAGGAGACCTTGGCCTCCGCGCCCCCGGCGCGGAAGACGCGGGCGATGGCCTCGGCGGCGTCGAGCCCGAGCGGCCCGGCATCCTCGCAGAAGTCGATGGCCATGTCGAAGAGACGGAAGGGCTGGTCGGCGGCGATGGCGGCGCCCGGCACGGCGGCGAGCGCGGCCTGGGCCAGCGCCTCCAGCCCGGCGCGGCGCAGCCGGCGCTCGGCCTCGGGCTGCGCCTGCCAGCGCAGCATCCGCCGCGCGTCGCGGTCCAGCGCGTACCACAGCGCGCCATTCTCGCCGACCACGCCGGCCACCGGCCAGTGGCGGGCGATGGCGTCGCACCAGCCGGCCGGGCGGCCGGTCACCGGCACCACGGCGATGCCGGCGGCGTCCAGCGCTTCCAGCGCGGCATAGGCGGCGGCGGGCAGCCTGCCGTCGCTGGTCAGCGTGTCGTCGATATCGGTCAGCACCCAGCGGAGCCCGGCGAGCTCAGCCTGGGGGGCGACGGCGAGGGGCCGCGGCCGGGCGGATTCTTGTGTCATATACATGTTGCACTTGCCACTATCCGATGTGGCAGGTCAAACATGTTTTTTACAGTTCTGTGGCAATCGTCAGCCGCAGCCCGCGCTGCCCCAAAGCGGCGGCCAGCGGCACCGGCGGATCGGCCTCGGTGACCAGGTCGGTGATCTCGGCGGCAGGGCAGACGCGCTCCAGGAAGACCCGGCCGAATTTCGAGCTGTCGACCAGCAGCACCCGCCGCTCGCCGCGTTCCAGCATGGCGCGCTTGACCCAGGCGGCGCGGCTTTCCGCCTCGGTCGGGCCTTCCTCGGCCAGACCCGAGGCGCCGATCACCGCGAGGTCGACATTGAAGCGGCGCAGGAAGGCATGGGTCTCGGCGCCATAGAGGCCGCGCTCCACCAGGCTGAGCTCGCCGGGGGCCACCAGCACGCGCAAGGCCTCGCTGGCGCCGGCGGCCAGCGCCGCGTCCAGGCTGTTGGTCAGCAGCGTCGCCCGCACGCCGCGGGCGGCGAGAGCCCGGGCGAAATGCGTCGTGGTGCTGCCGGCATCGAGCATCACCACGGCGCCATCCTCGACCAGGGCGGCGGCGGCGCGGCCGATGCGGGCGCGCTCGGCCACCAGCACCTGCTCGCGCTGGCTGAGCTCCGGCTGGATGGCGGAATGCGAGGCCGAGGCGCCGCCATAGGTCCGCCGCACCATGCCGCGGGCCGAAAGGTCCTCGATGTCGCGCCGCACCGTCTCGGTCGAGACCGCGAATTTTTCCGCCAGCGTGCTGATGCGGACCAGGGGGTCGGTGGACAGCGCCTCCAGGATCGCGGCGTGGCGGGCGGGCTTGCCGAGGGCATGGGTGTTGCGAGGGGCCATGGGTTGCAAACTGCCACATTCTTCCGCCGCTTCCCAGCCATGGATGTGGGACTTCGCAGATCCGGCGCCGGTTCCCAGCCTGCCCCGCCTCCGATAAGCTCGGCGCCGCAACAAAGCCCCCTCAAGGGGCGCGCAGGAGGAAGCATGCCCCAGAAACCCGCGGCCGAGCCCACGGCGCGCGCGATGCGCGTCTTCCTCACCCATACCGAGGCCGAGTTCGACGGTTATTACGGCGACCGCGCCCTGGCGGCGCTGTCGCGCCATGCCCAGGTGGTGCGCAACACCTCCGGCCGGGTGCTGGCCGGGGCCGAGCTCGCCGCCGCCGCCGCCGGCTGCCAGGCCATCGTCGCCGGCCGCGCCACCCCCGGCACCGCCGAGACCTTCGCCGCCGCGCCCGGGCTGCAGGCCTTCCTGCGGGTGGCCGTGGACATCAGCACCATCGACGTCGCCGCCGCCTCGGCCGCGGGCGTGCTGGTGACGCGGGCGACGCCGGGCTTCGTCGACGCGGTGGCCGAGCTGGGCTTGGGCATGATGCTCGACCTGGCGCGCGGCACCTCGCGCTACGCGGCGGCCTTCCATGCCGGGCAGCAGCCGAAGCCCTTCCTCGGCCGGCAGCTGGGCGGCAGCACGCTGGGGCTGATCAGCCATGGCCGCATCGCGCGCCGGCTGGCGGTGCTGGCGCGGGCGGTGGGGATGCATGTGCTGGTGCATGACCCGGTGCCGCAGCCGGATGTCAGCGTCATGCGCCTGGAGCCGCTGCTGGCCGAATCCGATTTCGTCGTCTGCCTGGCGCCCTCGACGCCCGAGACCTACGAGCTGATGAACGCCGAGCGCTTCGCCTGCATGCGTCCCGGCAGCTTCTTCCTCAATCTCGCCCGGGGCGAGCTGGTGGAGGACGCGGCGCTGCTCGCCGCGCTGGAAAGCGGGCGGCTGGCCGGCGCCGCGCTGGATGTCGGCCGCGCGCCGGACCAGATGCCGGCGCTGGCCTTGGCGCGGCATCCGCGGGTGGTGGCGACGCCGCATATCGGCGGCCTGACCCGCGCCGCCACCGAGCACCAGGCGATGGACACCGTCCAGCAGATCGCGGCCCTGGCCGAAGGGCGGCTGCCGGAAGGCGCGGTGAATGCGGAAGCCGCGTTCCGCCTGAAGCAGACCGAAAAGAACTAGCGCAGCCCGGCGAGGTTGCGGTCGAGATCGGCCGGCGCCTCGCCGCGCAGCACCCGGCCGGCGGCGATGCGCAGCCGGCAGATCAGCCCGTCCGGCTGCCATTGCAGCTCGACGCTGCCGCCCAGCTGGCGGGTGACCGTGTTCTCCACCACGCGCAGCCCGAAGCCGCGCCGCGCCGGGGGGGTGACCGTGGGGCCGTGATGCTCGTGCCAGGACAGGCTGAGCACGCCGCCCTGCACCAGCCAGGACAGCACCACCTGGCCCTGGCCGCGCGACAGCGCGCCATGCTGCGCCGCATTGGTCGCCAGCTCGTGCAGCACCATCGACAGCGGCTGCACCGCATGCGGCGCCAGATCGACGGCCTGGCCGCGCAGCAGGACATGGCCGCTCTCGACATGGCCGCCCAGCGTCTCGCGGGCCAGCGCGAAAAGCTCGCTGCCATCCCAGCGTTCCCGCGCCAGCAGCGTGTGCGCCCGGGCCAGCGCCGCGACGCGGCCCTGCACGGCGGCGGCGAAATGCGCGGGGTCGTCGGCGCGGCTCATCTTCAGCAGCGACTGCACCACGGTCAGCACGTTGCGCGCGCGGTGGTCGACCTCGGAGACCAGCAGCTTCTCGCGCTCCATCGCGGCTTGCGCGTCGGTCACGTCCATCACCACGCCGGACAGGCGCAGCGGCTCGCCGCTCGGGCTGCGCTCCATCACCGCGCCCTGGGATTGCAGCCAGCGGATGCGGCCATCCGGCCAGACGGCGCGGCAGGCCACCTCGAAGACGCCGCTGCCGGCCGGATCCAGCCCGCCATGCATCGCCTGGGCCAGGCGGTCGCGATCCTCCGGATGGGTCGCCGCCAGCAGGCTGGGCAGGTCGCGCAGGGTGCCGGCGGGATGGCCATACAGCGCCTCCCGCCCGCGCGATCCGGTCAGGCTGTCGGTCGCCGCCTCCCATTCCCAGGTGGCGATGCGCGCCGCCTTCAGGGCGCGGGCCAGCCGCGCCTCGCTCTCGGCCAGCGCCCGCTCGCGCGCGCGCAGGGTGATGCTGGCCGCCGCCATGGCGGTGCCGACGGCGTGCAGCTCCTCGATCGGCGCCTGCGGCGTCACCACCGGGTCGCCGCGGCCGAGCGCATGCGCGGCCTGGGCCAGCGCCCGCACCGGCCGCGCGATGCCGCGGGCGAAGAGCACGGCCAGCCCCGCCGCCAGCGCCACCAGCCCGGCCGCGGCCAGCCCCAGCAGCAGCAGAGATTGCTGCAGCGCGCCCTCGCTCTGCGCCAGCGGCACCAGCACGCTGGCGCGCCAGCCGGTGGCCTGCAGCATGACATAGGCCAGCATCACCTGCTGGCCATCCAGCGCCTCCGTCATCCAGACGCCGCTCGGCCCCGGATTGTGCCGCTGCGCCTCGAAGGGCGTCGGCCGGCCGAGGAATTCGTCATGCCGGAAGCTGCGGGCGACGACGGTGCCGCCGGCATCGACCAGGTTGCCGATCCAGCCGCGCGGCAGCGGCACGCCGGCCAGGGTCTGGCGGAACGACTCCGGCCGCATCAGCAGCCACAGCAGCCCGCGCAGCTCGTTCTGGTTCAGCGCGTTGGGGCGCAGCACCGGCACCGCCAGCAGCACCGCCTGCCCCTCGTCGCCGGGCAGCGGCAGCAGCGCGGAAATCGCCGGCTGGTGGTCGCGCAGCACGCGCTGCTCGACCGCGGCGATGCCGGTCGCGACGGCGGCGGGCAGGGTGTCGCCGGCGCCGCCGCGCGGCGGCTGCAGGGTGACGCTGCCGCCCAGCAGCCGCGCCACCGCGTCCAGCTGCGGCGCGATGGCCTCGGCATCGGGCGGGTCCAGCGCCGGCGCCTCGGCCAGCACCTGCAGCGCGGCGATGCGGCGCGCCATGGTCTGCTCGACGCGGCCGGCGATGATGCGCGCCTGCTCCTGCGCCTGGCGGCGCTGCATGTCGCGCTCGGCATCGACATAGGCATGGGTCAGCGCGGCGGCGAGGATGACGATGGGCGCCAGCAGCACGAAGCTGAGCAGGGCCAGGTGGGAGGCCAGCGGCGTCCTGCCGCGACCGCGCGCCAGGGCCCGGAGCGGCATGGGTTAGGGTTCGTCCCAGGGAACGGCGGGGCGACCGGGCCCTGCCGCGTGGCTCTTGGACGTCACCGCGCCTCCTTCCGCCGGTGGCCCGCCGGAGATCGGCCAGGCCCTTCGCTGTCTGCAACAGACTGCACTGTTGCGATATCGATACGCAATGCCCGTGAAAGCCGTGTTTTTAGACGATCTGCGCACGACCTTCGGCGATGGCGCCGCGCATCCGCGCGATGGCGCCCGGCAAACCCTCGAAAATCGCAGCGCCGATCAGGAAATGGCCGATGCTGACCTCGACGATCTGCGGGATGGCTGCGATGCCGATCACGCTAACGTAATCCAGCCCGTGGCCGGCGTGACAGGACAAACCGGCGGCCTCGGCCGCGCGCGCGCCCGCGGCCAGCCGCGCCAGCAGCGGGCCGCGCGCCTCCGGCGCCGCATCGGCATAGGTGCCGGTGTGCAGCTCCACCGCCTGGGCGCCGAGCCGGGCGCAGGCCTCGATCTGCGCCGCATCCGGCTCGACGAAGATCGAGACCTCGACGCCTTCGCCCGCCAGCCGGCGGATCGCCTCGCCGAGCCCAGGGCCCGCGCGCAGCACGTCGAGCCCGCCTTCCGTGGTCAGCTCCTGCCGCTTCTCCGGCACGATGCAGCAGGCCGCCGGGCGCAGCGCGGCGCAGAGCCCGACCATCTCGTCGGTCGCCGCCATCTCGAAATTCAGCCGCAGGCCGGGCTCGGCATGGATGCGCCGCAGATCCTCGTCGCGGATATGGCGGCGATCCTCGCGCAGATGCAGCGTCACCCCGTCGGCGCCGGCCGCCAGGCTGGTGCGCGCCGCCTGCAGCGGGCAGGGGAAGCGGCCGCCGCGCGCGTTGCGCAGGGTGGCGACGTGATCGACATTGACCGAGAGGCGCAGCGGCTTCACGCGGGCTTCCTTTCCAGGCGATGCGCGGCGAGCTCGGCCGCGAGGCGAAGGGCGGCGACCAGGCTGCCGGCATCGGCACGGCCCTGGCCGGCGATGTCCAGCGCCGTGCCATGGTCCGGGCTGGTGCGCACCACGCCGAGATTGAGCGTCACATTGACCCCGCCCGCCATGTCCAGCGTCTTCACCGGGATCAGCGCCTGGTCGTGATACATGCCCAGCGCCACGTCGTAGCCGGCGCGGGCATGCGGGGTGAACAGCGTGTCGGCCGGGAAGGGGCCGCGCGCATCGATGCCCTCCGCGCGCAGCCGGGCGATGGCGGGGGCGATGATGTCGCGGTCCTCGAGCCCCATGGTGCCGGCCTCGCCGGCATGCGGGTTGAGGCCGCACAGCGCGAGGCGCGGGCTGGCGATGCCGAAGTCGCGCGACAGCCCCGCCGCCGTCGCCCGCGCCACCGCGATGATCTTTTCCGGCGTCAGGCTGTCGATGGCGCTGCGCAGGGACTGGTGGATGGTCACCGGCACGGCGCGCAGCCCGGCAGCGGCCAGCAGCATCACCGGCGGGCCGTCGCCCGGGGCCAGGGCGGCGAGGAACTCGGTATGGCCCGGATAGGCGAAGCCGGTGCCGGTCAGCACCGATTTCTGGATCGGGTTGGTCACCACCGCCGCGGCCGCGCCGGATTGCGCCAAAGCGACAGCGCGCTCGATGGAGGCGATGACCGCGGGCGCGTTGCGCGGGTCGAGCTGTCCGGGCACCGCCGGCACCGCCAATGGCAGCGGCAGCACCGGGATGGCGTCGGGAAAGATCGCGGCGGCCTCGGCCGGATCGGCGATCTCCCGCCAGGGCGCGTCGCCCAGCAGCGCCGGATCGCCGATGTACAGAAAGAAAGGCCCGTCCTGCCGGAGAGCCTTCCAGGCACCGAAGGAAATCTCGGCGCCGATGCCGGCGGGCTCGCCCATGGTCAGGGCGAGGGGCGATGTCAGCGGCATGGCAGGACCCGATCCAGGCGAGGCGACCCGCCCATGGGCGGCCCGGCGGCCGCTTTCGTCAAGCCGCGGCGTCCGGAAAAATCAGGGCAGGCCGGAAAATGTGTCGCAGGCGGCGAAGTCGCCCCGCTGCATTCCGGTGCGGAACCACTGCGCCCGTTCGGCGGCGGTCAGCGGCGCCGGCGCCTGGGGCACCACCGCCGCCGAGGCCGGCTCGGTCGCATTGGTCGCGGCCGGCGGCGATGCGGGCCGGGCGGCATCCTCGCGCATGGCGGCGAAGGCGGCCTCCTGCGCCGCGGTGTCGGCCAGGCCCGTGACCAGCGTGCTGCTCTTGGCCCAGAGCCCGGCGAAGCAATCGGCCTGCAGCTCGACCCGGCGGCGCAGATTGTCGGCGCCGGCGGCATCGGGCGAGCGCGCCTGCAGCCCGCGCACCAGGTCGAGCATGCCCAGCTGCTGCTGCACATGGTGGCCGACCGCATGCGCCAGCAGCAGCGCCACCGTCATGCCGCCGCCATCGCCGCCCTGCGACAGCTTGGCCTGGCGGTCGAGGTCGACATAGATCCGCGCATCGGCCGTGCAATAGAACAGGCCGGAGGGCGCCGGGGCGTTGTCGCAGGCGGTCGGCGCGATGCCATTGGCGAAGATCGGCGCGGCGGGCTGGAAGGTCCGGCCCAGGCTGCGGAACTGCGCCGTCCAGCCGCGGGTGGTGTCCTCCAGCAGGCGGGTGGCGAAGTCCTGCTCCAGCGCGCCGCCGCGGGCCGGGGGCGCGGCGGGCGCTGCCGCCTGCGGCGCGGGGGCGGCGCCGCCGCGGAACAGGCCGACGATGCCCCAGACGGCGAGGACGGGCAGCGCCAGCACCAGGATCAGCAGAAGGATCTGCACCGGCAGGCGCAGGCTGTACCAGATATCCACACCCCGGCGTAACGCGCCATCCAGCCGCATCGGTCATCCCCGTCTTGGTCATAGACTGGGGTCGACCCCCGCGTCCCAGGCCATGGCGGCCCGCAGGGCAGGGGTCAAGGTGCTTTCGCAACCCTCGTCGTGCTGCGCTGCACGCAAAGCAGGCAGGGTTGCGGCGATGTGCCGTGTTGCGGTGCATCAAGGGCCGGAATGCCGCATTTCAAAGCGGCAAGGTGCCACCTGGAGGCTTGCGGCCGGCGCGGCCTCTGCGTAGCGTTTCACTTACAGGAACCGTTGTTCCATTTTTCGGAACCGCCCATGACGACCTTGTCCACGGCCGGCCAGGTGCTGCGCTGCTTCTCCGCCCGGCGGCAGGAACTGACCGTGACCGAGGTCGCGGAGCTGCTGTCGCTGCCCAAGAGCAACGTCTCCCGCCTGCTGCGGGCGATGCGCGAGGCCGGCTTCCTCGAAGGCATCCCCGACAGCCGCGGCTACCGCCCCGGCATCCTGATGTTCGAGCTGGGCCACAGCTATCGCCGCGATTCGGCGCTGGTGGCCCGCGCCCATGCCGCGGTCGGCCGGGTCAGCCGGCAATTCGGCCATAGCGGCTATGTCAGCATCCGCGACGGCGCCGATGTCATCGGCCTGACCTTCCACGAGGGCAGCCGCATGCTGCGCGTCGGCACGCCCGTGGGCCAGCGGCTGCCGGCCTTCGCCGCCGCCTCCGGCCGCTCGCTGCTGGCGCGCCTGCCGGACGAGGAGGTGCGGCGGCTGCATCCCGCCCCCCTGGCGCCGCCCAGCGGCACCGCGCCGCAGGACATGGCCGAGCTGCTGGCGCGGCTCGAGGCGGTGCGGCGCGAGGGCTTCGCCATCGCCACCGACGAGAGCAATCCCGGCGTCGGCAGCATCGCCGTCGCCGTGGCGGGGCGGCAGCCGGGCGAGGATGCCTGCCTCTGCCTCGTCTATCCGCTGAGCCTGGTCGATGCCACCGAGCGCGAGCGCATGATCGCCGCCCTGCTGGCCGAGGCCCGCGAGATCCATGCCAGGCCCGGCGCCGCTGTGCCGGAACGCGCTGGCCTGCGCAGCGCCGCCGCCTGAAGACGATCGAGGAACCTTCCGATGAGCACGATCCCTGCCACCTCTCCCCTGGGCCATCGCTGGCGCATCGGCTTCGACATCGGCGGCACCTTCACCGACTTCATCCTCTATGACGCGGCCGAGGGCAGCGTCCGGCTGCACAAGCGCCTGACCACGCCGCACGACCCCTCGGCCGCCGCCCTGCTCGGGCTGGAGGAGCTGGTGGAGATGGCGGGCCTGCGCCTCGGCGACGTCGGCGAGATCCTGCACGGCACCACGCTGGTCACCAATGCGGTGATCGAGCGCAAGGGGGCAAAGCTCGGCCTGATCACCACCGCCGGCTTCCGCGACATCCTGGAGATGGGCACCGAGCAGCGCTACGACATCTACGATCTTTTCCTGGGCTTCCCGGAGCCGCTGGTGTCGCGGGAGCTGCGCCGCGACGTGCCGGAGCGGATGGACCGCGACGGCAACGTGGTCGATGCGTTGGACGAGGATGCCGTCCGCGTCGCGTTGAAGGAAATGCTGGCCGCCGGCGTCGAGGCGGTCGCGGTCTGCTTCATCAACGCCTATCGCAACCCCGCCCATGAGGCGCGGGTGGGAGAAATCGTCCGCGCCGAATTCCCCGAGCTCGCCGTCTCGCTTTCCGCCGAGGTGGTGGCGGAAATGTGGGAATACCAGCGCTGCGTCACCACCTGCGCCAATGCCTATGTGCAGCCGCTGATGGACCGCTACCTGAAGAAGCTGGAGCGTGAGCTCGCCGCGCGCGGCTTCACCGGCGCGCTGCGGCTGATGCATTCGGCGGGTGGGCTGGTCTCGCCGGCGACCGCCCGGGCCTTCCCGATCCGGCTGCTGGAATCCGGCCCCGCCGGCGGCGGCCTGGCCACCGCCCTGTTCGGCGCGCTGGCCGGCAAGAAGGACGTGATCTCCTTCGACATGGGCGGCACCACCGCCAAGGCCTGCATGGTCGAGGATGGCCGCGTCGAGATCGCGCCGATGCTGGAGGCGGGCCGCGTGCACCGCTTCAGCAAGGGCTCCGGCCTGCCGATCAAGGCGCCGGTGATCGACATGATCGAGATCGGCGCCGGCGGCGGCTCGATCGCGCAGATCGACGCGGTCGGGCTGCTGAAGGTCGGGCCGCATTCCGCCGGCTCCGACCCGGGCCCGGCCTGCTACGGCATGGGCGGCGTGAAGCCCACCGTCACCGACGCCAACCTGGTGCTCGGCTACTACGATCCCGGCTTCTTCCTCGGCGGCCGCATGGCGCTGGACCGCGACGCGGCGCTGCGCGCGGTGGAGACGGTGGCCACGCCGCTGAAGCTCGAGGTGATGGAAGCCGCCTGGGGCATCCACAAGGTCGTGGTCGAGAGCATGGCCGCCGCCGCCCGCGTCCACCTGGTGGAGAAGGGCAAGGACCCGCGCAGCTACGCCATGGTGGGCTTCGGCGGCGCCGGACCCGCGCATGCGGCCGATGTGGCCCGCGCGCTCGGCGTGCGCGAGGTGATCATCCCGCCGGCCTCCGGCGCCGCCTCGGCGCTGGGCTTCCTGGCCGCGCCGCTGTCCTTTGAATTGGCCCGCTCGCTGCCGGTGGAGTTTTCCGACGGCTTCGACGCGGCGCTGGTCAATGGCGTGCTGGACGCCATGGCCGGCGAAGGCCGCGCCCGGCTGCTGGAGGCCGGCGTCGACCCCGCCGCCATCACCATCGAGCGCAGCGCCGACATGCGGCTGGTCGGGCAGATGCACGACATCAACGTGCCGCTGCCGGGCGGCGTGGTCGATGCCGGCAGCCTGGGCGCGATCCGCGCCGGCTTCGCCGCCACCTATGCCGCGCGCTACACCTCGGTCTATGAGGGCGCCCGCCTCGAGGCGATCAATTTCCGCGTCCGCTGCGTGGGTCCCGAGCCGGTGCTGTCGCTGACCGGCGCCGTCGGCGGCGGCGATTCCGCCGAGCGCGTCAAGGGCATGCGCCGCGCCTGGTTCGAGGCCGGCTGGCACGACGCCACCGTCTATGACCGCTACGCCCTGGTCGCCGGCGACCGCATCGCCGGGCCGGCGATCATCGAGGAGCGCGAATCCACCACCATCGTGCCGCCGGGCGACCTGGTCGATGTCGATGCCGGGCTGAACCTGCGCATCACCATCGCCGCCAGCGCCCAGGGCAGCGCGCTGGTGACGCCGGACATGCCGCTGGAAGAGGCCTGCGCCCGCATCGAGGCCGATCCGATCGCGCTCGAGATCATGTGGTCCCGCCTGGTGACGGTCGTCGAGGAGATGTGGCTGACGGTCTGCCGCACCGCCTTCTCGCTGGTCATCTCGGAGAGCCAGGACTTCGCCTGCGAGCTGCTCGACCCCGAGGGCGAGACGCTGGCGCATTCGCCGCGCGCCATGCCGGTGTTCAACCTGACCCTGCCGCGCGCGGTGAAGGCGCTGCTGGCGAAATACCCGGCCGAGACGCTGCAGCCGGGCGACGTGCTGATCACCAACGATCCCTGGCTCTGCGCCGGGCATCTGTTCGACATTGCCATCGTCACGCCGGTCTTCGCCGAGGGCAAGGTGGTCGGGCTGATGGGCACCGTCGGCCATGTCTCCGACATCGGCGGAACCAAGGATTCGCTGCGGGCGCGGGAGATCTTCGAGGAAGGCCTGCAGATCCCGCCGATGAAGCTGTTCGAGGCGGGGCGGCCGAGCGACGCGCTGTTCACGCTGATCCGCGAGAATGTCCGCAACCCTGACCAGGTGCTGGGCGACATCCATTCCTTCGTCGCCGCCAACCGCCTGGGCGCCGAGCGGCTGCTGGCCTTCATGGGCGATTACGGCATGCGCGACCTGCGCGCGCTGGCCACCGTGGTGCAGGGCCGTTCCGAGCGCGCCATGCGCGACGCCATCGCGGCGCTGGCCGACGGCGTCTACGAGGCCGAGATCCGCAACAACCCGCTGGGCACGGTGCTGCGCTATCCGCTGAAGCTGACGGTGGCAGGGGAGGAGATCCACCTGGACTTCGCCGGCGCGCCGCCGCAGCTGCCGCAGGGCGGGCTGAACTGCACGATGAACTACACGGCGGCGCATGCGACCTATCCGCTGAAATGCATGCTGACGCCCGGCGTGCGCGGCAATGCCGGCTGCTACCGCCCGTTCAGCGTCGAGGCGCCGGAAGGCTCGGTGCTCAATGCGCGGCGGCCGGCGGCGGTCAATCTGCGCACCCGCACCGGCTGGTACCTGGCGCCGAATATTTTTCGCGCGCTCGCGGAAGCCGCGCCGGACAAGGTGCAGGCCAATACCGGCCTGCCGATGGCGGCCTATGTCTATGGCCAGGACGCCGAGGGCCGCACCTATTCCGACATGCTGTTCATCGGCGGCGGGCAGGGCGCTTCCTCGGCGCGCGACGGCAAGTCCGGCCTGCTCTGGCCGACCAGCGCGTCCAACACGTCGATTGAGTTGTTCGAAGCGCGGGTGCCCGTCATCGTGCTGGAAAAAACGTATCTGGCGGATAGCGGTGGCCCGG
Organism: Roseomonas sp. 18066; assembly: GCF_902706185.1. Lineage (GTDB taxonomy): Bacteria > Pseudomonadota > Alphaproteobacteria > Acetobacterales > Acetobacteraceae > Pseudoroseomonas. The sequence goes on along the minus strand of NZ_CACSJM010000036.1, from coordinate 3,562 downwards.
GCGAGCATCGCGGCGGCCTCGGCCAGCGGGTGCGGCTGCGCAAGCTGCGCGAGGACGGGCTGGTCAGCTTCGTCTCGGTCTATCCCGAGGGCGTCGGCAATCCGATCGACGGGCTGTTCGGCGGCCAGGCCGGGCGCGGCGCGCTGGGCCGCGTGGTGGACGCCGCCGGCGCGGTGCTGGAAGATTGCGGCACCGGCCGGCTGGTGCAGGTGCAGGGCCCGGCGCAGATCGTCGAGATCTGCATCAGCGGCGGCAGCGGCTATGGCGACCCGGGCAAGCGCGCGCCCGAGGCCCTGGCGCGCGACCGCCGCCTGGGGCTGGTGAGCGACGAAGGGGCCGCGCGGGATTACGGCGTGGTGGTGGGGCAGCAGGCGGTGCCGGCGTGAACCGGCCCGCAACGGGGGATCTGAGCATGACGGAAATGACGAGGCGCGGCATCCTGGCCGGCAGCGCGGCCGCTGCGGCCCTGCTGCTGGGCGGCACCGGCGCGATGGCGCAGTCGCGCCGCATCCTGGTGCTGACGAGCAACCAGGACATCCCGAATTTCGACCCGCATCTGGCCTCCGGCTATTCCACGGCCTGGATGATGCGCAATGTTTATGACTCGCTGGTGCGCGTCGAAGGCAATCCGCCGAAGCCGGCGCCGCATCTGGCGAGCTCCTGGACCATCTCGCCCGACGGCACCGAATACGTCTTCAAGCTCAATCCTGCCGCGAAGTTCAACGACGGCTCGCCGGTCGATGCCGCCGCCGTGGTCTATTCCTTCGAGCGTCTGCTGCGGCTGAACCGCGGCAATGTCTGGATGATCGCCGGCATCGTGAAGCCCGGCAGCATCGAGGCGGTCGACGCGCAGACCGTGCGCTTCCGTCTGGCCACCGCCTTCGTGCCCTTCCTGCAGGTGCTGCCCTGGATCTGGATCGTCAATCCGAAGCAGGTCGAGGCCAACAAGGCCGAGGATGATGGCCAGGCCTGGCTGCGCGCCAATGTCGCAGGCTCCGGCGCCTTCGCCGTGCGCCGCGCCGAGCCCGGCAACCTCTATGAGCTGGAGCGCGTCGCCGGTAACTGGCGCCAGGGCGGCGGCAATCTCACCGGCGCCATCTGGAAGATCACGCGCGAGACGGCGACGCAGCGGCTGATGATCCAGCGCGGCGAATCGCAGATCGCCCTCGACCTGACCAGCGAGGACATGGACACGCTGAAGAACCGGCCCGGCGTCGACCTGGTGATCGAGCCGGAATACCGCACCTTCCAGATCAAGATGAACACGCGGCACGGCGCCACCATGGACGTCAATCTGCGCCGCGCGATTTCCTGCGCCTTCAACTACCAGGCGATGCTGGATGTCGCCGGCTATGCCGACCTGATGACCGGCCCGCTGCCCGAGAGCATCGACGGCTTCGACAAGACGCTGCAGCCCTGGCGCACGGATCTGGCGCGGGCCAAGGAATTCCTGGCCAAGTCGGCGCATCCGAATGGCGGGATCAAGCTGACCATCACCCATGTCTCGGGCCTCGAGCAGCAGCGGCGCTGGGCGCTGGTGCTGCTGGACAGCCTGCGCGCGCTGAACATCGAGCTGGAGATCCGCTCGGCGATCTGGCCGGATCTGGTGGCCTCCTGCCGCTCGCCGGAGACGCTGTCCGACTTCTTCCCGGTCTATCAGACGGCGAATTACGGCGATGCCGACAACCTGGCCTATGCCGGCTATCACTCGTCGCGCAACGGCAACTGGCAGAACCCGGTCTATCGCAACGAGAAGGTCGATGCGCTGATCACCAGCGCCCGCGCCGAGGCCGATCCGGAGAAGCGCCGCGCCCTCTACGCCGAGTTCCAGCGCATCGTCATGGAAGACGCCTGCGACATCTTCGGCGTGCTGGAGCGGCGCAAGCTGGCGCTGCGCAACACGGTGAAGGGCTTCGCCTTCACCCCCGTCGCGTCCAACGCGCCGGAGCTCTTCCCGCTGTCGCTCGGCTGATCGCGGGGGCCGCCGCATGATCCGCTATATCCTGCGGCGGCTGCTGCTGCTGGTGCCGGTGCTGGTCGGGCTGTCGATGCTGGTCTTCGCCATCGCCCGCCTGCTGCCCGGCGATCCGGTGCGGCTGGCGGCCGGGCCGAACGCCACGCCCGCCGACATCGCCTCGGTGGCCAGGGAGTTCGGCCTCGATCGGCCGCTGCTGGTGCAGTACTGGGACTATGCCAGCGGGCTGCTGCGCGGCGACTGGGGCGTCTCGATCTTCAGCCGCCGCCCGGTGCTGGAGGATCTTTCGACCTATCTGCCCGCGACGCTGGAGCTGGTGCTGGCGGCGATGCTTCTTGCTGTCGCCATCGGCATTCCGGCCGGGCTGATGGCGGCGGTCTATCGCGACCGCTGGCCGGATTTCCTGTCGCGGGCGGTGTCGCTCGGCGCCATTTCCATGCCACGCTTCTTCCTCGGCCTGCTGTTCCAGCTGGGCTTCGCCATGTGGCTGGGCTGGCTGCCGCTGTCGGGCCGCTTTCCGCTGACCGAGGACCCGCCGGCGGCCATCACCGGGCTGCTCACCATCGATGCGCTGCTGACCGGCAACTTCGCCGCGCTCGGCATCGCCTTGCAGCACCTGGCGCTGCCGGCCATCGCCATGTCGCTGTCGCCGCTGGCCACCATCACGCGGATGATGCGCGCCTCGACCATCGAGGTGCTGCAGCAGGACTATGTCACCACCGAACGGGCGCTGGGCCTGTCGCGGGGGAAGATCCTGTTCAAGTATGTGCTGAAGAACGCGGTCTCGGCGACGCTGACCGTGATCGGGCTGTATTTCGGCTGGCTGCTGGGCGGCACGGTGCTGGTGGAGACGGTCTTCGACTGGCCCGGCCTCGGCCTCTACGCCACCCAGGCGGTGCTGACCCAGGATTTCATGCCGATCATCGGCGTCACGCTCTGCATCGGAACGCTTTTCGTGCTGGTCAATCTGCTGGTCGACCTGGTCTATGGCCTGCTGAACCCGCGGGTGCGGCTGCGATGAGCGAGCGCCTGCGCCGCGGTCTCTACCGCTTCCGCCGCAGCTGGGTTTCTGTCCTCGGCCTCGGCATTGTCTTGCTGCTGCTGGTCATCGCGGTGCTGGGGCCGGCGATCGTGCCGCATCCCGAGCATGTCGCCGGGCTGGTGCAGACCGGCACGCGCTTCCAGCCGCCATCCTCCGCCTGGTGGTTCGGCACCAACGAGGTCGGCCAGGACGTCTTCTCCCTGACGCTGGCGGGGACGCGGGTGTCGCTGCTGGCGGGGATGGCGGTGGTCATCGTCGGCGCCGGCATCGGCATCTTCGTCGGCGCCATCGCCGGCTTCTTCGGCGGCTGGCTGGATGAGGGGCTGATGCGCCTCTCCGACCTGATGCTGACCGTGCCCAGCCTGATCCTGGCCATGGCCGTCGCCGCCGCGCTCGGCCCGGGGACGGGCAACATGATCTTCGCCATCGCGCTGTCCTGGTGGCCCGGCTACGCCCGCCTCGTCCGCGGCGAGGTCATGGCCAAGAAGGAAGAGCAGTTCGTGACGGCGGCGACGGCCATGGCCAGGATCAGGCTGGGAACGGTC
>NZ_CACSJM010000035.1 GCF_902706185.1 Roseomonas sp. 18066 | reverse complement strand
GCGAGGGGCGGGGGGGGTCATGGTCCTTCTGCTGGCGACCTGTTTCGCTATTGTTGCCGAAACGCGTCCCGGCTGGTCGCGTAACGCCGCGAATACTTTTCTCGACAAGACCGCCACGCGGCCGGCCCAGCCCGACGGGCTGGCGGCGGGGCTGGCCGCGGGGCCGGCGGCGGGGCTGATGGCCGCGGAGGCCGCGCCTGCCTCTGTCTTGGCGCGGCCGCTCCTGGCCACGATCCAGGCGCGCGGCCTGCTGCGGGTCTGCATCTGGCCGGAATACTACGCGATCAGTTACCGAAACCCGCGCAACCGTGCCCTGGAAGGCTTCGACATCGACATGGCCCGCGCCCTGGCCGAGCGGCTGCAGGTCCGGCCCGAATTCATCGACACCAGCTTCGCCCGCTTCGTCGAGGCGCTGGAGGAGGAGGCCTGCGACATCGCCATGTTCGGCGTCGGCGTCACCCCGGAGCGCGCCGCGCGCGTCGCCTTCAGCGAGGCCTATCTGCGCGGCCGGGTCTATGGCGTGGTCGACCGCGGCAACCAGGGGCTGCAGCGCTGGCAGGCGGTGGACCAGCCCGGGGTGGTGGTGGCGGTCGCCGCCGGCACGCTGATGGAGCCGATGATGCGGCAGCGGCTGCGCGCGGCGACGCTGTCGGTGGTGCGCCCGCCGCAGACGCGGGAGGCCGAGGTGCAGGCCGGCCGCGCCGATATCTTCATCTCCGACTATCCCTACACGCGGCGGCTGCTGCGCGGGCAGGACCTGTTCCGCGTCATCGAGATGCCGGAGGATTTCGGCGTCACCCGCTATGCCTATGCCATGCGGCCGGGCGAGCCGGCGCTGCTGGCCGAGGTCAACCGCTTCCTGCAGGAGGCCCGGACCGATGGGCTGCTGGAGCAGGCGGCGCGGCGCCACGACCTGCTGCCGATGCTGGAACCCTGAAGGGAGGGGGGGCCGCGACGGCCCGGGACCAGCCGCCGCGGCGATCCTGGAGGAGGCGGATCGCGGCGCTTGTGGCGGGTCGAGCTTAAGGAATGCTTAAACGATTACTGCAGCACGCCCAGCGCCCGCAGCAGCAGGGTGGCGATGGTGACCACGCCGCCGGCGGCAGCGCCCATGGCCAGCCAGGGCGACAGGCTGCGGTCGCGCTGCAGCTTCATCTGCTCGGCCGAGAGCTTCAGCTGCTCGGCGGCGAATTTCAGCGCCTCGGCGCCCATCTTGTTGGTTTCCTGGCCGAGCTTGCGCGCTTCCTCGGTCAGCTTGCTCTGCTCGGCGGCGAACTTGGTCGCCTCCTCGGCCAGCTTGTTCTGCTCGGCGGCGAATTTGCGGGTCTCGGCCTGGGCGCGCTCGATCTGGGCGACCTGCATGGCCAGGTCCAGGCGGGCGCCGTATTCGGCAGCCACGGCATCCGGGGTGGTCGCGCTCATCGGGCCCTCCGCAGAGCCGGCTGGCGGCCCTGGCCTCGACGATATACGCATCTGCATGACGGCAGACAAGCGCCGCGCGGGGGCGCTCGCTTAAGGTCGCCTTAAGCCAACCCGGCCAAAGCGGCCATCGGCAGAGGATATCTCAAAAGCGATGCGGGTGCTGGTGGTGGAGGATGACGCGGTGCTGCTGGATGCCGTCCGCGTCGGGCTGGGCCTGGCCGGCGCCACGGTGGACGGCGTCGCCAGCTGCGCCGATGCCCGCGCGGCGCTGGCCACCGGCGGCTTCGACGCCGTGGTGCTGGATGTCATGCTGCCCGACGGCTCCGGCCTCGACCTGCTGGCCGGCTGGCGGCGCGGCGGCGACCGCACGCCGGTGCTGCTGCTGACCGCGCTGGACGAGGTGGCCGACCGCATCCGCGGCCTCGACACCGGCGCCGACGACCACCTTGGAAAACCCTTCGACCTGGATGAGCTCGCGGCGCGGGTGCGCGCCATCGCCCGGCGCGCGGCGGGGCGGGCGGCGGCGCTGCTGCAGCTGGGCGATATCCTGCTCGATCCCGCGGCGCAGCGGGTGACGCTCGCCGGCCGCCCGGTCGAGCTGTCGCGCCGCGAATTCTCGGTCCTCGCCGCGCTGATGGAGCGGCCGGGCGTGATCAAGTCGCGCCCCGACATCGAGACCCGCCTCTATGGCTGGCAGGAGGAGATCGAGAGCAACGCCGTCGAGGTCTATGTCCACAACCTGCGCGCCAAGCTGGGCCGCGAGGCGATCGAGACGGTGCGCGGCGTCGGCTACCGGATGCGGGCTCCCCGATGAAATCCATTCAGGGCAAGCTCTTCGCCATCCTGCTGGCCGGCACCGGGCTGCTCTGGCTCTGCGCCGCCGCCTGGATCTATGCCGGCGCCACGCACCGGCTGCAGCAGGTGCTGGACAGCCGGCTGCAGGCCTCGGCGCATATGGTCGCCTCGCTGCTGACCGACGGCAACCTGGTGGCCGCCAGCCCGGGCGCGGCGCGGATCCCCTCGCTGGAAGGGGCCGGCCGGCCGCTCTCCTGCCAGGTCTGGTCGCTGGATGGCCGGCTGGTGGCCCGCTCGGAAGGCGCGCCGCTGGCAAAGCTGTCGGACCAGCCGCCGGGCTTCGCCGACCATGATGTCGGCGGCGAGCCCTGGCGCGTCTATGTCGTCGAGGATGCCGGCAAGGGGTTGCGCATCCTGGTCGGCGACCGGCTGGTGGAGCGCCAGGCGCTGCTGGCCGAGCTGATCAAGAGCCTGCTGGTGCCGGGGCTGCTGATCCTGCCGCTGCTCGGCCTGCTGATCTGGGCCTGCCTCGCCCGCGGCTTCCGCCCCCTGCGCGCCCTGACCAGCGAGCTGAACCGCCGCTCCGAGGAGGATATGCGCCCGATCGAGGCGGCGCCGGATGCACCCACCGAGATCCGCCCGGTGGTGCAGGCGCTGAACGACCTTTTCGCCAAGGTCGAGGCGGCGCGGCGGCAGGAGCGCGCGGTCACCGCCTTCGCCGCCCATGAGCTGCGCACGCCGCTGGCCGGGCTGAAGGCGCAGGCGCAGATCGCCATCGCCGCCCGCGGCGACGCCGCCGTGCGCGAGGGCGCGCTGCGGCAGATCCTGGTCGCCGTCGACCGCACCACCCGGCTGGTGAAGCAGCTGCTCAGCATGGCCAAGCTGGATTCCGGCAGCGAGGCCGAGCGGCTGGAGGCGATCGACCTGGAATCGCTGCTGGCCGAGGTCACCGAGCCGCAGCGCGGCGCCGCCGGCCGGGTCGAGATCGCGCCTGAGCTGCGCGGCCTGGTGCTGCGCGGCAACCGCGCGCTGCTGGCGCTCGCCTTACGCAACCTGCACGAGAACGCGGTGCAGCACATGCCGCCGGGCGGGCTGGTGCGCTGGGGCCTCGAGGATGGCGAGCGGCTCTATGTCGAGGATGAAGGCCCCGGCATCCCGCCGGAGGAGCTGCCGCTGGTCACCCAGCGCTTCTTCCGCGGCCGCCACAAGAGCCCGACCGGCAGCGGGCTGGGCCTGGCCATCACCGAGCTGGCGCTGCGCCAGGGCGGCTGGGCGCTGGCGCTGCGCAACCGGGCGAGCGCCCCGGGGCTGCGCGCCGAGATTCTTTTGCGCGGCGTCTGATCTGGATTTTTATCCGCGCCCGGTCCTGAATGGCGCCGCCAGCGAGAAGGGGCCCGCCGATGCGCAATGCCAGCCTGCAGCAGGATTTCCGCGAGGCCACCAGCGCCTCGGCCGCATGGGAGGCGCGGGGCAAGGCCGCGATGCCCATCGCCAGCTCCCGCGCCATCGCCTTCCACGACCCCTATCCGCTGACCGTCACCCGCGCCGAGGGCTCTTTTCTGTGGGACGCCGATGGCGCCCGCTACATCGACCTCGCCAGCAACATGTACAGCCTGGTGCATGGCAACGCCTTCCCGCCGATCGTGCAGGCGGCCGCCGCGCAGCTGGCCCAGGGCAGCGCCTGGCCGGCCAACAACACCGCGCAGATCGAGCTGGCCGAGGCGCTGGTCGCCCGCCTGCCCGCCGTCGAGAAGGTTCTTTTCTGTAATTCCGGCACCGAGGCCTTCTCGCTGGCGCTGAACATCGCCCGCGGCCAGACCGGGCGGCACCGCTTCCTGATGGCCCAGGGCGGCTATCACGGCACCATGTGGGATACCAACCTGGGCGGCCGCGGCGCGCCCGGGCCGGTCCACTTCTCCGCGCCTTACGGCGACACCGAGGCTTTCCTCTCCGTCATCGAGCAGCACGGGGAAGAAATCGCGGCGGTCTTCCTGGAGCCGGTGCTGGGCTCCGGTGGTTTTGCGGTGCCGCCGCCGGGCTTCCTGCGCACCGTCCACGAGGCGTGCAGCCGGAAGAACATCATCTTTGTGCTCGACGAGGTGATCAGCTTCCGCCTGGCCCTGGGCGGCGCCCAGTCGCGGCTCGACTTCACCCCCGACCTGGTGATGCTGGGCAAGGTGATCGGCGGCGGCTTCCCGGTCGGCGGCGTCGGCGGCCGGGCGTATCTGCTGGCGGTGGTCGACCCGGCCGCGCCGCGCGCCCTGGCCTCCGGCACGTTCAGCGGCAATCCGGTGACCATGGCGGCCGGCCTCGCCTCGGTCCGCGCCCTGACCGCCGAGGCCATCGCCCATATCGACCGCCTGGCGCAGCTGCTGGAAGCCGGGCTGCGGGCCGAGGCGGCGGCCAAGGGCATCCCGCTGCACACCCGCCGGGTCGGCTCGATGCTCGGGCTGTATTTCTACGATCCGGGGCAGGGGCCGGTGTCGTCGGCGACGCGGCCCGACGCCGCCTTCACCCAGGAGCTGCACCTGGCCATGCTGCTGGAAGGGCTGTTCCCGCTGCCGCGCTGCGCCATGACCACCACCACGGTGATGACCGCGCCGCTGATCGCCGAGGTGGTGCAGCGCTTCGGCCGGGCGCTGGCCCGGGTCGGCAGCCTGGTGCCGCTGCCGGCCTGACGCCTGCTGCCGGAGGCTTGCCGGAAGGCTCAGCCCTTCCGGCAGCCGTTCAGGAAGATGGCGATGGCGCGGTCGATGCGGGCCTCGACCACGGCTTGCGGGAAATGCGCCACGAAGCCCATCAGCTGCTCGTGGTGGAAGGCGCCGATCGCCATGCCCATCAGCAGCCGCGCCGCCTCGTGCGGCGGGCCGAAGGCATAGAGGCCGCGCCGCTCCAGCGCCTCCAGATAGTCCTCCAGGGCGAAGCGCGCCTTGCTGACGCCGCGCCGCTCGGCGGCGTCCAGCAGCGCCGGGCTGTGGGTGTATTCGGCCAGCGCCATGCGGATGCCGGCGATCGCCTGGTCGCTCAGCAGCAGCGCCGCCACCTCGCGCATGAAGCGGCCCAGCGCCTCGGCGGGTGCCGCCGCATGGTCGATGCCGATGCGCAGGAAGGCGTCGTCGCGCAGGTCCTGCAGCGCGAGGAACAGGTCCTCCTTCGAGGCGAAATGCTTGTAGATCGTCTTCTTCGAGCAGCCGGCGCCGCGCGCGATGGCGTCCATCGTCGCCAGGTGGAAGCCGCGGGCGCGGAATTCGGCCGCGGCGGCGGCGACCACCCGCTGGCGCAGCGCGCAATCCGCCGGCGCTCCAACCATGGTCGGCACCAGGGGGGGCGTCAGGGTCAGCTCAGCCGCCGCCTTCGTATCCATCTGTAACGTCATCCATCAAACAATTTGTGCACTGCGGTATCGGCTTGACCGGACCTCGGAAACCGGCCAGTTTCCGGCGCCCCGGAAACTACACGGTTTCCAACGGCGTCGACAAGCCTCCCGAGGATGCCCCCGCATGACCCTCTCGTCACATGCTTTCCCAGCCCGCTTGGGCCGGCCGCTGGCCCGGCGCGCGCTGCCGGCCGGAGCCCTGCTGCTTGGCACCCTGGCGCTGGCCGGCTGCAAGGAGGAGGCGCGGGCCCAGGGCCAGGCCGCCGCCCCGCCGCCGCCGGTGACCGTGGTGCGGCTGGCCCCCGAGGCCGTGGCGCTGGAGACCCTGCTGCCCGGCCGCACCAGCGCCTATCAGACCGCCGAGATCCGGCCGCAGGTCGGCGGCGTGATCCGCGAGAAGCTGTATCGCGAGGGCGAGACCGTCGCCGCCGGCCAGACGCTGTTCCAGATTGACCCGGCGCCGTATCGCGCGGCGCTGGCCAGCGCCCAGGCCACCCTGGCCCGGGCCGAGGCGACCCTGAGCGCCGCCCGCGTCACCGCCAACCGCTACCGACCGCTGGTGGCGCAGAACGCCATCAGCCGGCTCGACTACGACAATGCGGTGGCCGCCCAGCGCCAGGCCGAGGCCGATGTCGCCTCCGGCCGCGCCTCCGTCGAGACCGCGCAGATCAACCTCGACTATACCCGCATCGGCTCGCCGATCGCCGGCCGTACCAGCCGCTCCAGCCTGACGGTCGGCGCGCTGGTCACCGCCGACCAGACCGGGGCGCTGCTGACGGTGACGCAGCTCGACCCGATCTATGTCGACGTGACCCAGCCCTCGGCCACGCTGCTGCGGCTGCGGCGCGAGCTGGCGGCGGGGCGCATCCGCAGCAGCGGCGAGGCGGCGGCGGCCGAGGTGCATCTGCTGCTGGAAGACGGCACCGCCTATCCGCAGGCCGGAAAGCTGCAATTCTCCGAGGCGACGGTCGATGCCGAGACCGGCTCGGTCACGCTGCGCGCCGAATTCCCCAATCCCGACGGGCTGCTGATGCCCGGCATGTTCGTCCGCCAGCGGCTGGAGGAGGGCGTCGCCCCCGAGGCGCTGCTGGTGCCGCAGCAGGCGGTGACCCGCAACTACCGCGGCGAGGCCATCGCCATGGTGGTGCAGGGCGACGGCACGGTGGCCAGCCGGGTGCTGCGCGCCGAGCGCGCCATCGGCAACAAGTGGCTGGTCTCGGCCGGGCTGCAGGCCGGCGACCGCGTCGTGGTCGAGGGGCTGCAGCGCATCGCGCCGGGCGCCAAGCCGCAGGTGACCGAGGTCTCGGCCGCCGATTTCGACGCCCGCATCGGCCAGCGGGCCGGTCAGCAGGCGGGGAGCTGACCGCGCCATGGCCCGTTTCTTCATCGCCCGCCCGGTCTTCGCCTGGGTCATCGCGCTCAGCATCATGCTGGCCGGCCTGCTGGCGCTGCGCAGCCTGCCGGTCGCGCAATATCCCAACATCGCGCCGCCGGCGATCCAGATCAGCCTGAACTATTCCGGCGCCTCGGCCGAGACGGTGCAGAACACCGTGGTCCAGGTGATCGAGCAGCAGATGACCGGCCTCGACGGGCTGCTCTATTTCAGCTCGGACAGCAACCGCGACGGCAGCGCCGTCATCAAGCTGACCTTCCGCCAGGGCACCGACCCCGACATCGCCCAGGTGCAGGTGCAGAACAAGCTGGCCCTGGCCGAGAGCCGCCTGCCGGAGACGGTGCGCAACACCGGCATCCGCGTCGCCAAGGCGACCTCCAACTTCATGATGGTGATGGGCTTCGTCTCCACCGACGGCAGCATGTCGGGGCCTGACATCGCCGACTACATCGCCTCCAGCGTGCAGGACCCGATCACCCGCACCGCCGGCGTCGGCGACTTCCAGCTGTTCGGCTCGCAATATGCCATGCGCGTCTGGATCGACCCGGAGCGGCTGCTGTCCTTCAACCTGATGCCGTCGGACATCTCGACGGCGATCGCGGCGCAGAACGTGCAGGTCGCCTCCGGCGAGCTGGGCGCGCTGCCCTCGGTTCCCGGCCAGCGGCTGAACGCCACGCTGATCGGCCCCTCCTACCTGAACACGCCGGAGCAGTTCGGCGCCATCCTGCTGCGGGTGAAGACCGATGGCAGCCAGGTGCGACTGCGCGACGTGGCCCGCATCGAGCTGGACGCGCAGAGCTTCAGCATCAGCAGCCGCTACAACGGCCAGGCCACGGCGGCGATCGGCATCCAGCTGGCCAGCGGCGCCAATGCGGTCTCCACCGCGGCCGCCGTGCGCGCCACCATCGACGGGCTGAAGCCGAGCTTCCCGCATGGGCTGGAGGTGGTCTATCCCTTCGACACCACCCCCTTCGTGCAGATCTCGATCGAGGAGGTGATCAAGGCGCTGGTCGAGGCCATGGTCCTCGTCTTCATCGTCATGTTCGTCTTCCTGCAGAATTTCCGCGCGACCCTGATCCCGACGCTGGCCGTGCCGGTGGTGCTGCTCGGCACCTTCGCGGTGCTGTCCTTCGCCGGCTACTCGATCAACACGCTGACCATGTTCGGCATGGTGCTGGCCATCGGCCTGCTGGTGGACGACGCCATCGTCGTGGTCGAGAATGTCGAGCGGGTGATGGAGCAGGAAGGCCTGTCGCCGCTGGAAGCCACCCGCAAGTCGATGGACCAGATCTCCGGCGCGCTGGTCGGCATCGCGCTGGTGCTGTCGGCGGTGTTCCTGCCGATGTTCTTCTTCGCGGGCTCGGCCGGCGTCATCTACCGGCAGTTCTCCATCACCATCGTCACCGCCATGACGCTGTCGGTCATCGTGGCGCTGGTCTTCACCCCGGCGCTCTGCGCCACCATCCTGCGCCGGCCGAAGCATGGCGCCGGCACGAAGGGCTTCTTCGGCTGGTTCAACCGCGGCTTCGACCGCACCAACCGCGCCTATGGCGGCGGCGTGCAACGGCTGGTGGCGCGGCCCGCCCGCGTCATGCTGGTCTATGCGCTGATCGCCGGCGCCATGGGCGTGCTCTATCTGCGCCTGCCCGCCAGCTTCCTGCCGGCCGAGGACCAGGGCGTGATGTTCGTCCAGGTCTCGACGCCGCCGGGGGCGACCGTCGAGCGCACCCAGCAGGCGATCAACGATGTCACCGACTTCCTGCTGAAGGAGGAGGGCGCGCGCGTCCAGTCGGTGATGGGCATCGTCGGCTTCAGCTTCGGCGGCCGCGGCCAGAGCTCGGCCATGGCCTTCGTCCGGCTGAAGGACTGGGGCGAGCGCAAGGCCGCCGACGCCCAGGTCGCCGCCATCGCCGGCCGCGTCATGGCGCGCTTCGCCAGCTACCCCGACGCGCAGATCTTCGCCTTCTCGCCGCCCGCCGTCTCCGAGCTCGGCAATGCCACCGGCTTCGACATGCAGCTGCTCGACCGCGGCGGCCTGGGCCAGGCAGCGCTGTCGGAGGCCCGCGACAAGCTGCTGGCGGCGGCGGCCAAGAGCCCGCTGCTGGTCGGCGTCCGCCCCAACAGCCTGCGCGACGAGCCGCAATACCGGCTGAACATCGACTGGGAGAAGGCGAGCGCGCTCGGCCTCGCCGTCGGCGACATCAACGCGACGCTGTCGGCCGCCTTCGGCTCCACCTACCTGTCCGACTTCCTCGACCGCGGCCGCATCAAGCGCGTCTACATGCAGGGCGACGCGCCGTCGCGCATGCTGCCCGAGGACCTCGACCGCTGGCAGGTGCGCAACACCGCCGGCAGCATGGTGCCCTTCTCCGCCTTCGCCAGCGCCAGCTGGGAGGTCGGCTCGCCCAAGCTGTCGCGCTACAACGGCACCAACTCGATCGAGATCCTGGGCGACGCCGCCGCCGGCCAGAGCACCGGCGCCGCCATGGCCGAGATGGAGCGCCTGGCCGCCGAGCTGCCCGCCGGCATCGCCATCGACTGGACCGGCCTGTCCTACGAGGAACGCGCGGCAGGCTCCCAGGCCATGGCGCTCTACGCCATCTCGATCCTGGTGGTCTTCCTGTGCCTCGCCGCGCTGTATGAAAGCTGGGCGATCCCGGCCTCGGTGCTGCTGGTCATCCCGCTCGGCGTCTTCGGCGCGGTGCTGGCGACGCTGATGCGCGGCATGGCCAACGACGTCTATTTCCAGGTCGGCCTGCTGACCACCATCGGCCTCTCCGCCAAGAACGCCATCCTGATCGTCGAATTCGCCAAGGAGCACTTTGAGTCCGGCGAAAGCCTGGTGGACTCCGCCCTGCATGCGGCGAAGGAGCGGCTGCGGCCGATCCTGATGACCTCGCTGGCCTTCGTGCTCGGCGTTGTGCCGCTGGCCATCGCGACCGGCGCCGGCGCCGGCGGCCGCACCGCCATCGGCACCGGCGTGATCGGCGGCGTCATCGCCGGCACCGTGCTGGCCGTGTTCTTCGTCCCTGTCTTCTTCACCCTGGTGCTGAAGCTGTTCCGCACCCAGCGCAGCCGCGACCGCGACCGCGACCGCGAGCCGGCCGCCGCCCAGCCGAGCCTGGAGTCCTGAGCATGTTCCGCACCCCCCCCATGCCGGGCCTGCCGATGCTGGGCCTGCCGATGCTGGGCCTCGCGGCGCTGCTGCTGGCCGGCTGCTCGCTGGACCCCGACTATGCCCGGCCGGCCGCGCCGGTCTCCGCCAGCTGGCCGGCCGGCGCCGCCTACCTCCCGCCCGCCGCCGGCGCGCAGACCGCCGACGCTATCGCCTGGCAGGATTTCTTCCTGGATCCCGCCTTGCGGCGGCTGGTGTCGATCGCGCTGGAGAACAACCGTGACCTGCGCGTCTCGACGCTGAATGTCGCCGCCGCCGAGGCCACCTATCGCGCCCAGCGCGGCGGGCTGTTCCCCGCCTTCGGCGCCACCAGCAGCGCCAGCTACGCCCAGACCCCGGCGGACCTGGCCGGCGGCAGCGCCACCGGCCGCACCAACCCGGTGACCAGCCGCAGCTGGAGCGCCGGCGTCGGCTTCACCAGTTGGGAGCTTGACCTGTTCGGCCGCGTCCGCAGCCAGAGCCGCGCCGCCTTCGAGGACTACCTGGCGCTGGAGGAGACCCGCCGCGCCGCGCAGATCACCCTGGTCGGCCAGGTCGCCGATGCCTGGCTGACCGTGCTGGCCGATCGCGAGCTGCTGGCGCTGACGAAGCAGACGCTGGCCAGCCAGGAGCAGTCCTACCGCCTGACCCAGGCGGTGACCCAGGGCGGCACGGCGACCGCGCTGACGCTGCGCCAGGCGCAGACGGCGGTGGAGACGGCGCGCGCCAACCAGGCGCAATACACCCGCCAGCTGGCGCAGGACGAGAATGCGCTGGCCCTGCTGCTGGGCCAGCCGGTGCCGGCCGACCTGCCCGCCAGCAGCCTGTCGTCGGGGCTGATGCTGGCCGACGTGCCCGCCGGCCTGTCGTCCGATCTGCTGATCCGCCGCCCCGACGTCCTCTCGGCCGAGCACAGCCTGCAGGCCGCCAATGCCGATATCGGCGCGGCGCGCGCGGCCTTCTTCCCCAGCATCACGCTGACCAGCAATGTCGGCAGCGCCGGCGCCGCCCTGTCGCGGCTGTTCCAGCCCGGCTCAGGCAGCTGGAGCTTCGCGCCGCAGATCAACATCCCGATCTTCTCGGGCGGCACCAACCAGGCGAATCTCGACCTTGCCAAGATCCAAAGCAATGTTCAGGTCGCGACCTATGAGAAGACAATCCAGACCGCCTTCCGCGAGGTGGCCGATGCGCTGGCCGCGCGCGGCACCTATGGCGACCAGCTGGCGGCGCAGCAGGGCTTGACCGAGGCCTATGCCGACAGCTACCGCCTGTCCGAGCTCCGCTTCCGCAGCGGCGTGGACAGCTACCTGACCACGCTCGATTCGCAGCGCGAGCTCTACGCCGCCCAGCAGACCCTGATCACCCTGCGGCGCGACCGGCTGGCCAGCCTGGTGACCCTGTACAAGGTCCTGGGCGGCGGCTGGCGCTGAGGCGGCGTCACCGGCAGAGTTGAAGCACGACCCCCGACCGCGGCGGCGCCCCCTGGCGCGTCGCCCGCGGGCTTTGGGGGCAGGGGAGACGACAGGTGCGTGAGCAAGCGGCCCGCGGGGCCATGGGCTTCCGGCAGTTCGTCGCGTTGATCGCGGCGCTGATGGCGGTCAATGCGCTGGCCATCGATTCCATGCTGCCCGCCCTGCCGGAAATCGGCCGCGCCCTGGGCATCGCCACCGACAACGACCGGCAGTGGATCATCACCGCCTATCTGCTGGGCTTCGGCGCGGCGCAGATCGTCTATGGCCCGCTCGCCGACCGCTTCGGCCGCAAGCCGGTGCTGCTGACCGGGCTGGTCATCTACACCCTGTGCAGCATCGCCTGCGCCCTGGCGCCGACGCTGGACACCATGCTGCTGGCCCGCGCTGCCCAGGGTGTGGGGGCGGCGGGCGCGCGGGTGCTGACCATCTCCATCGTGCGCGACCGCTATGCCGGGCCGCAGATGGCGCGCGTCATGTCGCTGTCCTTCATCGTCTTCCTCGCCGTCCCGATCATCGCCCCCTCGATCGGCCAGGCGATTGTTTCAGTTGCCCCCTGGCCCTGGATCTTTGGGGTGCTGGCCACCTTCGGCGCGCTGGTCTCGGCCTGGGTGACCTTCCGCCTGCCGGAGACGCTGAACCCGGCCGACCGCATGCCGATCAACCCGGGCCGCGTGGCGCGCGCCTTCGCCGCCGTGCTCGGCCACCGCAGCGCCGTCGGCTACATGCTGGCGATGACCATGATGCTGGGCTGCATCTTCGGCTTCATCAACTCGGTGCAGCAGCTCTTCGCCGATGTCTTCCACGCCGAGGCGCTGTTCCCCGCGGTCTTCGCGCTGATCGCCGGCTTCATGGCCCTGGCCTCGCTGACCAATGCCCGCGTCGTCGTCCGCTTCGGCTCGCGCCGCATCAGCCACCTGGCGCTGCTGGGCTATATCGTCGTCGGCACCGTCCACGCCCTGGTGGCGCTGGCCGGCTACGAGACGCTGTGGAGCTTCATCCTGCTGCAGGCGCCGCTGATGTTCTGCTTCGGCCTGGCCGTGCCCAATTTCGGCGCGCTCGCCATGGAGCCGCTCGGCCATGTCGCCGGCACCGCCAGCGCCGTGCAAGGCTTCGTCACCACCCTGGGCGGCGCGCTGATCGGCTTCTGGATCGGCCAGCATTTCGACGGCACCGCCGTGCCCATGCTGCTGGGCCTGGCCGCCTGCGGCATCGCGGCGCTGGGCTGCGTGCTCTACGCCGAGCGCGGGACGCTGTTCAGCCGCTGAGCACAGGTCTAGCATCGCCGCAGATCCCCCACAGGAGACGCCGGCGATGGACGACCTTCACGGCCTGGACGGGCTGATGCCCGCCCCCAACCCCCTCCTCGGCGACCTGGCGCGCCGCGGCTTCATGATGACCTCGCTGATGACCGGTCTGACGCTGGCCGTCCCCCACGGCGCCAGCGCCCAGGTCATCGCCACCGACACCCAGGGGCTCTCCGCCGGCGAGGTGCAGGTGCCCGTGGCCGATGGCAGCATGCCCACCTACTACGCCCGCCCCGAAGGCGCCGGGCCCTTCCCGGTGGTGCTGGTGATCGAGGAGATCTTCGGCGTCCACGAATACATCAAGGACACCTGCCGCCGCCTGGCCAAGGCCGGCTACCTGGCCGTGGCGCCGGAGCTCTATGCGCGCCTGGCCGACCTGTCCAAGATGACCGACGCCGCCACCATCGTCCGCGAGGTCATCAGCAAGGCCCCCGACGCCCTGGTGCTGTCCGACCTGGACAGCGCGCTCGCCTGGGCCACCACCGAGGGCCGTGGCGACGCCGGCCGGCTGGCGGTCACCGGCTTCTGCCGCGGCGGCCGCAACACCTGGCTCTACGCCGCGCACAACGCGCAGCTGAAGGCGGCCGTGGCCTGGTACGGCCCCGTCGCCGGCGCCACCAGCGCCATCCAGCCCCGCACCGCGACCGATGCGGCGGCCGAGCTGAAGGCGCCGCTGCTGGGCCTCTACGGCGCCGCCGACACCGGCATCCCGCCGGCCACCGTCGAGGCCGCGGCGGAAAAGGCCCGCGCCGCTGGGAAAACCGTGGAGATCGTCGTCTTCCCCGAGGCGCCGCACGGCTTCCACGCCGACTACCGCCCCAGCTACCGCAAGGAGATCGCGGAAGATGGGTGGGGAAGGATGTTGGCTTGGTTTAAGAAATACGGAGTTTAAGAGAAGACAGAAAAGGCCAGGGGAATGAATTCCCCTGGACCCCATCTTTTTTCTGTCTGGCTGCCGCGGTCTTCCGGTGAGGCGGGACGCCGCGCTCATAAAAATGCGCCCCGCCGTGATGCCCTGACGACGGTGCCAGCAGGGCGCTGATCCCCAAACGGCCGGTGATCAGAAAAAAGATGGGGGTCTGGGGGAATTCATTCCCCCCAGCCTTTAGTCTTCTTACTTCGTCGACGTCGCCGAGAAAGCCACCGTCCGCTGATCCTGCCGCGGCTCGTAGGTGACGCCTGCGCGGGACGCCCAGAAGTTCACCAGCTGGTACAGCGGGATGCCGGCGACATTGTCGGCCACGATCTTCTGTGCCTGGATCAGCAGCTTCTCGCGCGCCGCGTTGTCCATGGTGGACAGCGACTGGTCGATCAGCGTGTCGAGCGCGGGGTTGGAATAGGCGCCCCAATTCGCCGGGCCGCGGCCGGTGGTGCGGTCCATGGTGGTGAACATGTTGGTCAGGGCGTAGCCCGCCTCGCCGGTGCTGATGCCCCAGCTGAAGAAGGGCATGGCGAATTCATGCTTGGCGCCGCGGCCGAGATAGACCGAGGCCGGGATGGCGTCGACGGTGGTGCGCACGCCGACGCGGCTCCACATCTGGGCGATGGCCTGGGCGACCGTGCGGAAGTCCGGGCGGTCGGCGAAGGCGCTCAGCGTCAGGCGGAAGCCCTGGGGGAAGCCGGCCTCGGCCAGCAGCGCGCGGGCGCGGGCCTGGTCGAAGGCGGGCAGGGCGATGTCGGGCGTGTAGGAATAGGCGCCCGGCCACATGAACTGCCCGGCCGCCTGGGCGGTGCCTTCGAGGACGCGGTCGGCCAGCGAGACGCGGTCGATGGCGTGGCTCAGCGCCTGGCGCACGCGCAGGTCGCGCAGCGGATTGGCGGGCAGCGGCTTGCCGTCATTGTCGGCGGCCTGGGCGCTGCTTTCCGCCTCGAAGTTCGGCAGCAGCAGGATCGAGCGGTTGCCGGGGGTGGAGGCGACGCGGAAGCGGCTGTCCTGGCGGAAGCGCGGCAGGTCGTTGCGCGACGGGCTGTCGATCAGGTCGACGTCGCCGGACAGCAGCGCCGCGCTGCGGGCACCCTCATTGGCGATGAAGCGCATCGAGACGCGGTCCCATTCCGGCCGGTCGCCCCACCAGTTCGGGTTGCGCTCCAGCTCGACGCGCTCGTTCTTCAGGAAGCGGGTGACGCGGTAGGGGCCGGTGCCGACCGCGGCGCGCAGCCCGTCGAAATCATTCTCGCCGGCCTCGACCGCATGCTTCGCCACGATCGAGATGGCGGTCATGTTGATCGGCAGGTTGGGCGAGGGCTGCTTCGTCGTGATCCGCACCACGCCGGGCCCGGCCGCTTCCACCGTCGCGATGTCGCGGGTGAAGGGCGCGTAGCCCAGCGGGCTGTTCGGGATATTGGCCGAGCGGGTCAGCGAGAAGACGATGTCGTCCGCCGTCACCGGGCGGCCGTCCGACCACTTCACGCCGGGGCGCAGGGTGAATTCCCAGACGGTGTCGGAGACCAGCTTCCACTCGGTGGCCAGACCCGGGGCCAGGGACATGTCGCCCTTCTGCTCGACCAGCCGGCTGAAGACATGCAGCGACAGGTTGCGGTCGGCAATGCCGTTGTAGAAATGCGGGTCGACCGACAGCGGAAAGGCGCTGTTGCCCATGGTCAGGTCAGCGGCAGCCACAGTCTGCAGCGGGGCGGCACAAAGCAAAGCGACAGCGGCAACCGACCACTTCCACATCATGGTATTTCACCTGTTCTCAGCATGAAGAGCGATGTCGCCAGGATAGGGCTGGCGCCGACGGCTGGGAATACCGAAAGGGCCTCGGGGCATGCTCCCTGGCGGGATGGCGGCGATTGCGCTTTGATGCGGCGGTCCACCCTTTCTCGATCGGAATCCCGGCCATGCGTCGTTTCCTGCTTCCCCTGGCGGCGCTGGCCGGCGGCCTGGCGCCGCTGGCGGCCGATGCCGGCACCCTCGATGAGGTGCGCGAGCGCGGCCGCCTGTCCTGCGGCGTCGGCGAAAGCTTCCCCGGCTTCTTCGCCATGGACAGCCAGGGCGAGTGGCGGGGCCTGGACGTCGATTTCTGCCGCGCCGTGGCGGCAGCCGTCCTGGGCGATGCGTCGAAGGTGACCTTCAAGCCGGCGACGCCGGTCGCCCGCTTCACCCAGCTGCAATCGGGCGAGGTCGACCTGCTGTCGCGCTCGGTGACCTGGACGCTGGGGCGGGAGGCGGCGCTGGGCCTCGCCTTCACCGGCACCACCTTCTATGACGGCCAGGGCTTCCTGGTGCGGCGCGCGCTCAACATCGGCCACGTCAAGGAGCTGTCGGGCGCCAGCATCTGCACCCAGAGCGGCACCACCACCGAGCGCAACCTGGCCGACTACTTCCGCGCGCAGGGCGTGGCCTTCACCCCCGTGGTCTTCGAGACCGCGCCGGAGGCGATCGGCGCCTACGAGGCCGGGCGCTGCGACGCCTACACCACCGACAAGTCGACGCTGCAGGCGCGCATCAAGGGGCTGCGCGATCCGTCGCAGCACCTGATCCTGCCGGAGACCATCACCGTCGCGCTGAACGGCCCGGTGGTGCGCGGCAATGACCCGCAATGGTCGAGCATCATCCGCTGGACGCTGAACGCCCTGGTCGCCGGCGAGGCGCGCGGGGTGACCTCGGCCAATGTGGCCGAGCGCCGCGGCGCCAGCACCGATCCGGAGACGCGGCGGCTGCTCGGGCTGGATGGCGCGCTGGGCAAGGCCCTGGGGCTGGAGCCGGGCTGGGCCTATGAGGCGATCCGCCAGGTCGGCAACTATGCCGAGCTCTATGACCGCAACCTCGGCCCCGCGGCGCCGGTGCAGATCCCGCGCGAGGGCGGGCCGAACCGGCTGTGGCGCGACGGCGGGCTGATGGTGGCGCCCTCCTTCGAGTAAGCCCGCCCTTAAATAAGCCTGGGCTGACGCTTTGACAGCGGCGGGGGCGGCGTGGCATCGCTGGGCCGGTGCCGGATGCGCCGCTTGCCGCCGGCCCATGCCCTCGCCAGGACCGCCGCATGACGTCGCCCGCCGCCGGCCCCGTGCCTTCGCCCCCCGCCGGGATGGCCGCGCCTTTCCCGGCCTCGGGCGGCGCCGTGGCGGCGCGCATCCGCGACTTCCCCTGGGACAGCACGCCGCTGGGGCCGATCACCGGCTGGCCCGTGGCGCTGCGCCTGGCGGTCGATACCGCCATGGCCTCGCATTTCCCCAAATGCCTGTTCTGGGGGCCGGCGCTGATCAGCATCTACAACGATGCCTATCTGCCGATGCTGGGCGAGAAGCCGGAGGCGCTCGGCAAGCCGATGCGCGAGGTCTGGCCGGAGGTCTGGCACCAGATCGGCCCGATCGCCGACCGCGCCCTGGCCGGCGCCTCGACCTTCATCGAGGACTTCGCGCTGCAGATCGAGCGCCATGGCTATCTCGAGGAGGCGTTTTTCACCTTCTGCTACAGCCCGATCCGCGACGAGGCCGGCCGCGTCGCCGGCATGATCGACACGGTGATCGAGAGCACCGGCAAGGTCCTGGCCGAGCGGGCGTTGCGCCAGGAACGCGCCCGCCTGGCCGAGATGAACGCGGCGCTGGAGCTGCGCGTCGCCGAGCGCACCGCCGACCGCAACCGGCTGTGGCAGCTGACCACCGACCTGATGCTGGTGGCCCGCTTCGACCGCCGCATCGCCGCCGCCAACCCGGCCTGGACCGCGGTGCTGGGCTGGCGCGAGGCCGAGCTGATCGGCCGCGACCTGTCCTCGCTGGTGCTTGCGGATGACCGCGCGGCGCTGGACGAGGCGATGCGCCGCATGGCCGAGGGCCAGGCGAGCTGCCGCTTCGACACCCGGCTGCAGCATCGCGATGGCGGGCATCGCTGGATCGCCTGGAACGCCGTGCCCGGCGAGGGGCTGGTCAATGCCGGCGGCCGCGACTTCACCGCCGAGCGCGAGCAGGCCGAGGCGCTGCAGCTGGCCGAGGAGCAGCTGCGCCAGAGCCAGAAGATGGAGGCCGTCGGCCAGCTGACCGGCGGGCTGGCGCATGACTTCAACAACATGCTGACCGGCATCACCGGCAGCCTGGAGCTGCTGCAGTTCCGCGTGGCGCGCGGCCAGACCGACGATCTCGGCCGCTTCATCGGCGCCGCCCAGGATGCGGCACGGCGGGCGGCGGCGCTGACCCACCGGCTGCTGGCCTTCTCGCGCCGGCAGACGCTGGACCCGAAGCCGATCGACGTGAACCGGCTGATCGCCGGCATGGCCGAGCTGGTGGAGCGCACCATGGGCCCGGCGATCCGCACCGAGGTGGTGGCGGCCGACGACCTCTGGACCGTGCTGGTCGACCCCAACCAGCTGGAGAACGCGCTGCTCAACCTGTGCATCAATGCGCGCGACGCCATGCCGGATGGCGGGCGGCTGCGCATCGAGACGGCGAACCGCCGGCTCGACGCCGCCGCCGCCCGGCGGCTGGAGCTGCCGCCCGGACCCTATCTGGCGCTGTCGGTCAGCGACAGCGGCACGGGCATGGACCCCGAGGTCGCCCGCCGCGCCTTCGACCCCTTCTTCACCACCAAGCCGCTGGGCCTCGGCACCGGGCTCGGCCTGTCGATGATCTATGGCTTCGCCCGCCAGTCCGGCGGCCAGGCGGAAATCCGCACCGCGCCCGGCGAGGGCACCACCCTGATGCTCTATTTGCCGCGCCACCAGGGCGCCGCCGAGCCCGCCGGCGCCGAGCCGCCGGCCGACCTGGCGACCCCGCTGCCGTCCCGCGCCGGCACGGTGCTGGTGGTCGATGACGAGCCGACCTTGCGGATGCTGATGCGCACCGTGCTGGAGGACCTGGGCTACACCGCGCTGGAGGCGGCCGATGGCGCCGGCGGCCTGGCGCATCTGCGGTCCGAGCAGCGGATCGACCTGCTGGTCACCGATGTCGGCTTGCCGGGCGGGATGAACGGGCGCCAGATGGCCGATGCCGGCCGGGCGCTGCGCCCCGGCCTGCCGGTGCTGTTCATCACCGGCTATGCCGAGAGCGCGGTGATCGGCGAAGGCCAGCTGGAGCCGGGCATGCACCTGCTGACCAAGCCTTTCGCCATGGAGCTGCTGGCAGGGCGGATCCAGGCCTTGCTGGGCGACGGCGGTTAGCTGAACCGCCCCGGCGCATAGGGCGCAGGATCGACCGCCGGCTGCTGCCCGTTGATCAGGGCCGCGACGATGGCAGCGCTCGGTGGCCCGCCGGTCAGGCCGAAATGCCCATGGCCGCAGCAGAGGAAGAGACCTGGGTGGCGGGGTAAGGGACCGAGCAGCGGCAGGCTGTCCGGCGTGCCCGGGCGGTGGCCCATCCAGAGTTTCGGTGTGGCATGGGTGATGCCAGGGAAGACCGCGCGCACCTGGCCGACGAGCGCCGCGGCGCGGCGCTCGTCGGGGGCGGCCTCGATGCCGGCGAATTCCACCGTGCCGGCGGCGCGCAGGCCCATCTCCATCGAGGTCAGTCCGAAGCCGCGGCTTTTCAGCGTCACCGTCATCGGCAGGGTCACCGAGGGCGCCGGCAGCAGCGCGTGGTAGCCGCGCTCGGCCTCGATCGGCAGGGCATAGCCCAGCGGCGCCAGCAGCGGCTTCGACCAGGCGCCGCCGGCCACCACCACCACCGCCGCATCATGGTTGTCGATATTGGTCAGCACCCGCCAGCCGGGCGTTGTGGGGAGCAGCTTCATCACCCGCTCGGCGCGGATCGCGCCGCCGGCTTCCAGAAGTTTCTCGCCCAGCCGCCGCACCAGCCGGCCCGGATTGACCGTCTGGCCATTGCCCGGCAGCAGCAGCCCGCGATTGACGCTCGGCGCGATCCCCGGGAACAGTTTTTCCAGTTCGCCACGGTCGAGAAGCCGCGTCTCCACCCCATGCCGCGCCCGCAGCCCGTCCTCGAAATTCTTGCCCGGCGGCGGGGCGCGATCTTCCCAAAGATAGGCCTGACCGGTCTGCCGGATCAGATCGGCAAAATCGGCATCGCCGAGCAGCGCTCGCCAATGGCCGAAGGAATCCTTGTGCAAAGCGCGCATGGCGTCGGCGTTGCGGGTGGCGGCCTGCGCGCGGCCCTCGGCCATCCAGCGCGCCAGCCAGGGCAGGGCGCGCGGCAGGTGGCGCGGCCGCACCACCAGCGGCCCGTCCGGGTCCAGCAGCCAGCGCGGCACCCGCGGCAGCATGCCCGGCAGCGCGATCGGGATGGCCGTGTCGGCGCTGATCATCCCGGCATTGCCGAAGCTGGCGCCGCCGGCCGGCGGCAGCGGGTCGATCACCGTCACCTGCCGCCCGCCGCGCTGCAAGGTCAGCGCCAGGCTCAGCCCGGCGACGCCGGCCCCCACCACCAGGATGTCCATCCGCGATCCTCTCCGTCGGGCGGCGAGCCTTGCACGCGGCGGCAAGGCGCGGAAGCCGCGGCGTCTCTTGCCCCCAGGCGGGTCTCTCTGGCAGAACCGCGGCATGGCCGATAAAGCGCAATCCCTGGTGCTGGCGCTGAAGCAGGAATCGCCCGAGGCCGCCGCGCTGCTGGCAGGCCCCCTCGGCGCCGCCATCGCCAGCGCCGCCGCCTATGCCGGCCGCTCGCTCTCGGCCAATACCCGCCGCGCCTATGCCAGCGACTGGCGCGCCTTTTCCGAATGGTGCGCGCCGCTCGGCCAGGACGCGCTGCCGGCCGAGCCGGTGCTGGTCGCGGCGCATCTGGCGAGCCTGGCCGGCAGCCTCGGCCGAAGCGGGCTGAAGCGGCGGCTGGCCGCCATCGCGCATGCGCATCGCCAGGCCAACCTGCCCTGGCAGGCCGGCCATCCGGCGATCCGCGCCACGCTGCGCGGCATCCTGGTCACCCATGGCAAGCCGACCCGCCCGGCCGCGGCGCTGACCTCGGTCGAGGTGAAGCAGCTGCTGCGCGCCTGCGGCACGGATCTGGCGGGGCTGCGCGACCGCGCGATCTTCCTGGTCGGCTTCGCCGCGGCGCTGCGCCGGTCGGAGCTGGTGGCGATCGACCGCGAGCACCTGCGCTTCACCAGCCAGGGCATGGTGCTGGAGATCCCGCGCTCCAAGCGCGACCAGGAGGCGGAGGGCGCGCGGCTCGGCATTCCGCGCGGCAACAACCCGCTCTCCTGCCCGGTGCGGGCGGTGGAGGACTGGCTGAAGCGCGCCCGCATCGACTATGGCCCGGTGTTCCGCCGGGTGACGGCGGCGGGGACGCTGGAGGGGCGGCTGGGCGACCAGGGCGTCTGGCGCATCCTGCGCCGCCGGGCGGAGCGTGCCGGCATCACGGTGGACGCGGCCGAGCGCCTGTCGCCGCATGGCCTGCGCGCCGGCTTTATCACCGAGGCCTATCTGAACGGCGCCCGCGACGAGCAGGTGATGCAGCACGCCCGGCAGAGCGACTTCAACACGACGCAGTCCTATCGCCGCCGCGCCAAGATCACCGCCGACAGCCCGGCGCGGCTGCTGGATCTCTGAGCCCTGGCCAGCGATCCGCTCGCGCCCGACTGGACCGACTGGCTGCGCCACCGCCTGACCGTCAGCGGTCCTGCCGAGCCCATGGCGGCTTTCTCGGCCGCCGCGGCGGGGCCGGGCGAGATCCCCTGGCATCTCGACCTCGACCGGATGGAGGAAGACTGGCGGCTGCAGCTGCTGGCGCCCGTCGAGGGCCCGCCGGCGATCAGCCCGACCGGCGCCCGGCTGCTGGCGCGGCGGCTGCGCGACGCGGCGGGCGCCAACCAGGCGGCGCTGCTGGCCCGGGCGGCGACCGACCGGCGCTGCCCCTTCGACCTGCACCGGCTGCTGCCGATCCCCCAGACGCTGCTGCGCCGCGGCCCCGACGACGTGGAGGCGCGCGCCTGGCTGCGGCGGCGCTGGGGCACGCTGCGGGCGCTGCGCCAGGTGCGGGCGCTGCCGGCCGAGGATCGCCGCCTGACCCGCAGCGGCCGGATCGAGCTGGAATTCTTCGCCGCCGACTGGTCGCCCTGGCAGGCGCTGCGCCGGCTGCGCCACGCCTGGCCCGCGCTGATCTTCGACCTGCGCCCGGTCTATGATGATGCCCCGCCTTGACCATGTCTGAGGCGCCGCTGCTGAGCATCGAGGGCTTCGAGGGCCCGCTCGACTTCCTGCTCGAGATGCTCGGCCGCAAGCGGATCGACCTGGCGGCGCTGCCCATCGCCGAGGCCACCGACCAGCTGGCGACGGCCCTGCAGGACAGCGCCGGCCGCGTGCCGCTGGCGCAGCGCGGCGACTGGCTGGTGATGGCGGCCGAGCTGGTGCTGCTGAAATCCCGCCTGCTGGCGCCGCGCAACACCGAAGAGGCGCTCGAGGCCGAGCAGGAGGCGCAGCGCCGCCTGGCGCAGCTGGAGACGCTCGCCGCCATGCGCGCCGCCGCGGCCCTCCTGTCGGCGCGTCCGCAGCTGGGGCGCGATGTCTTCGCCCGCGGCGCGCCGGAGCGGCCGGCGGGCCCGCCGCGGGCGGCGGCGCAGCTGGCCTTCCTCGAGGCACTGCTGGTGCTGCTGGAAGGCCCGTTGCCGCGCGGAGAAGCTTTCGCCGTGACCTATCGCCCGCCGCCGCAGGAGCTCTGGCGCGTGCCGGAGGCGCTGGCGCTGTTCCGGGAGATGCTGCCCGGTCTCGACACGCCGCGGAGCCTGGAAAAATTCCTGCCGAAGCGGCGACGCCGCGGCGACCTGTCCAGCACCTTCGTCGCCGCTTTGGAGCTGGCCCGCGAAGGCGATCTTCGCCTGTCCCAGGCAGAAAGCTTCGCGCCGATCCTGGTCGCCCCGGCGGGCTGAGGCTTCAGCGGATCAGCGCGCGCACCGCTGCTTCGGATTTTTCGGCGATGGCGGCCCAGCCGGCTTTCTCATTGGGCTGGTCGGCGAAGTGCAAGGGCGCGCCGATCCGCAGCACCAGCGGCGAAGGCTTCGGGAACTTGGCCTCCGGCGGCCAGGCCTTGTGGGCGCCGTCGAGATAGCAGGGCACCACCGGCACCGAGGTGCCCGCCACCAGCGTGCCCAGCCCGGGCTGGAACTTCGCCATGGCGCCGTCCCGGCTGCGGGTGCCTTCGGGGAAGAGGATATAGACCAGGGAATCCTCGACCAGGCGGTCGCGCAGCATGTTCAGCTCTTTCCGCGTCGTGCGGCGGCGCCAGACGGGCAGGGCGTTCACCGCATAGGCGGCGAAGGCGGAAGACGCGCCCGAGCTGAAAAAGAAGTCGCCCGCCGCCAGCGCATAGCCGCGCCGGGCGGCAGCGCCGCGCAGAACTGAAGAAAGCGTCAGCGCATCCAGGTGGCTGCTGTGGTTGCCGATCAGGACGTAGGGTGGCGCGGGCGGGAGGTTCTCCCGCCCCTCGACCACCAGCCGATGCGCGACGGCCAGGTAGCCGCGCACCATCCGCCGCCAGACGCCCTGGGCGGCGAGGCTGCCCAGCCCGGTCTCCCGCCCCTGAGAGCGCAGCCGGTCGATCGGCTTCAGCCCGAGGTCTCGCGCCGGGCGCAGGTCCCATTTCATGGCGCGCTCACCCGGTGATCAGCCGGTGCGGACCGGCGGCGCCCAGATCCATGATCCAGCGCAGGAAATGGAACACCGCCGGCGAGACCAGCAGCAGGCTGTTGAAGCGGTCCAGCACGCCGCCATGGCCCGGCAGCACCGTGCCCATGTCCTTGATGCCGAGATCCCGCTTGATCGAGGACAGCATCAGGTCGCCGAGCTGCCCGGCGACCGAGACGATGACGCCCAGCACCAGCCGCAGCCAGAGTGGCTCCATCGCGGTGCCGGCGAAGATCGGGCCGGAGACGAAGGCGACCAGCAGCGTGGTGGTGGTCAGCGCGCCCAGCGCGCCGGCGATGGTCTTGTTCGGGCTGGTCGCCGGCAGCAGTTTTTTCCGCCCGAACAGTTTTCCAAACGTGAAGGCGGCGACGTCGTTCAAGGCCACCGCGGTCAGCAGCAGCAGCACCAGCGGCCGGTAGCCCGGGTCGTTGGCCATGTAGCCGAGATGCGCCAGGCTGGCGCCGAACAGCATGAAGGCGAAGGTGGCGAGGCCCACACGCTGGATATAGCCCTCCGGCCGGTCCTGCGGGATGGTGGCCACCGCGATCAGCACGCCCATCAGCGGCCAGAGCGCGACATAGAGGCCGTACCAATGGTCGAGCGCCGCGAAGTTCACCAGCAGGATGCCGAGCGCGACCACGCCGGCCAGCAGGTATTCGCGGAACAGCCCCGTGGCGCGGTCGTATTCGCGCAGGCAGAAGATGCCGAGCAGGGTCACCGCCAGGATGGTCCATTCGCGCCCGGCCAGCACCGGGCCCAGCATCAGCGGCAGCAGCACGCCCCAGGCGCCGGTGCGCAGCCAGAGCTCCTTGCGCAGCGACGGGCTGATCCGCCCGGTCATCTGCAGCGCCAGGATGATCAGCGAGGCCGCCAGCAGCACGCCCACCGTCGCGATGACGATGCCCTGGGTCACCGGATGCTCGAAGGCGCGGCCGAGGCCCGGCGGCGCGACAGGAATGGCCAGCGTCCCGTTCATGCCCGTGGCCTCCCGCGCAGCGCCGCGGCCGTGCCCGACAGCCGCCGCCAGCAGGTCAGCAGCGACCCCGCCAGGATCACCCAGAGCACGATGGCCGGCAGGCCGATGCCATGGCTCCAGCCCAGCGGCACCACCGCGCACCAGACCGCCAGGGCGGTCGACAGCGCCATGCGCTGCTGCTTGGCCATCGGGCCGCGGAAATCGCTCGGCGCGCCGGCGGCCTTGCCCATGGCGCGAATATAGGCGGTCGCCATGGCGGCCAGCGCCGCCGCCGCGCCCAGGCCCCAATTGCCGGCCGCGACACCGAGGCCGAGCAGCACGGCGCTGTCGGAAACCCGGTCGGGGACCTCGTTCCACAGCTCGCCCACCGACGAGGTGACGCCGCGGCCGACGGCGACCATGCCATCCAGCAGATTGGCCAGCAGCCGCAGCTGGATGCCCAGCGCGCCCAGCAGCCAGAGCGGCCGGGCCGCCTCCGGCAGCCAGGCGGTGCCGGCCAGCGCCAGCCCGGCGCCCAGCCCCGCCACCATCCCCCAGCCGGAAATCGCATTGGGCGAGGCTTGGCGCTGGATCAGCCAGCCGGCCAGCCGCGTCATCACCGCCAGGTTGCGCGCGGCGATGGGTCGCCGGTCCCCAGGCTCCGTCATGCTGGCTCGGTCATGGGTTTTGGCGACTCCTCGGGCCCGTCAATCGCGACGGTAGCGTGACAGATGCCCGGCCGCGCCCGCGCCTGTCCATGGCCCCACCCCCCGGCCGGACGGTGACAAACGCGTGTAGCGTTGCCGAAAAGGCAACGCTTCGTGCGGAAACTGCGGCTTGTCGTCACCCCGGCCGCGGGCGAGGCTTTGTTACGGTTCGGTGGAGCGGATGATGGAACTGCGGACGATCGGCGTGGTGGGCCTGGGCAATATGGGCCTCGGCATGGCCGCGACCCTGGCCAAGGCCGGCTTCACGGTGCTGGGCTATGACATCAGCGATGCGCGCCGCGCCCAGGTGGAGGCCGCCGGCGTCCGCTTCGTGCCGGTGCTCAACGACGTGCTGGGCCAGGCCGATGCGCTGGTCTTCTCGCTGCCTTACGCGAAGGATGTCGAGGCGGTGGCCACGGCCCCCGGCGGGCTGCTGGATCGGTCCGATCGCAAGGTGGTGGTGATCGACACCTCGACCTCTGACCCGGTGACGACGCGGCGGCTGGCGGCGACCCTGGCGGCGGCCGGGCACGGGCTGCTCGACGCGCCGGTCAGCGGCGGGCCGGCGGGGGCGGCCAATGGCTCGCTCACCATGATGATCGGCGGCGAGGCTGCTGATCTCGCCATCGTCCAGGCGGTGGTCGACGCCATGTCGGCCAAGGCAGTGCATGTCGGGCCCTCGGGCGCCGGCAACATCGCCAAGCTGGTCAACAATCTTCTGGTCGCCGCCCATCTGGTCACCACCGGCGAGGCGATGCGCCTGTCGGAGGCCGCGGGCCTGTCGGCCGCCGATGCGCTTGCCGTGGTCAATGCCGCGACCGGCCGCAGCGCCATCAGCGAGGCGATGTATCCCCGCTGGATCCTGCCCGGCACCTTCGACAGCGGCTTCAGCGCCGGGCTGATGCGCAAGGACGTGCGGCTGGCGGTCGAGATGGCCGACGCTTCCGGCGTCACCCTGCCGCTTTCGGCCGAGGTCGCCCGCATCTGGCGCGACAGCACGCCGCGCATTGCCGACACCGACGACTTCACCAACATGGCCGATTTCCGCAAGGAGCCGATCTGATGCCCGATGGCGCCACCCTGACCAGCAGCGCCCCGCGCGTCGAGGCCCTGGTCTCGCAGCTCCTGCCCGGCGGCAAGGTCGGCAGCTTCGTGGCGGGTGAGGTGCTGCCCGGCACCGGCGCCTCGCTCGACCTGATCAACCCCGCCGACGGCCGCGTCATTCTGTCCTTTGCCGATGCGGGTGCGGGCGTCGTCGATGCCGCCATGGCCGCCGCGGCCACGGCGCAGCGTGCTTGGTGGGGCATGACGGCGGCCGCCCGCGGCCGCGCGCTGTGGGAAGTGGCCCGCCTGGTCCGGCAGAATGCCGATGCCCTGGCCGAGCTCGAGACCCTCTCCGCCGGCAAGCCGATCCGCGACACCCGCGGCGAGGTGGCCAAGGTCGCCGAGATGTTCGAATACTACGCCGGCTGGGCCGACAAGCTGCATGGCGAGGTCATACCCGTCCCCAGCAGCCATCTGAACTACACGCGCCCCGAGCCCTTCGGCACGGTGGTGCAGATCACCCCCTGGAACGCGCCGATCTTCACCGCCGGCTGGCAGATCGCGCCGGCGCTTTGCGCCGGCAATGCGGTGGTGCTGAAGCCTTCCGAGCTGACGCCGCTGACGACGCTCGCCCTCGGCGCGCTGATCGACAACGTAAAAGAAATCCCGCGCGGGCTGGTCAGCATCCTGGCCGGCGCCGGCCCGACCACGGGGGCGGCCGCCGTCGGCCATCGCGACACGCGGCTGGTGGTCTTTGTCGGTTCCGCCGAGGCCGGGGCGCAGATCGCCGCCGCCGCCGCCCGCAACATCGTGCCCAGCGTGCTGGAGCTCGGCGGCAAGTCGGGCAACATCGTCTTCGCCGACGCCGATCTCGGCCGCGCCGTGGCCGGCGCCCAGGCCGCCATCTTCGGCGGCGCCGGGCAGAGCTGCGTCGCCGGGTCCCGCCTGCTGGTGCAGCGCAGCGTGCAGGCCGAGTTCGTCGCCCGCCTGGCCGCCGCCACCGGTCGCATCCCGGTGGGCGCGCCCACCGACCCCGCGACGCAGATCGGCCCGATCAACAACCGCCGGCAATTCGAGAAGATCGGCAGCATGGTGGGTGCCGCGACCGCCGCCGGCGCGCAGCTGGCCTCGGGCGGCGGCTGCCCGGCGGCGCTGCGGGAGACCGGCGGCTTCTTCTTCGCGCCGACCATCCTGGACGGCGTGACGCCCGACGCCGCCATTGCCCGCGAGGAGGTTTTCGGGCCGGTGCTGGCGGTGCTCGGCTTCGACAGCGAGGAAGAGGCGATCGCCCTGGCCAATGCCACGCCCTATGGCCTGGCCGGCGCGGTCTGGACCCAGGATGTCGGGCGGGCGCATCGCGTCGCCGCCGGCGTGCGGGCCGGCACCTTCTGGATCAACAGCTACAAGACCATCAATGTCGCCTCGCCCTTCGGCGGCTTCGGGCGCAGCGGCTTCGGCCGCTCCTCGGGGCGGGAGGCGCTGTCCGCCTATACCCAGACCAAGAGCGTCTGGGTGGAGACGGCGGCCTCGCCCGCGGTCGCCTTCGGCTACGTCGGCTGAGATGAGCCTCTGGCCCCGCCTGCAGGAAGAGGCCGCTGCCCTGGCGGCGCGCGTCCCCGCTTTGGCGGCGGGGCTGGGCGAGACCGCGCTGGCCTCGGACGCCGCCAGCGGCCTGGCCGGGCTGCTGCGGCGGCTGGTGCCGGGCGGCTGGGTCGAGATCGGCCCGCTGGCGCAGCGCAGCTTCGCCGAGGCGCCGGATGACGTGGCCGCGGCGCTCGCCGACCTCGACGCCATCACCCGGCTGAACTTCGAGCCGGGCGGGCTGGTCGGCACCTGGCTGGGCGGGCGCGGCTTCCACATGCTGGTGGCGCATCGCCTGGCGCACCGGCTGTGGATGGACGGCGAGACCGAGCTGGCCATCGCGGTGAAGACGGGGGCGGCCATCCTCGGCGCCGATATCCATCCGGCGGCGCGGCTGGGGCGGGGGCTGTTCCTCGACCACGGCATCGGCCTCGTGGTCGGCGAGACCGCGGTGATCGAGGATGGCGTCTGCCTCTGGCATGGCGTGACGCTCGGCAGCACGCTGATGGCCGATGGCGACCGGCATCCAAAAATCCGCCGCGGCGCGGTGCTGGGGGCGGGGGCCACCATCCTGGGCAATATCGAGGTGGGCGAGGCGGCGGTCGTCGCCAGCGGCAGCGTCGTGCTGCGCTCTGTGCCGCCGCGCACCACCGTCGCCGGCAATCCCGCTGTACAGCGCGGGCAGCATCGCCACCCCTATCCGCAGCACCTGGCTGCGCTGGAGATCGCCGCATGAGCATGCCCGGGATTGACCATCCGCTGGTCCTGGTGCGCGACATCGAGCGCGCCCGCGGCTTCTACACGCGGCTCGGCTTCACCATGACGCCGGTGGGGCTGCACCCCTGGGGCACCAGCACGACGCTGGCGGTGCTGGAGCGCTCGCTGCTCGAGGTGATGAGCGTCTATGACGAGAGCCTGACCGGCGGCTACGGCACCGGCGATTTCTTCTTCGGGCGCCATATGCAGGAGGCTTTGGCCGAGCGCGAAGGTCTGTCCCTCGTCGCCCTGCACAGCCGCGACGCCGCCGGCGACCGCGCCGACATGGCGAGCCGCGGCATCGCGCCCAGCGGCGCCATCCATTTCCGCCGCCGCGTCAAGGTGCCCGGCGGCGACTGGGACGAGGCCGTGGTCGAGCTCGAGGTGCTGCGCGACAAGGCGCTGCCGCGCGTCTCCCACTTCCTGTGCCAGCAGCACAAGCCGGAGCTGGTCTGGGTGCCGTCCTGGATGAGCCACGCCAACACCGCCCGCTTCATCGGCGCCGTCACCTATCGCGCGCCCGATCCGGCGCCGGTGCTGGCGCGGCTTTCCGCTATGTTCGGCGGCATCGCGCCGGTCGAGCATCCCTTCGGCTGGGAGGTCGCGACCGGGCAGGGGGTGTTCCGCGTGCTGCGCCCTGACGCCTGGAGCACCGTCTTCGCCGACGCGCCGCAGCCGGTCATGGCGGCCGGTGAAAACGCCGGCGCCGCCATCGATATCGCGGTCGCCGACCTCGGCGCCGCGCGCCGGGTGCTGGCCGAGGCTGGCATCGACACCGTTGAAACTCCCGAAGGGCCGGCCGTGCGCGACATCGTCGCCTGCGGCAATGCGCTG
Organism: Roseomonas sp. 18066; assembly: GCF_902706185.1. GTDB lineage: Bacteria > Pseudomonadota > Alphaproteobacteria > Acetobacterales > Acetobacteraceae > Pseudoroseomonas. The sequence goes on along the minus strand of NZ_CACSJM010000035.1, from coordinate 13,825 downwards.
ATCCGCTTCGTGGCCGCCTGACGCTTCCCCGCGGCCGCCGCCGGGGCGGCCGCATCACCTGACGGAACGAGCCTGATGAAACGACGCCACCTGCTGGGCGCCGCGACAAGTCTTGCCGTGTCGCCGCTGATGACGCCTGCCCTGATCCGGCCGGCCTTCGCCCAGGCCTCGCGGGCGAAGACGCTGATCTTCGTGCCCTCGGCGCCGCTGACGGCGCTGGACCCGATCTGGACCACCGCCGCGGTGACGCGGGTGCATGGCTACCTGGTCTTCGACAGCCTCTATGGCATGGACGCCCAGCTGCGCCCGCAGCCGCAGATGGCCGAGGGGTCCGAGGTCTCGACCGACGGCCTGACCTGGACGGTGACCCTGCGCGGGGGCCTGCGCTTCCATGACGGCTCGCCGGTCCGCGCCCAGGACTGCGTCGCCAGCCTGAAGCGCTGGGCCAAGCGCAGCCCGATGGGCCAGAAGCTGGAAAGCGTCACCGCGGAACTCGTGGCGTTGGACGAGCGCCGCCTGCGCTTCGTCCTGAAGAAGCCTTTCCCGCAGCTTTTGCATGCGCTGGGCTCGGTCGGCCCGCAGGCGGCGATCATGCCGGAGCGCCTGGCCGCCACCAGCCCCTTCGAGCAGGTGCGCGAGATCATCGGCAGCGGGCCCTACAGCTTCAAATCGGAAGAGTTCGTCTCTGGCAGCCGCGCCGTCTATGAACGTTTTTCCCAGTATGTCCCGGCGCCGTCCGGCGAGGTCAGCCTGACCGCCGGGCCGAAGGTTGCCCATTTCGACCGCGTCGTCTGGAACATGATCCCCGACCCGGCGACGGCCGCCGCCGCGCTCCGCTCCGGCGAGGTCGACTGGTACGAGCAGCCGCCGCCGGAGCTGGCCGACGCCATGCGCCGCGACCGCAACCTGACGGTGGAGAAGCTGGACCGCTTCCCGCAGGTGCCCGGGCTGCGCTTCAACCATCTGCACGGCCCCTTCAACAACAAGGCGCTGCGCCAGGCGGTGCTGCCGGCCTTCAGCCAGTCCGATGTCTCTATCTCGATCGTCGGCGACAACAAGGAGCTCTGGCAGGAGAATGTCGGCGTCTTCACGCCGGGCACCGCCTCCGCCAGCGCCGCCGGGCTGGAGCCGCTGGCCGGCAGGCGCGACTTCGACCTGGCCAAGAAGCTGATGCGCGAGGCCGGCTACAAGGGCGAGCCGATGCGCCAGCTGGCGCCGACCGACCTGCCCTCGGTGACGGCGGTCAGCCAGGTGGTGGCGGATGTGTTCCAGCGCCTCGGCTTCAACCTGGACCTGGCGCTGTCCGACTGGGGCACGGTGGTGCAGCGCCGCGCCAGCCGCGAGCCGCTGGACAAGGGCGGCTGGTCGGTGTTCTGCACCACCTTCTCCTGGTTCGAATTCGCCGATCCGGCGGTGAACATCGCGCTGCGCGGCAATGGCAGCGGCGCCTATTTCGGCTGGCCCGACGTGCCGGCGCTGGAGACCTTGCGCGAAGAATGGTTCGAGGCGCCGGACGACGCCGCGCGCAAGGCCAAGGCCGAGGAGATCCAGCGCGTCGCCATGGCGGAGCTGCCCTTCATCCCGCTGGGCGCGACCTTCCTGACGACCGCGCATCGCCGCGACCTGTCGGGGCGGGTGCTGGCGCTGCCGCTGTTCTGGAACATCCGCCGCGGCGGCTAGCGCCCCGGGATCAACGCCAGAACTGGTTCTTCGCCAGGTCGATCAGCTCCCGCCCGCGCCCGTCCATCACCGCCTTGAGGGCATACAGGGAAAAACCCTTGGCCATCTCGGCGGTGATGGCGGGCGGCAGGGGCAGCTCGGTGCGGGAGACGACGGCGTCGACCAGCACCGGCCCGGGATGGGCGAAGGCCGCGGCCAGGCCGGCCTCGACCTCGCCCGGGTCTTCCAGGCGGATGCCCTTGATGCCGATGGCCTCGGCCATGGCCGCGAAGTTGGGGTTCTCCAGCGTGGTGCCGGTGGGCAGCAGGCCGGCGGCCTTCTGCTCGACCTCGACGAAGCCCAGCGTCGCGTTGTTGAAGACGATCAGCTTCACCGGCAGCTTCTGCTGGGTGATGGTCAGCAGGTCGCCCATCAGCATGGCCAGCCCCCCATCGCCGCAGAAGGCCACGACCTGGCGCTGCGGCAGGGTGGATTGCGCGCCGATCAACTGCGCCAGGGCATTGGCCATCGAGCCATGCACGAAGCTGCCCAGCAGCCGCCGCCCGCCGCCCATGGCCAGGTAGCGCGCCGCCCAGACAGTGGGCAGGCCGGTATCGGCGGCGAAGATGGCGTCGGGGGCGGCCAGGTCGCTGGCCAGCTTCGCCACCTGCTGCGGGTGGATCGGGCGGCGGCCGGGGGTGGCTTCCGCCTCGGCGTCCAGCTGCTCGCGGGTGCGGTGGTAATGGGCCAGCGCCTTGCTCAGGTGGCGGCCATCCTCGCGCTGCGCCAGCAGCGGCAGCAGCGCGGCAATCGTCGCGCGGACATCGCCGACCAGGCCGAGATCGACCGACGCCCGCCGGCCGATCTGCTGCGGCCGGATATCGACCTGGGCGATGCGGGTGGCGGCGCCGTCCGGATAGAATTGCCGGTAGGGGAAGTCGGTGCCGAGCATCAGCAGGATGTCGCAATCCTGCATGGCGTAGTAGCCGGAGGCGAAGCCGATCAGCCCGGTCATGCCGACGTCGTAGGAGTTGTGGCCCTCGACATGCTCCTTGCCGCGCAGCGCATGGACGATCGGGGCCTTCAGGCGGGCGGCCAGCTCCATCACCTCCGCCTGGGCGCCCGCGCAGCCGGCGCCGCAGAGGAGGGTGATGCGGGCCTCCTCCTGCGACAGCAGATAGGCCAGGGCCTCGAGCTCCCGCCGGGCGGGGCGGGTCAGCGGCGGCGGCGGCATCAGCCCGGCGAGCTTCGGCAGCGGCGCCGGGATGGCCGGCTGCAGCGCGACGTCGCCGGGCATGCCGACCACGGCGACGCCACCCTGGCCGAGCGCCGAGCGGATGGCGATCTCCAGCACCCGCGGCAATTGCTGCGGGCTCGCGGCCATGGTGGCGTAGTGGCTGCAGTCGCGGAACAGCGCGGTCGGGTCGGTCTCCTGGAAATAGCCGCTGCCGATCTCGGCCGAGGGGATCTGCGCCGCGATCGCCAGCACCGGCAGGCGGGAGCGGTGGCAGTCATAGAGGCCGTTGATCAGGTGCAGGTTGCCCGGGCCGCAGCTGCCGGCGCAGACGGCGAGGTTCCCGGTCAGATGCGCCTCGGCGCCGGCGGCGAAGGCGGCGACCTCCTCGTGCCGGGTCGGGATCCATGCGATGCGGCCCTGGCGGCGCAGCGCCTCGGTCAAGCCGTTCAGGCTGTCGCCGACCACGCCGTAGATGCGCTGCACCCCGGCGGCGGCGAGGGTGGCGGCGAACTGGTCGGCAACGCTGCTGGGCATCGGGCACCTCCGGCGGGCGGGGCCGCCGGGCAGGGCGTCGAGGGCCGGGGCGCGCCGGGCGGCGACTCCGGGCCGGGCGGCTTCGGGCGGGCATCCTGGCGCGCCGGCCGCGGGGCACCGGATCACACTTCGGTGGGAGACCCGGCACCGGACCAATTCGATTTGGTATCAGCCGCCGCTCGCCCAGCGCTCCCCAGGATAATTTCGTTCCGCGTAAATCCTTGATGGAATAGTTGCGGGGCCGGCTGGGGCGCCGCTTCCATCACATTCTTGCGGAAAGACCTGCCGCGGACCCGGCGCAATGGTAAATTTTTAGCTACCGCAGCGGGCAGGCCTCGGTATAAATGCCACTGACGATTGCCGAGGGGCCGGGCGCCAGGGCCTGCCCGCCGCCGGCGCCGCAACGATTTTGCGGGAGAGGGATGCTTGCTCGCTCAGCAGTACACCGCGTTCCACCGGGCCATTCGCGAGAATGGGGTCATCCTTTCCTTCAGCGGCTTCGTCTCCGAGAAGGTGATGTTCTCGCTCGGCGAGGTGCTGCGCGCCCGCATGCAGCAGGAAGAGACCGATACCGGCATCGCCAAGCGGGTCTTCTCGATCTTCGTCGAGCAGGCGCAGAACGTCATCCGCTACTCGGCCAACCGCATCGCCAAGGAGCCGACGCCGCCGCTCAGCGCTGGGCTGATCATCGTCGGCGTCGAGGATGGCCGCTTCTTCGTGGTCTGCGGCAACGAGGTGCTGAACCGCGACGTCGCCGTCCTGCGCGGCCGGCTGTCGCTGCTGGCCGGGATGACCGCCGAGGAGCTGAAGGCGCATTACCGCACCAAGCTGAAGGAGCCGCCCGAGGAGGGCAGCCTCGGCGGCAGCATCGGCCTGATCGAGATCGTCCGCCGCGCCAGCGCCCCCGTTGAATTCGATTTTCAGGACGTCGGAGCCGATCTCAGCTTCTTCTGCCTGAAGGCCTATATCTGAGAGCCGAGCCCGACCATGGAACGCATCCTGCTGGAGGCGACGGACCGCTCTCCGAAAGTGGATTTCGACTTCGCCGCCGGGCGCTTCGCGCTCGAGGGCGAGGCCTATCCGGAGGACGCCGCCGCCTTCTTCGGCCCGCTGCTGCAGGGGCTGAAGCAGCATGTGCAGGCGGCGCCCGCGGCCGCCATCCGCTTCGACGTGGCGCTGTCCTATTTCAACAGCTCCAGCGCCAAGGCGCTGATGAACCTGTTCATGACGCTGGAGGAAGCGGCCGAGGCCGGCGCCCCGGTGAGCATCGGCTGGCGCTACCTGGAAGGCGATGATTCGCTGCAGGAGGCGGGGGAGGATTTCTCCGCCGACTTCACCCATGCCCGCTTCGAGATGATCGAGACCCCCGCATGAAGACCGCCGGCCGCCAGAGCGCTCGCCCGGGCGCCGCGCCCGAGACCATGGCCTCGGCCACCCTGGCGTCGGCCACCTTGGCCGCGAAGCTGGCGGCCGGCGCCCTCGACCCGCAGGCGCTGGCCGCCGCCCCCGAGGCGCGCCGCTTCAGCCTGTTCGACAAGGAGGAGGAGGTGCTGCGCAGCGCCGCGCTGATGCTGGCGCAGCTCGGCGATATCGGCGGCACCGTCAGCGACCTGGCCGAGGCCTATCGCCAGAGCTACCGCGAGCAGGAGCGGCTGGTCCGCCTGTCGGACCGGATGCAGCGCGACCTGCAGAAGGCCAAGGCGCGGCTGGCCGAGCAGGCCTCCGACCTGCTGGCGCTGAACGAGACGCTGGCCGCCGAGATTGAGCTCAGAGGCCGGCTCGAGCTCGAGCTGCGCTCGATGCTGGAGACCGACGCGCTGACCGGCGCCCGCTCGCGCCGGCATTTCTACGACCTGGCGGCCTCCGAATTCACCCGCCAGCAGCGCAACGGCGCGGCGCTGTCGCTGGCGATCCTCGACCTCGACCGCTTCAAGCGGCTGAACGACGCGCATGGCCACGAGGCGGGCGACGCGGCGCTGCGCGCCTTCGCCGCCTGCTGCCAGAAGATGATCCGCGGCTTCGATGTCTTCGGGCGCCTCGGCGGCGAGGAATTCGGCCTGCTGCTGCCGGAGACCGGGCTGGACGAGGCGCGCGCCGCCGCCGAGCGGATCTGCGCGGCGATCGCCGGGCTGGAGGTGCCGCTGGCCAATGGCGAGAGCATCCGCATCTCGGTCAGCATCGGCTTCGCCACCCGGGCGCCGGGCGAGACGCTGGAGCAGCTGCTGCGCCGCGCCGATCGCGGGCTGTACCAGGCCAAGCACCAGGGCCGCAGCCGCGCGGTTGCCGATCTGGGCGCCGACCAGAGCCCGGCCGGCTGAGCATGCTGGCACGGACGCCGCCCGGGGGCAGGGCGCCCGGGCTGGCCATCGCCGACCCGGCCGCGGCGCCGGTGCAGGCGGGGCTGGCGCGGCGGCTGTTCCTGCGCGTCTTCCCGGTGGTGGCGGGGGTCGTGCTGGTCACCCAGCTGACCGTCGCCTGGGTCAGCTACAGCGACCAGCTGCGCGCCCAGTCGGAGCGCGCGCGGCTGCTGGCGCAGCTGACCGCCAGCGCCGTGGCGCGGCCGGTCTGGAACCTGGACGACAGCGTCTATCGCCCGCAGATCGAGAGCCTGGCGCTGGATTCGGCCTTCCTCGGCGTCCGCCTGCTCGACGACATGGGCAAGCCGATGCTGGTGCATGGCCAGCCCGACCAGAGCGATGCCGGGGTGATCCGGGTCAGCGCCGAGCTGCGCGTCGACAGCGCGCCGCGCCCGGTCGGCCGGCTGGAGCTGGTGCTGTCCACCGCCCAGCTGCGCGACAGCGCCATCCGCCAGGTGGCGATCGCGGTGGCCGCCGTGCTGGTGCTGGTGCTGGTCTTCACCGTGACCCTGCAGGCCGCCGTCCGCCGCCGCGCGGTGCTGCCGCTGCGCCGGCTGCTGGCGGCGATGCGCGAGGTCGAGCACAAGCGCTGGACCACGGTCGAGACCGAGGCCGGCGCCGGCGACGAGATCGGCGCCGTCTCCACCGCCTTCAACCGCATGGTCGAGGGGCTGCGCAGCGGCGACGAGGCGAAGCAGCTGCTGACCGAGCTGGAGGCCGCGCATCAGCGCCTGGGCGCCGCCAACCGGCTGGTGCTAGAGAGCATCAACTATGCCCGCCGCATCCAGGCCTCGATGCTGCCGGACGAGCGGGTGCTGCTGCCGGCGATCGCCGATGTGGCGACGCTGTGGCAGCCGCTGCACACCGTCGGCGGCGACTATTTCTGGGTCGACCAGAGCGGCGGGCGCAGCGTGCTGCTGGTGGTCGACTGCACCGGCCATGGCGTGCCCGGCGCCTTCATGACGCTGGTGGTGGCGGCAGCCCTCGACCGGGCGCTGGGCGAGCGCGGCCTGGATTCGCCCGCCGCCATCCTGGTGGCGCTGGATGCCATGGTGCGCAGCCGGCTGCGGCAGAACGGGCGCGGCGCCTCATCCGACGACGGGCTGGACTGCGCCATCTGCGTCTGGGACCGGCCGCGCCGGCGCATGCTCTTCGCCGGCGCCGGGCTGCCGCTGCTGCACACCGACGCGGCGGGCGCGATGCAGCTGGTCAAGGGCGGGCGGCACGGGCTCGGCTATCGCAGCGTGATGCCCGAGCCCTCCTCCTTCGTCGATGTCGAGATCGCGGTCGCGCCCGGCATGGCCTTCTACCTGTGCACCGACGGCGTCAGCGACCAGATGGGCGGCAGCCCGCGGCGGCTGCTCGGGCGCAAGCGGCTGGCCGGGCTGCTGCAGGCCGGGCAGGGGCTGTCGATGACGGCGCAGATGGACCGGCTGGAGCAGGCGCTGGCCGGGTATCGCGGGCCCGAGCCGCTGCGCGACGACATGACGGCGATCGGCTTCATCCCGCTCGCCACGCCAAACGGACCGGAGAATTCCTGATGCGCCATCGCGGCAGGCTGACCTTGCTGACCGGCCTGCTGCTGGCCGCCGGCCTTCTTCCTGTCGACGCGGCCCGGGCCGCCGATGTCCGCATGCTGATCGGCAATTCGCTGCCGCCCTACATCATCGAGCGCGAGAACCGCGGCGTCGAATACGACATCGTCAAGGAGGCGCTGGCGCTGCGCGGCCACCGCATGGTGCCGAGCTACGTGCCCTTCGCGCGCATCCCCGTCGAGCTCGAACGCGACGCGGCGGATGCGGCGATGACGGTCAATGACAGCTCGGGCATTCGCGCCTGCTTCTCGGACGTGCATATCATCTACCGCAACTATGCGATCAGCCTGGCCAGCCGGGGCCTGAAGATCGAGGCGATGGACGACCTGCGCGGCAAGTCGATCCGCGCCTTCCAGAACGCCCGGCTCTATCTCGGCCCGGCCTTCAACGCGGTGACGGCGGACAATCCCGGCTATGCCGAGACCGCCAACCAGCAGACGCAGAACGCCATGCTCTTCGCCGGGCGGGTCGATGTCGTCGTCGGCGACATCAACATCTTCAACTGGTTCAACCGCACCCTGCCGGCCTCGGCGGAGGCGCAGCAGCCGGTCGCGCTGCACGCGCTGTTCGAGCCCGTCGCCTACCGCGTCGGCTTCCGCGACGCGACGCTCTGCGCCGCGTTCAATGGCGGGCTGGCCGAGCTGCGCGCCTCGGGCCGCTACGACGCCATCGTCGCCGGCTACACGGCGGCGCGCTAGGGCGGGCTGTCTTCGGACAGACGAAGGCAACCCACTCCAGACTTATGCTTGATCGTGTGATGCAGGCTTCTCGGTGATTCCACCTCGAGCCATCACGCTCTGGCTACCTCTCGCTTTTCACCAGCAGGCCGGCGGCGAGGCCCGCCACGCCGAGCACGCCGATCAGCAGCCCCATCGGCGCGGGCGTGCCATCGGCCAGCAGGCCGAGCAGCGCGCTGAAGGCGCCGCCCAGCCCGTAATGCATGGTCCCCAGCAGCGCCGAGGCCTGGCCGGCCTTGCGCGGATAGGCGGAGAGGGCGCCCGCCACCGAATTGGCGACGATGAAGCCCAGCATCGAGACATAGACGAAAAGCGGCGCCGCCAGCCCCAGCAGCCCGAGCCAGCTGAAGCCCGCGGTCAGCGCCAGCGCCACGCCGGAGAGGGCGCCGAGCACCAGGCCGGCGCGGAACAGCCGGTCGGTGCCGAGGCGCGGCACCAGCCGGCTGTTGACCATGTTCAGCCCCATCATGCCGCAGATATTCACCGCGAAGAGGAAGCCATAGGCCTCGGGCGGCACGTGATGGAACTCGATATAGGCGAAGGGCGAGCCGGCCAGATAGGTGTAGATGCCGCCATAGAAGCAGCCGCCGGTCAGCGCGTAGCCGAGGAAGCGGCGGTCGCCGAGCAGGCCGAGATAGCCGAAGACCAGGTTGCGGAAGCCGAGCGGCGCGCGACGGTCGGCGGGGAGGGTCTCCTTCAGGCTCCAGGCGGCGGCGAAAGCCAGCGCGCCGAAGCCCAGCAGCACCCAGAAGATGCTGCGCCAGGAGAAGAAGACCAGCAGCTGGCCGCCGATGATCGGCGCCACCAGCGGCGCCACGCCCATCACCAGCATCAGCACCGACAGGATCTGCGCCGCGCGGTCGCGGCCATAGAGGTCGCGCACCATGGCGCGGGCCAGCACCGGCCCGGCGCAGGCGCCGACCGCCTGCAGCAGGCGCCAGGCCAGCATCTCGCCCGCCGTGGTCGCCAGGGCGCAGCCGACCGAGCCCAGCATGAACAGCGCGACGCCGGCCATGATCGGCCGCCGCCGGCCGTAGCGGTCGCCAAGCGGCCCCCAGACCAGCTGGGCCAGGGCGAAGCCCACCAGGAACAGCGACAGCGTCTGCTGGATCCGCGCCGGGCTGGCCTGCAGCGAGGCCTGCAAGGCGGGCAGGGCCGGCAGGTACATGTCCGTCGACATGGCGCCGAAGGCCATCAGGGTGCTGAGCGCCAGCACCAGCCGCGGCGTGGAGGCGAGGGAGGCGGCGGCAGGCGCCGAGGTCGTCGAGGACATTTCCTTAAATTGCCATGACGATGCTGCGCTGCACAAATCGCTTCTGCCCTGCAAAAAGGCCATGACAGCGCCTGCATGCTTGCCGAATGGGCAGTTGCATCGGGGATCGCCCGGGAATGACGACAGGCTGGGCAAAGCCGGTCTGGGAGCGGCTTTTTGCGGTTGCGAAGGGGCGTGACCTTCGGGGCGGGGAGGACGATGTATCCCACGCCTCAACGGCAGGGAGCCCGGACCATGCCCGCTCTGGCGATCAACCGCGACCGGCTGTGGTCGGACCTGATGACGCTGGGCTGCCTCGGCGCCACGCCGCGCGGCGGCAGCGACCGGCTGAGCCTGACGGATGCCGACCGCGACGCGCGCAACCTCTTCGTCCATTGGTGCGCGGAGGCGGGGCTGGCCGTCACCATCGACGCCATGGGCAATGTCTTCGGCCGGCGCGAGGGCGCCGACCCGTCGCTGCCGCCGGTACTGGCGGGCAGCCACCTGGACACGCAGCAGCCGGGGGGCAAGTTCGACGGGCCGCTCGGCGTGCTGGCGGCGCTGGCGGCGGTGCGGGCGATGAACGCCGCCGGCATCGTCACGCAACGCGCCGTCGAGGTGGTGAACTGGACCAATGAGGAAGGCGCCCGCTTCGCGCCCGGGCTGATGGGGTCGGGCGTCTTCGCCGGCAAGCTGGACCTGGCCGCGACCCATGCCACCGCCGACCGCGGCGGCGCGACGGTCGGCGCCGAGCTGGCGCGCATCGGCTATCGGGGCGCGGCGCCCTGCGGCGGCCGGGCGGTCGACAGCTATTTCGAGCTGCATATCGAGCAGGGGCCGGTGCTGGAGGCGGCGGGCCGGGTGATCGGCGCCGTCACCGGCAGCCACTACATGCTGTATCTCGGGCTGGAATGCCTGGGCGAGAACGGCCATGCGCAGTCGCTGCCGCAGGCGCGCCGGCGCAACGCGCTGTATGGCGCATCCCGGCTGGTCGCCGAGATCGAGGCGATCGGCGACGCGCATGCGCCGGCCGGCACCGCCAGCGCCATCACCATGGATGTCTGGCCGAACAACCGGATCAATATCGCGCATCGCGCCGTCTTCGCCGCCAGCGTCGTGCATCCGGCGCGCGAGGGCGTCGAGGCGATGGAGGCCGCGATCCTGGCGGCCATGGCGAGGATCGCCGACGAGACGGGCCTGGCGCTGTCGGTGGTGTCGCGGATGCGGCGCGACCCGATCGTCTTCGATGCCGGCCTGGCGGAGGAAACGCTGCGCCTGGCCGCCGCGCGCGGCCACAGCGCGATGCCGGCGCTGACGCGCCCGGGCCATGACGCCTTCAACCTGTCGGCGATCTGTCCGACGGCGTTGATTTTCGTGCCCTGCCTCGACGGCGTTTCGCACAGCGAGCTGGAGCGCGCGAGCCTCGAGCATTGCGCCGCCGGCGCCGAGATCCTGCTGGACCATATGCTGAACCGCGCCGGCAGAGCCAATTGACAGAAATAGAAGGGGGGCCTGGGGGAATACCTTCCCCCAGCCTTGCTTCGCTTGGAGCTTTCTTTGTGATGCAACGCCGCAACTTCCTGCTCGCCGCTGGCGCCGCGCTGGCCGCGCCGTCCTATGCCCGCGCCCAGTCTTCCAAGGTGCTGCGCTTCGTGCCGCAGGCCGACCTGCCGAACCTGGATGCGGTCGCCGGCACGCAGCTGGTGGTGCGCAATGCCAGCCTGCTGGTCTTCGACATGCTGTATGGCATCGGCGCCGATCTGCAGCCGAAGCCGCAGATGGTCGAGGGCCACGAGGTTTCGGCCGATGGCAAGATCTGGGATTTCCGCCTGCGCCCGGGCCTGAAGTTCCATGATGGCGAGGCGGTGCGCAGCCGCGACGTCGTCGCCAGCATCCAGCGCTGGATGGTGCGCGACGGCATGGGGCAGATGATCCAGTCGCAGCTCGATGCGCTGGAGGCGGTGGACGACCGCAACTTCCGCTTCCGGCTGAAGGCGCCTTTCCCGAAGCTGCTCTACGCCCTGGGCAAGAGCAACACGCCGCTGCTGGTGATCATGCCGGAGCGGATCGCCAAGACCGATCCGTTCAAGCAGATCACCGAATATGTCGGCTCCGGCCCGATGGCCTTCAAGCGGGACGAGTGGGTGGCCGGCTCTCGCTCGGTGTTCCAGCGCTTCGCCGACTACCAGCCGCGCGAGGAGGCGCCGGACTGGCTGGCGGGCGGCAAGCGGATGCTGGTCGACCGCGTCGAGTGGCTGACCATGCCCGACCCCGGCACCGCCGCCAGCGCGCTGCAGGGCGGCGAGGTGGATTGGTGGGAGAACCCGATCGCCGATCTGGTGCCGCTGCTCAGCCGCGGCCGCAACGTGAAGGTGGCGATCGGCGATCCGCTGGGCAATGTCGGCTCGATGCGGCTGAACCACCTGCAGGCGCCGTTCAACAACAAGCTGGTGCGCCAGGCGCTGCAGCTGGCGGTGAACCAGGAAGACTACATGCGCGCCATCGTCGGCGACGACACGGCGCTGTGGAAGTCGATGCCGAGCTTCTTCACCCCGGGCACGCCGCTCTACACCGAGGCCGGCGCCGAGCGGCTGAAGGGCCCGCGCAACTATGACCGCGCCCGCGCGATGCTGAAGCAGGCGGGCTATGCCGGCGAGAAGGTGGCGATGCTGGTCGCGACCGACGTGCCGATCACCAAGGCGCAGGGCGATGTCACCGCCGACATGCTGGCGCGCATCGGCATGAACGTCGACTATATCGCGACCGACTGGGGCACGGTGGGCTCGCGCCGCACCAACAAGAAGCCGGTCGCCGAGGGCGGCTGGAGCATTTTCTTCAGCTGGCATTCGGGCGTCGATTGCATCAATCCGGCGCCGTACAAGGGGGTCAGCGCCAGCGGCGACAAGGCCTGGTTCGGCTGGCCGGATTCGGCCGAGGTCGAGCAGCACATCACCGAATGGTACCAGGCGCCCGACCTGGCGGCGGAGAAGGCGGCGCTGGACGGCGTCAACCGCGCCGGGATGGACCATGTCACCTTCATCCCGACCGGCTTCTTCCTGGGCCACAGCGCCTGGCGCGGCAATGTCTCCGGCGTGAAGCAGGCGCCGTTCCCGCTCTTCTGGGGCGTCGACAAGGCCTGACGGCTACTCGGCGGGTTGGAGGGTCGCCGCCGGCGGCTCTCCGCCCGCGGCGACGCTGTCCGGGCGGGTCTCGGGCATCAGCAGCCAATAGGCGAAGAACCCCGCCGCCGCGATGCCGCCGAGCGTCAGGAAGGCGGCGTCGAAGCCGGCGGCGACGATCAGCCCTCCGGCCAGGCTGGCGCTGAGCGCCGCCCCCAGCCCCTGCGCCGTGGCGATGGCGCCCTGCGCCACGTTGAACCGCCCAGTGCCCCGCGTGAGGTCGGCGACGACGACGGGGAAGAGCGCGCCGAACAGCCCGGCGCCAATGCCGTCCAGCAGCTGCACCGCCATCAGCCAGTAGGGGCTGTCGGACAGGACGTAGAGCACGCCACGCAGGGCGAGGACGCCGAAGGCCGCCAGGAACAGCGGCTTGCGGCCCCAGCGATCCGCCTTGGCGCCGGCCAGCAGCGCCACCGGCACCATGACGCATTGCGCCGCCAGGATGCAGAGCGCGATCAGCGAGGTGGCATGCTCCTGGCCGATGCTGCGCGCCAGCAGCTGGCCCAGGCTGGGCAGCATCGCCGCATTGGCCAGGTGGAAGGCCGCCATCAGCAGGGCGAAGGTCATCAGCGCGCGGTCGCCCAGCAGCGTCGCCAACCCGCTCGGGGCCTCGCCGGTGCTGGCCTTCTCCTCCGCGGCGCCGCTGGCCAGGCCGCGCGCCTGGCGGTGGTCGATGGCGCGGCCGGGCACCATCAGCATGGCGCCGATGCTGAGCACGGCCAGCGCCGCCATCAGCCAGAACACCACCAGCGGGCCGAACAGGATGGCGCCGCCCGCGGCCAGCGCCGCCGAGGCCGCGTTGCCGGCATGGTTGAAGGCCTCGTTGCGGCCGATGCGGCGGGCGAAGAGGCGGGGGCCGACCACGCCCAGCGTGATGGCGGCCAGCGCCGGCGGGAAGATGGCGCCGGCGATGGCGGCCAGCGACTGGCTGGCGGCGACGGCGGCGAAGCTTTCCAGATAGGGGATGGCCAGGCAGCTGATGGTCACGGCGAGCGCCGCTGCGATGACGATGGCCCGCTTGCGCCGGCTGCCATCGATCAGCGCCCCGGCCGGGGTCTGCGCCAGCAGCCCGGTCAGCCCGGCGATGGTGATGACCAGGCCGGTGGTGGCCTCGTCCCAGCCGCCCTCGGGTCCGCGCACCGCCACCAGGTAGATGGCGAGATAGGGCCCGAGCCCGTCCCGCACATCGGCCAGGAAGAAGTTCAGCGCGTCGAGCCCGCGCAGGGTGCGGGGGGCGGCGGAGGCGGGCGGATCCAGCGCGGCGCGCGCGCCACG